>JBFWKW010000002.1:0-221458 GCA_050252455.1 Campylobacterales bacterium | reverse complement strand
ATCTCTCTCTTATATCGACTACTTCGGTTATGATGACGTCGTTTAGCAAATCTTCGCTTTTTAGGATTGCAGATAGTCTTTCTATCTCTTTCATCAGCTCTGCGTATTCATTTTCTATCTTATCTCTCTCAAGACCGGTTAGTCTTTGGAGTCTCATGTCAAGGATTGCCTGAGCTTGTATTTCGGATAGCTCAAATCTGCTCATCAGCCCTTCTTTTGCTGTTTGAGGGTCTTTTGATGCACGGATTAGGGCTACTATCTCATCGATATTGTCAAGAGCAATTCTTAGGCCCTCCAATATATGGGCTCTATCTTTTGCTTTTTGGAGTTCAAATATCGTTCTTCTGATAACGATTGTTTTTCTGTGGCCGAGGAATAGGTTTAGAAGCTCTATTAATGTAAATACTTTCGGCTCTTTGTTTACGATGGCGAGCATGATAACGCCAAACGTAGTGGATAGCTGAGTGTGTTTGTATAGATTGTTGAGTACTATCTCCGCCATAGCGTCTTTTTTGAGTTCTATTACAACCCTCATACCGTCTCTGTCAGACTCATCCCTAACTTCCGAGATACCTTCTACTACTTTTTCTTTTGATAGTTCTGCTATATCTTCTACAAGTTTTGATTTGTTTACTTGGTATGGCAGCTCGTCTATGACGATAATCTCTTTGTTTTGTTTTTTCTCTATGTGAGTTTTGCCTCTTAGTCTTACCCTGCCTCTACCCGTACGGAAAGCTTCCAAAATACCTTTTGTTCCAAATATCGTACCACCCGTAGGGAAGTCAGGACCTTTGATAAATTCCATTATCTCTTCAAGTGACGCATCTTTGTTTTCGATTAGGTATACAAGGGCATCTACGAGTTCATTGAGGTTGTGCGGAGGGATATTGGTCGCCATACCTACTGCGATACCGCTAGAGCCGTTGAGAAGCAAGTTTGGAAGGCGGCTTGGAAGGACGGATGGCTCATCCATACTTCCGTCGTAGTTTGCTACGAAATCTACCGTATCTTTATCGATGTCTTTTAGTAGCTCTTCGGCTAGGGAGGTCATTCTAGCTTCGGTATATCTCATCGCAGCAGCGTTGTCGCCGTCTACGGAACCGAAGTTTCCTTGACCGTCAACCAGCGGAGCTCTCATCGAGAAGTCTTGAGCCATACGAACCAAGGCATCATATACGGAGCTGTCGCCGTGTGGATGGTACTTACCGATTACGTCACCCACGATACGTGCGGATTTTTTGTATGCCGAACGCGCACTTAGGGAGAGCTCGTTCATCGCAAACAAGATTCTTCTGTGAACAGGCTTTAGACCGTCTCTTGCATCAGGCAATGCACGCCCGACTATGACGCTCATGGAGTAGTCAAGATAGCTTGATTTTACGGATTCTTCAATGGAGGTTTCTACTATATCTTCGTTTGCTTCAAACAAATCGTTCATCTATAACCTTTTAGGTGTTGTCTTTTAACTTTGTATTGATTTTAGCGAAAAGATGCTTTTGAGTGCGGGTTTTGTATGGATTTGAGTGAGTGGATGATTGAATAGTGAGGGTAAATAAAAAAGCGAGACCGAAGTCTCGCCGAAACAAAACTTATTTAGTTTTGTTAGCTTCTTTTTTAGCTTTAGCTGGTTTTTCAGCTTTTTTGTCAGCTTTTTTTTCTGTTTTGTTTGCTTCAGCAGCAAATACAGATGTAAGACCAAGAACAACTAGTAGAGCAAGAACTTTTTTCATTGAGAACCCCTTAGATTTTTATGCCGCCTTTTGGGCTTAGCGTGAAGATTATAAAAAATGATGTGTGAAAAAAGAGTGAAAAATTATTGCATTTGATTTACAAAACTCCATTTTAATTCAAATTTTGTTCCGTGCGTTAATTCGGAGTCGACAAATAAGAGTATTTTATACTCGCTGCATATCATTTTGACTATGCTAAGGCCTATACCAAAACCGCCGCTAGCATCATCAAAGCGGGAGTATCTGGCAAAAATATCTTTGAGCTTTTCTTTTGGTATTCCTTTGCCTTCATCCTCAACGACAAGCTCCCCCATATTTGTTACAATTCGTATTTTCCCACCGTTTTTATTGTATTTTATGGCGTTAGATATGAGATTGTCTATGAGAATTCTCATCTTGTTTTTATCCATATATATTTTTGACTCATTTAGGATTGCCTCAAATTTAATATTTTTTACATCCGCCAGAGGCTCAAAATACTCAATTCTCTCAGATACCATTTTGTCCAATTCTATTATTTCGTCTTTATTCGGTTTCTTGCCGTAAAGAGCCATAAAGCTTAGGTCTTGATAGAGGCTTGATATTGTTTTTGCGGCGTTGTCTATACGAACTATCTTGCGAAGTGTTTTCGGGTCAAGCGCAGATTTGTCTATTGTTTCTATACTCATCGTGATTGCCGCAAGCGGCGTGTTTAGCTCATGGGTCGTATCTTTGATAAAGTCGTCTAATTTTGAAATGTAGTTTCTAATGGGGCGTAAAAACATTTTTGACAAAAAGTATGCGAGAACAAAAACAAATATAAAAGAGGCCGACATAATTACAAAAAGGTGAGTTTTGACGGATTCTAGCTCCGGCGCAATATCCCGTCCTCTAATAATGAGATATTTGATGTTCATATGTTCCAGCTCTATCTTATCTACATAATAAAGATATGCACCGCGATGGTAGAAGTTTTTTTTGAAATCTATTTTTGCGTTAAATGTAGAAAAAACCTGCTTTTTTTTGTTGTCAAACATAGCTACGTCAAATCTTTTATCTTCGGAGTAATATAGCTCTATCTCTTCTGTTCTCTTAAGGTCATATATAGAATTTACGACTTTTTCAGAATATATTTGCATTGAGGTGCGCTTGTTCTCGAGGAAAATATTTTCTTGGTAGTTGTAATAAACAATGGACATTGCCACAAGAAAAAGCGTTGTGGATACGACGTATAAAAGTACGAATTGGATAAATGACTTTTTTTCAACTTGTAACAATCATATATCCTTGCCCGCGCGAGTTTTCTATAAGCTCTTTGCCTATGATTTTTCTGATATTTTTTATGTATGTGCGTAGGCTCATTTCGCTTGGCTCATCCTCATAATCCCATGCGTTTTCAAATATCATTTGAGGGGTAACTATTCTCCCTCTGTTTTTAACGAGTAGCTTTAAAATAAGACTCTCTTTTTTTGACAAAGTGACACTCGTTCCGTCTTTTGTTATTTTGCTAGAGCTAATATCAAAAAATACACCTTTTCCAAGTTCGATTTTTTCGTCCGCCTTGTGGAAAAATGCCCTTTTGGAAATGGTTTTTATCCGAAGCAGCAGCTCTTTTAATTCAAACGGTTTTTTGAGATAGTCGTCACATCCCGATTCAAAAGCTTTGGATAGGTCGTCTAGGCTATTTAGGGAGGTGATAAAAATCGCAGGCGTTTCATTTCCGTCTTTGCGTATTTTTGATAGCAAATCAAAGCCGTTCATATAAGGAACTTTGACATCCAGTAGCAAAATATCGAAGCTCTCCTCGTATATCTTGTCCATAGCCTCTTGTCCGTCGGTAGCTATGGTGACATTGCAATCGTTTTCCTCCAGATATTCAGCAATAATCTCGCTTAATTGCGCTTCGTCTTCTAGCAACAAGAGTTTTATAGCCATTGATATACATCCATTGTGAGTTGTTTTAAAAATAATTCTATCAAAAATTGACGCTTTGTTTGATATAAGTCGCACTTCATAAAATTTAATTATATTTTAAGTAAGTCGATTGTTATAATTCTTATAGCAAATGTTAAACTTCTTCCAAGGTGCCATATGCAAAAGCTTATAGAATCAATAAAAGCTCACGACAAAACAGGCAACGAAATACCTCTGAAAAGTGTCATGGAGAACGGTAAAAAAACGGCATTTGTCATAGTCTTTAATAGAAACCAAACAACGAAGCACTTCTCTAAAGTATGGTCCGCAAAGCTTGAAAAGCTTTCAAAAGGGGTGATAAAAGTTAATAAAATCATCGCTTTTAAAAGCTCCATAGATGAGATGTTTCGCCATAGTTTCGATTCTGCGGTAAAAAACTTTTTTCCGGAAGAGAAAGATGAGCGAATATTTGCCGTTTATGGAAATTGCGCAAAGAGACTTTACAATGCTGCCAAACTAAAAACTGAAGATATGGTTGCGGTGGCTTTGTTTGGCGAAGATAGAAGTCTTTTGTTTTTGCATGCCGAGCCTTTTAGTGATGCCGCAGTCAAAAAACTGGAAGCCGTTATCTAAAACTTTGTATCATTCCGATTAAAAAACGAGTGATAATAATTTGAAAAGAATAGCGATAATAGGTAGGCCAAATGTCGGCAAAAGCTCGCTTTTTAACAGGATTTTGGGTTACCGTGACGCAATAATAAGCGATATTGCCGGTACTACGAGAGACGTAAAAAGACGGGTATTTAGAACATACAAAGGGGAGGCGGAGCTCTGGGATACTGGCGGTATCGAAGATAGAGACGAGCTTTTTGATAGGGTTAAAGAAAAATCATTAAAATCTGCCGAAGAGGCTGACATACTACTTTTTGTATGTGACGGCAAAGGTGTGCCGAGCGATGAAGAAAAAAAACTATTTTTCCAGATACAAAAACTAAACAAACCACTTGCTCTAATAATCAACAAAATAGACAACGACAAAGAAAATGAAGCCGGATGGCAGTTCCTTGAATTTGGTGCAAAAACCAGTTTTCTTGTCTCCGTATCTCACAATAGAAATATTTCAAAGCTGCTTGAATGGATAGACGGATATCTTGATGAAGAGCCGCAAGTTTATGATTTGTCTGACGCTGACGGTGAAGAGAGTCTTGAGGATTTCTTGGATGATGAAGAAGAAGCGGAAGAGGTCGTATCAAACGATATCAAAGTAGCTATTATCGGACGGGTAAATGTCGGCAAAAGCTCACTTCTAAACGCCCTAACCGGTTCAAACCGCTCAATAGTAAGCTCTGTTGCGGGAACTACGATAGATCCGGTGGATGAAACCGTAGATTTTGAAGGGCGAAATATAACATTCGTCGACACGGCCGGGATAAGAAAGCGAAGTAAGATAGTCGGTATCGAAAAGTGGGCGTTAGATAGAAGCGAAAAAGTGCTCGATAGCGCCGACATAGCGATTTTGGTACTTGATGCAAGCAGCGAATTTACAGAGCAGGACGAAAGAGTTGCGGGCTTTATCGACAAGTACAAAACTGGCGCAATCATAGTTCTTAACAAATGGGACAAGATAACAAGGGAGCCGGAAGAGATACTTCAAGATATAAAAGATGAGTTTAAATTTCTCGATTTTGCTCCGATAATTACGGTAAGTGCACTTAGCGGCAAGAGGGTTCATAAGATACTTGACAAGATAGCCGAGGTATACGAAAACTACTCGCAAAAAATTCCGACGCGAAAACTAAATGATGTTATTAAATTTGCAAGTGAAAAGCATAAACTTCCCGGTGATCACGGCAGGATAGTTAAAATCAAGTTTGCGACGCAGTATGCTACCAAGCCGCCAAAAATTTCTCTTGTTATGAATATTCCGTCTTTGCATTTTAGCTACAAGAGATACTTGACAAATATACTAAGAGAGCAATTTAATTTTGAGGGTTCACCTATAGTTATTCACGCTAGAAAAAGGGGTGAGAGAGATGAGGAAGAAGAGGGTGGCGACGAATAAACGCCGCCTTTTTGCTTTTTAAATAGGGAGAACTCTGATGTTGATGTCAAGCTCTCTTCTTAGTACTGCTTCTATCGCATAGAGTGTGCCCGTGCTTGAGCTGGCGCAACCGTTGCAAGCCCCCATATATCTTATAAATACGTGCGTTTCTTCACCTTCGTCTTTAATATCAAGAAGCTCCAGATTTCCGCCGTCCATTATCAGCATAGGCCTGATGTGTTCATCGAGTGTTTTTTCTATTAGTTTTGTTTTTTTGACCACCGTCATAGATTTGAAATCTTCGGTGTCGACAGCGTGCGCTTGCGCCGCACCTTCCATTTCAGCTCTAGTTTCGGCGAGAATATCGACAAGGTAGTATTCCCTATCTTCATGTCCGCCCGGTTTGATACATGATTTACAAAACGCTCCGGCTTTCGTGTACGCCGTGATTTCTTCTACCGTTTTTAGGTTGTTTAGCTTGATGACTTCTTTGATTGTTCGTAGGCTCACCCTTGCGCACTCGCATACTATTACCTCTTCTTCGAAGCTTTCCATATCTACGCCCTTGTAGATTGAGGCCGCTTTTTTGATAACATCGTATGCCATAACCGAACAGTGCATTTTTTGAGGTGGAACGGCAGGCTCATCCGGATGGTCTCTAAGGGCAAATTCAACGTCTAGGTTTGTTATTTTGACCGCTTCGTCTACCGTTTTGCCTACGCATAGCTCTGCCATCATATCCGAACTTGCTATCGCAGTGCCGCACCCAAAAGATTTGAATTGGCTTTTTTTGATGATGTTGTCGTACGGGTCAACTGCCCAGTAAAGTCTGACGGCGTCACCGCAAGACTCTGCGCCGTAATCTGCAACGATAAGCTTGCAGCCCATGTCCGCAGCTTCTTCTTCCGTTATTTCGCCTCTATTTAGAGGGTTATTCATTCTATCCGATACTTTTTTTGAGTATTGCTCCCAAATGGAGCCGCCTATCAAATCATCTTTTGCCATAGTCTATCCCTTAAATGTTTTTCGGTGTGTATGCGTAGCTTGAGGATATTTCCCTTAGTCTTTTGACCGCAATCGGAAACTCTTTTTTCGCCACTTCTATCTCTTCTTTTGTCGTGAAACGGCTCAGGCTTATTCTCACGGCCGTATGCGCCAGCTCTTTGTCGGCACCTATTGCCATCATGATTGGATTTGCCTCAAGATCCTCCGATGCGCATGCACTACCCGTTGAGCAGCCGATACCGTTTTTATTGAGATTCCAAAGCATAGATTCGCCTTCTACACCCTTCACGCTTATTAGTATCGTATTTGGAACTCTATTTTCCCTTGTGCCGACTACAAATACGTCTTCAAGTTTTAGTAGCTCGTCTTCCAATTCGTCTCTTAGCGCCCTGACTGTTGTTAGCTCATAACCCAAAGAATCGTTTGCCATCTCAGCCGCCAGTCCCATGCCGACGATAAGCGGAACGTTTAACGTACCGGCTCTTTTGCCGCCCATTTGTTCGCCGCCGTGTATAAGGTTGGTTATCCTGCGAGAGTTTCTAACGTATAAACCGCCTATCCCTTTTGGACCGTGAAACTTGTGAGCCGAGAATGTCATAAAATCGGCTTTTACTTCCATCATATTGACTTTGATTTTACCTATGGCTTGACAAGCGTCCGTGTGGAAAAGAACCCCTGCTTCACGACAAATATCGGCTATCTCTTTTACCGGAAATATTAGCCCTGTTTCGTTGTTTGCCCACATGATAGATACCAAAGCCGTTCGCTCCGTAATAGAGGCTTTTACGGTTCCGGCTTTTACGATGCCCTCAGAATTTACGGGTACGTAAGTTACTTTTACACCTTGCTCTTCTAGCCATTTGCATGTTGCTAGTACCGAAGGATGTTCTACCTGGCTTGTGACTATGTGGTCTATTTTGCCCCCGGATGGCAGTATCACGTCATAATATACCGCTTTTAGTACGTGGTTATTTCCCTCTGATGCGCCGGAGTTGATGATGATGTCGTCTTCATCGGCGGCATTAATTGATTTATATAGTCTATCCATCGCAATTCTAAGATATTGATGGGTGTCTGTCCCAAACTTATGCAAAGAATTAGGGTTGCCGTAGTATTCGCACCAAAAAGGCTCCATCGCTTCGCGTACTTTTGGATCGCAGATAGTGGTGGCATTGTTGTCGAGATATGCCGTAATCATTGGGTTTCCTTAAGATTTATTAAATAGGATTTTATTTGTCTTATTTAACCCAAAAAGAGTTAAAACAATTCTTAATCAATTTATTGGAAAATCTTGTGCATTTTTTGTGCCAGAGACTCCAAAAATGGCTTTAAAGGTGGGAATTGTGCCGCAAACTCTCTTTGTTTAGTTCCCCACATGGGATTTGGAAAATAAGAATCTTCTTTAAATCTTGCCTGAATGTGCAAATGAACCCTTGGTAGGACATTCCCAAAGCTCGCCCAATTTATTTTTTCCGGCTTAAAATAAGATAGCATCTCGCTCTCAATCAAAAAAGCCGCCCTAAATATGGCTTCTCTCGTTTTTTCATCGCAATCGGAAAGCTCTTTTAGCTCCTTTTGCGTAAAGATCTTAAGCCACGGTATCTCGGACTCTTCGAGTTCGATAAAGATAAGTTCGTTTTCAAAGATTCTCATAGTTCTATCACCTGACCGCTTTCGTACGCACTTTGCAGCAAAGCCCCCAAGTGCTGATTTTTTTCAAATAAAAATTCTATATTGCCGGCTATGATAAAAGTCTCTGTTTGTCTTAGCATTTTTTTTACCAACGTATGTGCGTTTTTGAGAAGAAGTGCATTGCCGTCGAATGCCGCTACCGAAAATATTAGATACTCATATTTTTTTGGCGTTGAGGCTATGTTTGCCTGTAATATATTTTCATGAGGAATACTGTCGTTTAGTATGTCCTCATAAAGCGCAAGCTGGCTTTTAAAAGGTGATGTGACGGCTATGTTTGACGGCTCGATACCCTCGGCTATCAAATTGTCTATTAGCTCTTTGACTTTTTCCGCCTCGCCTATATTTTGGTACTCTATTGTTGTTTTAGCCCCTTCTACGTGCAGGAGCTGCGTTTTTAGCATCTCTTCCTCGGCAAAATCCATCTTAAGAACGCTTTTGACTGTTCCGCTGCGGCCGTCATCTAGCATCAAAGCAACCTTAAAGTCATCGCCGACCACCATCATAGTCATAGAGAGTCTATCCATCACGAACACTTTGCCGACAGCGTAGTTATTTGCATCATATATATCGTTGCCGTTTTTTAGCACAAGCTGCTTATTTTCGAGGATAGTTTTTAGCGAACTATTTTGGACATCCCAGAGCTTTACGCCCCTCTCCGCTTTAACCATTGCTACCGCGACGGAATTCTCACTTTTTTTGGTGGCGAGCACAAAGCTATTTGAAAAATCGTTGTAAAAAAGCTCCGTAAAACTAGGGTAATTTTCTGCCAGAAAAAAAGAGTTAGAACTCCTTATGGCATACTGGTTTCCATTGCTTTCAAATATGTGTTGCTCTTTTTCGAGCTCCCATACTTTCCCAAACTTTTTATGGGAGACAACTTTTGCAATTTTCTGATAATCTTTATTTTCCATAGAATCCATTATACACCATAATATAAAAGGGTATGAAGTGAAAATTGCGATTAGCGGTGCTAGCGGCTTTGTAGGTAGTTTTTTGTGCGAATATTTCTCAAAACAAGGGCATGAAGTAGCCAAAATAGGTATCAAGGATTTTGACGGTAATTTGGCGGCTAAGCTTGAGGGCGCACAGCTGGTTATCAATCTGGCAGGCGCTCCGATAATAGGCAGATGGAGTGCGGAGTACAAGAAAATCTTGGTTTCAAGCAGGCTAGACACTACAAACAAACTAGCAGAGGCGATATGTGCGATTGGTGATAAGCCAAAAGTGTTCTTCTGCGCCTCCGCCGTCGGGTATTATGATGAGGGCGACAACGACGAATATAACTACAAAAAAGCTGATGATTTTCTAGGTGGACTTTGCGAGAGCTGGGAGAATGCGGCAAAAGCCGTAGAGTCTTGCGGGGTGAAGTGCGTCAATATGCGCTTTGGTATCGTAATAGGCAAAAACGGCGGCGCTTTGGCTCAGATGCTCCCTATTTTTAGAGCGGGACTCGGCGGCAAGATAGGAAGCGGCAACCAGGGCTTTTCATGGATACACCTAAGCGACCTTGCCCGTGCGATAGAGTTTTTGTATGAAAGAGGTGGGAGCGGGGCATACAACTTCACCGCTCCAAATCCTACGACAAATGCAGGACTGACCAAGGCTCTTGGCTCCGCGCTTCATAGGCCCACCATATTTCCGGTGCCGGAGTTTGCACTAAGGCTTATATACTCGGAGGGGGCAAAAGTGCTAACGAGCGGACAAAAAGTCTATCCAAAAAAACTGCTCGAATCGGGCTTTGCTTTTGAGTTTGAAAACATAGATAGCGCCGTTGTTGACGCTGTTTCGTAATAAACTTTAGTGAAAGCGGCTCAAAAGTTATTGACATAACATATAAAAGTATGTATAATTTTAGCACTCTAGTTTTTGGAGTGCTAAAATAATGCTAAATTCAAATACTAAAAATCAAACAAAGGAGTCATAATGAACTTCAAACCACTCGGTAAAAGAGTTCTTGTCGAAAGAACCGAAGAAGTTACAAAATCTGCTGGAGGCATCATTATCCCAGATAGCGCAAAAGAAAAACCGCAAATGGGTAAAGTAGTAGCCGTATCCAAAAAATTGGATGAAAAAGGCGAAGTAAAATGCGGCGATACGGTACTTTTCGGCAAATATGCAGGTACTG
Source organism: Campylobacterales bacterium (assembly GCA_050252455.1). Classification (GTDB taxonomy): domain Bacteria; phylum Campylobacterota; class Campylobacteria; order Campylobacterales; family UBA6016; genus UBA6016. The sequence goes on along the minus strand of JBFWKW010000002.1, from coordinate 210,969 downwards.
AAATCAAAGTAGACGGCAATGACTATCTTGTAATGAGCATCGACGACATCCTTGGTGTAATGTAATCTAAACAATAAAATAAAATTAAGGAATTAAACATGGCAGCAAAAGAGATTTTTTATTCAGACGCAGCAAGAAACGCTCTTTATAGCGGCGTAACAAAACTAGCAGACGCAGTCAAAGTAACAATGGGACCAAAAGGTAGAAATGTTCTTATCCAAAAAAGCTTTGGCGCACCACACATCACAAAAGACGGCGTGTCTGTTGCAAAAGAAGTGGAACTTAAAGACTCTATCGAAAATATGGGCGCTCAACTAGTAAAAGAAGTAGCGAACAAAACGGCGGATGCAGCGGGTGACGGTACTACTACTGCGACCGTTCTTGCTCACGCAATATTCAAAGAGGGTCTAAGATATGTAACAAGCGGCGCAAACCCTGTTGCAATCAAAAGAGGTATGGATAAGGCAGTTGCGGAAATCGTAGCAGAGCTCAAAAAAATCTCAAAAACTATCAACGACAAAAAAGAGACGGCACAAGTAGCTACAATCTCTGCAAACTCTGACGAAGCGGTGGGTAACCTAATCGCAGACGCTATGGAAAAAGTAGGCAAAGACGGCGTAATCACGGTAGAAGAAGCAAAAGGTATCGTGGATGAACTAAACGTTGTTGAGGGTATGCAGTTTGACAGAGGCTACCTATCTCCGTACTTTGTGACAAACCCTGACAAAATGGAAGCGGTAATCGAAAATCCATATATCCTGCTTTATGAGAAAAAAGTAGCAAATATGAAAGAGCTGCTACCAATCCTTGAAAAAGTGGTAAAAACAAACAGACCTCTAGTGATAGTGGCTGAAGATGTTGAGGGTGAAGCTCTTGCGACTCTTGTAGTAAACAAACTAAGAGGCGTGCTAAACATCGCTGCGGTAAAAGCTCCTGGCTTTGGCGATAGAAGAAAAGCAATGCTTGAAGATATCGCAATCCTAACAGGCGGTCAAGTAATTAGCGAAGAGCTAGGTCAAAAAATCGAAGACGCCGAGCTAACGACTCTAGGCCAAGCGTCAAAAGTGATAATCGACAAAGACAACACGACTATCGTTGACGGTAAAGGCGACAAAGAAGCTGTAAGCGGCAGAATCAAACAAATCAAAGCTCAAATAGAAACAACTACATCTGACTATGACAAAGAAAAACTGCAAGAGAGACTTGCAAAACTATCAGGCGGTATCGCTGTTATCAAGGTAGGCGCACCGACTGAGATGGAAATGAAAGAGAAAAAAGACAGAGTTGACGACGCCCTATCTGCTACAAAAGCGGCAGTTGAAGAGGGTATCGTAATAGGCGGTGGCGCAGCTCTTATCAGAGCGGCAGCGGCTGTCAAAATCGATCTTGCCGGTGATGAAAAACTAGGCGCAGACATCATCATGAAAGCTATCAAAGCCCCAATCAAACAAATCGCTGAAAATGCAGGATTCGACGGCGGCGTAGTTGTTCATGCGGTAGAAACAGCCTCAGCAAACACAGGCTTCAATGCTGCAAACGGTGAGTATGTAGATATGTTCACAGCCGGCATCATCGACCCTGTAAAAGTGGTAAGAGTCGCTCTGCAAAATGCGGTTAGCGTATCTAGCCTACTTCTAACGACTGAAGCTACAATAAGCGAAATCAAAGAAGACAAACCTGCTATGCCTGCAATGCCAGGTGGTGGAATGGGCGGTATGGGAGATATGTACTAATATCCTCCGCTTCCGAAAGGCACCTCGCCTTTCGGGTTTTTACTTCGTTTTTTTATACTCCCCATCAAACCCAGACCTATCGGTACAAAACATCTGGCACCCTTTGGACTTTATGTTTAATTTGCCGCTTTGTGAGAAATCAAGAAGTACGGCGCAGCCGCCTGTGTCGGAGGCGGTTTGAAATAGCGCCGCAGTTTTGGACTGCATGACCGCTGTGCCCGATATATCGCAAGCTGACGACATGGAGCCGCTACCGGTAGATAAAAGCATGAACCTGACGAGACCGTCAAACTGGGATATTTTGATATCGCCTTTTTTGGTTGAGTATGTACCGTCAAATTCGCCTGCAAATACGGCGGCGACAAGGGCAAAAAATAAAAAAGCTTTTTTCAAAACAGCGCTCCGATTTTGTTTTTTCAATTATAGCCTCTAACCCCCGTTTTATCTGCTCCGTTATATAATTTAAGCAAAAATTAAAAAGATTTTTAGGGCTTCTCTTATGAAAATACTTTCAGGTATCCAACCCTCAGGCGAGCTGCACATCGGCAACTATTTTGGGATGATAAAAAGAATGGTGGAAAACCAAGAGAGGGGCGAACTGTACGCCTTTATCGTAAACTACCACGCAATGACGAGCCTAAGTGACGGTAGGGCGCTCAAAGAAAACACTATAAATGCGGCTATTAATATGCTCTCTCTTGGCATCGACCCGAACAAAGCGATATTTTGGGTGCAATCAGACCTGCCCGAGGTGCTGGAGCTGTATTGGATACTATCCAACTTCACTCCGATGGGGCTATTAGAGCGGGCGCATAGCTTCAAAGACAAGACGGCTAGAGGGATAGCGGCAAATCACGGGCTTTTCAGCTATCCGGTGTTGATGGCGGCGGATATTTTGCTGTTCAATGCTGACATCGTACCTGTGGGCAAAGACCAGATACAACACCTTGAGATGACTAGGGATATTGCGCAAAAGTTTAACAACGAGTATGGCGAGATATTCAAAATGCCGGAAGCCAGCATAGATGAGGATGTGGCTACGGTACCTGGGACGGATGGCGCCAAGATGAGCAAAAGCTACAACAACACGATAGATATTTTCTGTGACGAAAAAACACTCAAAAAGAGGGTAAACCAAATAGTCACCGACTCCACGCCGGTAGAAGACCCAAAAGACGCTGAAAAATGTAATGTGTATGCAATCTCCAAGCTATTTTACGGGGCCAACGAGCTGGAGAGCCTAAAAGCTAGGTATGCAAAAGGCGGCGAGGGATACGGTATATACAAAGCGGAGTTAAAAGAGAAGATATGGGGCTACTTTGAGCCGTATCGTGAAAAAAGAGAGTACTATCTAAATCACAAAGATGAAGTGAGAGACATACTAAAAACAGGCGCTCAGAAGGCGAGAGCCAAGGCGATGCCGATAATAGAAAAAGTCAGAACTGCGACGGGGATAATATAGATGTTTGCCGTTGAAATAGAAAAAAGATGCGGTTGTTTTACACGCTCTAAAATGAATAGTTCATTTCGGTTTGATAGTAAGGAAAAAGCTAATCAAAAAACCGAAGAACTACTGAGAATAATGAACGAAGAGTTTTGCGGTAAGCATAAGTTTAAAGCCCTTGATGAGGGTACGATAATAAGAATTGTAGAAGATGAGGAAAATGAATAATGCTTGACGTAAGAGCTTTGCAAAACAATTTTGATGAAGTGGCTGCAAGCCTCGCAAAAAGAAGCCTTGACAGAGAGCTTTTGAATTCGCTTAGAGAACTTGCTTTTGATTCCAAAGAAGCAAAAAGAAAAATGGAAGAGTGTCTTGCCGCTCAAAATGAAAAGAGCAGATTGTTTGGGCAGTACAAAAAAGAGGGCAAAAGTACCGACGATTTAAAAGCTGAGCTTGATAAGCTAAAAGTAGAAGCCGCCGAGTATGAAAATCGCTCAAAAGAGCTAGAGGCAAAGCTATATGAATTTGCACTTACGTTTCCAAATACTCCGGATGAGAGCGTCCCTTTTGGCAAAGACGAAGACGATAACGTACTTATAAAAACGGTTTTGGAGCCGAAGTCTCTTGGATTTACCCCAAAAGACCATGTGGAGCTAGGCGAGGCTCTTGGGTGGTTAGACTTTGAGAGAGCGGCAAAAATCTCAAAAAGTCGCTTTACCGTGATGAGGGGCGAGGCGGCGAGGCTGGAGCGGGCTCTTATTAACTTCATGATTGATTTTAATGCCTCTCGTGGCTTTGAGCTTGTTAGCGTTCCGTTTATCGTGAATGCCGACACGATGCAGGGGACTGGGCAGCTTCCGAAGTTTGAAGAGGATTTGTTTCGTATCGAGAGCGATGAAGAGAGAGCGTTTTATCTGATACCGACGGCCGAGGTGCCGCTGACAAATCTATATTATGACGAGATAATAGCTGCGGAGAATCTGCCTATCAAGATGACCGCACATACTCCGTGCTTTAGAAAAGAGGCGGGAAGTGCAGGGCGTGACACGAGAGGGATGATAAGACAGCATCAGTTTCATAAGGTTGAGCTAGTCGTTATCACAAAGCCGGAAGAGAGTATGGCGATGCTTGACGAGATGGTATCTTGTGCCTCCGATATGTTGCGCGAGCTTGGGCTTCCTCATAGGCTAATGGCGCTTTGCTCCGGCGACATGGGCTTTTCCGCAGCAAAGACTATTGACATAGAGGTGTGGATACCTTCACAAGACAAATATAGAGAGATAAGCTCGGTGTCAAATTGCGGCGACTTTCAGGCTAGACGCGCAAAAATAAGATACAAAGACGGCAAGGCGAACAAGCTTGTGCATACGTTAAACGGCTCATCGCTTGCGGTGGGCAGAACACTTGTGGCCATCATGGAAAACTATCAAAGAGCTGACGGCGGCATAGATATCCCGGAAGCACTCAAAAAATACCTGTAGGGGGCTGAAGCGTGGCTGATGATGAGGTAGTAATTGTCGAAGAGGACGGCGCCTCTTTAGCCAAAACCGACGTTGTTGCAGACTCCGACAAGGTGGACAACGGCGCAGACGATGATAAAAAAAAGCTAAAAAAGAAAATTCTTTTTTTTGCGGCTCCGGTTGTTGCCGTTATTATCATTGCCGTAGCGGTTACGCTTATCCTCATAGGGAAGCCAAAAAGCGAAAAAGTAGAGATAAACGCCACGGAAGCCCCGCAAATCAAACCGGGCGTTAAGCCAAAAATTAGCGCTAGCGAATTAGAGCAACTGATAGAAAAAGCAAAAGCGTTGTACGAGAGCGGCGACAAAGAGAGTGCGCTTAAGCTATACGGAGAAATATCGGTCTATTCGGAGAGCGTGTCAAACTACAATCTCGGTGTCGCAAAGATGGGCGACGGCGATTATAAGGGCGCTTTGGGATATTTTAAAAACTCTATAAAATCATCCGACAATGAACTTCCGAGTGCCATAAATTCGGCGGTATGCCTTTTCAAGCTTGGAGATAGGAAAGGGGCAAAAGAGTATATAGTCCTAGCCAAAGCATCTTTGCCTAGATATGTGAATTCTCCTTTGTATTCATATTATTACGCGCTTATCAGCTATTATGAAGGTGACTACTACGAAGCCCTAGCCGCCGTGAGCGCTCCAACCGGAAAATTTTTTACCGCAGAGTCGAATGAGATAGCCAAAAGAGCTTATTTGCTATTTGATGACGGCACAGACATGCTCGAAATCCTCAAAAAAGAGAAAAATAGAAATTATTTGACGATAGGATTTTTGCAGGCTAGAGATGGGAAATATAAAGAGGCGATAGACTCTTTTGAGGCTGCAAAAAGAAAAGACGATGAGAAGTTGAAAGCCGTTATGGCTCAGGCCTTGGTGTATCTGAAGGCGAAATCTCCTTTTCAAACGTCAAACGCCCTCAAAGAGGCTATGGGGATATCCGAAGCCAATGCCACCAGAATATTTGACATACAGATTTTTCTAAAACAGCGTGCTTTTGAGAGTGATATGATACAAGAGAAGCTGCTAAACGAGTTTATTTCAAACCAAAAAAGCGTAGCGTCTATACTTCTTTATTATGCACCGTACAAAATATTCAATCCAAACAAAACAGTCTCTTCAATCAAAAAAGGCGAAGCCGGACTTATGGTTGACGATATAAAAGCCGGTGCCTCTTATCTCGAAAATGCCGCCAAGCAATCCAGGATAAATGCCGAGATGATAAGGGGGATAGATTATGCCTTGTCCGGAAGGGTATATCTCGCCAATAGACAGTTTAAGGCTATAGAGTCCAGATACCCGACGCATGCGGTGCTGCTTTATAATCTAGGTTTGACGTACGCTCAAAGCGGGGACTTTAGAGAGGCGAATAAATATTTTATCAAAGCGTATAACTTTGACCCAAAAAACTATGAAGCGGGACTTTTTGCGATTATTACATCTAAAATTATGGGAGTTCCGTTCGATAGGATAAAAGAGTCTTTGGATGCAGACCTTTTCGGGCCTAATAATTTTGCAAATAAAAGTGAATACGGAGCCATGTTCTCATATGCTCTTGACAACTCCGTAGCGGCTATAGACTGGCTGATGAACAGTCAAAAAAAGAGCGCATCTTCGCTCGCTTTGGCGACTATAGTCTCTTTGAAGCTTGACAAGAGAAACGCCGCCGTCTCTAGCGCAAAAGCGTTGTCCGATATGATGCCTAGAGATATAGTCGCCGGAGGGCTTTATATATTTGTCAAAAATTCCGGCGAAAACGTCAAGTTTTTTGCCAGAGAGACACAGGCATATCTCAACAAAGGTTATTATGACGTCGGCAGCGTATATTACGGCCCAGATATAGCAAAAGATATGTTTATTTCCCTTCACAGGGCGTCCGGTCTTTTGACTAGGGCAAAGGATATATATGAAAAGAGATTGGCGATAGAGAGAGTAGATAGGGCGCAGCTTCTAAAAGGATACGGCAGTGCGCTTATGTACCTAAAAATGTTCAAAGAGGCAAATGCGGCATTCTCTAGCGTTGTCTTTGATATAGACTATGTGAATGCAAATACCCTTTTTATGGCCGGCGCTTCGGCGATAGCCTCCGGTAAGCACTCTGACGCCATATCGTTTTTTGAGCTTGCCAAATTGTACGATCCTACAAATATCGAGAGTATATATGCCCTCGGATTGCTGTATTTAGAGGCTGCCAATTTGAATCAGTCTGCCACGCAGTTTAAGAATATAAAAGGGATGTTTGAGTCGGAGTTTTTTGATTTTGACATAAAGTAAACTAGTGGCCTAAGCCGCTAGTTTATATGCCGCAGATATCGTCTTTGCAGTCTATCTTTTTGAGGCTGTTTTTCATCGATAGATATGAGTTGAGAGCGCTTATGTAGGCTTTTGCGCTAGCCGTCATCGTATCTATGTCAAGTCCGTGCCCTAGTACCGCAGGGGTATCGTTTTGGAAAGATACTTTGACTACTACGCTTGCTAGAGCGTCTTTGCCTTTACTTACGGCCTCAACCTTATAATCCATTAGCTGTCCCGACACGCTTGTCAATCTATCTATTACTTTGAAAACAGCGTCTATGGTGCCATCCCCAACCGCCGCATCAGTTTTTTCGCCATCTTGCGTCTTGAGCGTAGCTGCCGCAGTAGCTAGGCCGCCCTGTGAGTCCGCTATTTGAAGGTGAATAAGCTCAAATAGTTTTGGGATGTGGCTTGTTACATCTGCAATTATCATTCGGATATCATCGTCAAACATCTCTTTTTTCTTATCCGAGATGATTTTGAATAACTCAATTGCTTTATCAAGCTCTTCGGCGCTAAGGTCAAAACCTAGCTCTTTTGCTTTGTCTTTGAATGCGGCTCTGCCGGAGTGTTTGCCTAGTACTATCGCGTTTGTTTCTACTCCGATATCTGCGGCAGAGATGATTTCATACGTAGATTTGTGCTTTAGTACGCCGTCTTGGTGTATACCGCTCTCGTGTGCAAAAGCGTTCTTGCCGACTATTGCTTTGTTCGGCTGCGGAGAGATGCCCGTGATGGTTGCAACCATGCGGCTTGCCGGATATATCTCTTTTGTGTTGATGCCGGTGTCAAATCCGCCGAATATATCGCCTCTGGTTTTGAGCGCCATTACTATCTCTTCAAGAGCGGCATTTCCGGCTCTCTCGCCTAGACCGTTTATCGTGCACTCCACTTGTCCGGCTCCTGCTTGTATCGCTGCTAAAGAGTTGGCTACCGCAAGACCTAGGTCGTTATGGCAGTGTACGGATATTATCGCTTTGCCGTCGGTAATTTTTTTGATTTCGCTTACAAGGTTGAAGTATTCGTTTGGTGTCGTATAGCCGACCGTGTCCGGTAGATTGATGGTTTTTGCCCCAGCTTCGACGACTGCGGCTACTATCTCTTTTAGAAACGGTATTTCGCTTCTAGTTGCGTCCTCGCAGCTAAACTCTACATCGTCTACAAAAGTCTTTGCATATTGCACGGCATGAATGGCTCTTTTGACCACTTCGTCCGGCGCCATTTTGAGTTTGTATTCCATGTGTATAGGGCTTGTAGCTATGAATGTGTGTATTCTTTTGCTTTTTGCAGCCTTGATGGCCTCTCCGGCGTCTTTGATATCAGCGTCTACGGCTCTTGCTAGTGAACATATAGTGCTTTTGTCTATTACGGAAGCTATTCTCTCTATCGCCTCAAAATCACCGGGACTAGCCTTTGCAAAGCCTGCTTCGATGATATCTACGCCTAGTTTTTGAAGTTGAAGCGCTATTTTGATTTTTTCGTCGGTATTCATCGACGCACCAGGGCTTTGCTCACCGTCTCTTAACGTCGTATCAAATATTTTTATTCTTTGCATTGCTTCGTTCCTAAGAATGTCTATTTTTTAGTTTATAAATTGTCAGATTGTATATTGCTCTTAGTATCCCGCTGAGGACGAAGAGAGTTATTAGCGCCGTCAGGGTTTCAAGAAAATACAAAAACATTACCGCGAGTAGCACTAGCACAAAAACAAACATTTTCATAAGCGCCTGTTTTGAAAGCTTCATTTTTTTGAAGCTTGCGTATCTGATGTTGCTCACCATCAAAAGGGCTGCGGCAAACGACATAGCAAGCACTATGGCTTTATACTCCGCAAGTACGCCATACTGAGCCAATACAACCGTCCAGCAAGTTATAAACACTGCGGCGGAAGGTATCGGTAGGCCTATAAATACGTTTGGCTCTATACATTCGGATTGGACGTTAAATCTAGCTAGCCTTACCGCACCAAATACGACGAAAAATCCAGCCGCAAGCACACCTATCTTGCCAAACTCATGTCCCAGAGCAAAATATACAAGCATTGCCGGAGCAACGCCAAAGGCTACAAGGTCTGCCAAAGAGTCAAACTCTACGCCAAATTTTGAACAAGTGCCGGTCATTCTCGCTATTCTGCCGTCAAGGCCATCAAATATGAGCGACAAAAATATATAAATTCCCGCCTTGTCAAATTCGCCTTTTACGGATGCCAGTATGCTCAGTATTCCAAGAAATAGAGACACTGCGGTCATCAAATTTGGGAGCAAAAATATTAATTTGTTTTTTTCTTCGCCGTTTTTTATTATCATTCGTTAGCTCGCAAAACTTCCAAGCAGGCTTTCACCGGCTTTTACTTTGTCGCCGACCGCTTTTTTGATTAGCGTATCTTTTGGGAGGCAAATGACGGTTTGAAATTCCGATTTCAAAAACGCTATCCTCTCCCCACCTCTTATGATAGAGTCTTCATTTTTGTATAGCGCTATTTTTGTAGCTAAGCTACCGGCTATAACCGATAAGACATAATTTTTTCCGTTTTGCCCTTCAAAGTATGCGGCAAATCTTTCATTTAAAGTTCTTGCTTTTTCATTTTCTATCGGAAGAAACAGACCGTGTAGCAAGCTCTTTTGTTTGAAAGAAGATGAAAATGGAGCTCTTATAAAATGAGCGTCCTTTAGCGATGTAGATATGGTCACGCTGACACATTCGTCTTTTAGGAATGTCTCTTCGTATTCTCTATCTATCGATGTGATGATGCCGTCCGCCGGGGCAATAATGGCGTATTTTGTGTCGTCTTCGCTTATTCTCTCTGGGTTTCTAAAGAAATATACTATTGCGGCCGCCATTGTTCCGAGTACCAATAGGCTAAGGCCGCTAAAGTTCCAGTAAAAAGCGAGAGCCAGTACGGCTGCCGCCCCTATTAAGTATTTATAACCCTCTTTGGCGACTATCTCGGTTGTAGTAACGACCTTATTCATGTTTTACTCCTTGGAGCTTTTGGCTTGTTCTTGTGCGTGTAGTTCGTCTTCATCGGACTCCCTTACGATGCCTTTTTCTTTTTCAAAACCGCTTATGATTTCTTCGACTCTATCTTTTTCTAGGACCTCTATCTCGAGCAGTTCGGCAGTCATTGATTCCATTGCCTCTCTGTATGTTTCGAGTTTTTCTTTTACGGCAGCATATCTTTCCGTGAGTTTGGCTTTGATGTAGCTATCTAGCTCTTCACTCATTTTTTCGCTGTAGTCTTTTGTCTGACCCATTCCGCCGCCTAGGAACGTATTTCGTTGCTTTTCAAGTACCATAAGGCCTGCGACTTCGCTCATACCGTAATACATTATCATTGATTTTATGATGTCGGTCGCCCTCTCTAGGTCATTTGCCGCACCAGTAGAAATCTCTCCGATAAATAGCTCTTCAGCCGCACGACCGCCCAAAAGCACGTCTACTTCTGCGATTAGCTCGTGTTTTTGCACTAGATATTTGTTTTCTTCCGGTGTGTTGAGCGTATACCCTAGAGCCGCTAGACCCCTCGGAATTATTGATACTTTGTTAACTTTTTTGGAGCCTTTTGTTATTTGGCTGATGATGGCGTGGCCGCTCTCATGATAGGCGACTATTTTTTTCTCTTTAGGGCTTATTCTTCTTGATTTTTTCTCTAGCCCGGCTATCGCTCTTTCAACCGCCTCTTTGAGGTTTTGTTGGCTGACGGATTCTTGGCTCTCACGTCCGGCAAGCAAAGCAGCCTCATTGATTATATTGGCAAGGTCTGCACCGGCAAGTCCCGCCGTTAGTTTGGCTAGCTCCTCAAGGTCGGTATCATCCGAGAGTTTCACGTTTTTGGCGTGAACTTTGAGGATTTCTACTCTGCCTTTGAAGTCCGGCTTGTCGACAAGAACTTGTCTGTCAAATCTACCCGGTCTTAGGAGTGCAGGGTCTAGGATTTCAGGTCTATTTGTTGCCGCAAGTACGATTACCGGAGATTCCGCCCCAAAGCCGTCCATTTCGGCCAGCATTTGGTTGAGCGTCTGTTCTCTCTCGTCGTTGCCCCCGATATGCCCCATTGCCCTGCTTTTGCCTATCGCATCAAGCTCGTCTATGAAGATGATAGAAGGAGCCTCTTTTTTTGCTTGTTCAAATAGGTCTCGCACACGACTAGCGCCCACGCCCACGAACATTTCGATAAAACTAGAGCCCGATACGGAGAAGAAAGGCACTTCCGCCTCTCCCGCTACGGCTTTTGCAAGTAGTGTTTTACCCGTTCCCGGAGGACCAACTAGAAGTACGCCTTTTGGAATTTTGGCGCCTAGTTTGATATATCTATCGGGGCTTTTTAGAAACTCTATAAGTTCTTGCACTTCCTCTTTGGCTTCGTCATTTCCAGCCACATCGGCAAATTTTACTTTCGGTTTTTCTGAGTTCATCAGCTTTTTCATACTGCCGATACCGAGGATTCCGCCACCCATATTTTTTTGCATACGGCTAGTCAGAAACATCCAAATCGCAAAAAATATAAATACCGGAAGCACCCAGCCAAATACTAAATCCGTAAGCCAGTTTTTCTCTGTGTATGCGCCGTACTTGACGTTTTGTTTTTCAAGCATTGGGATAAGAGTATCGTCCGGAATAACTCTTTTTGCCACATATACGGTCTTTGCTTCGCTTTTACCGGTCGCCTTGATGCTACTTTCGCCTATAGATACGAAAGAGACTTGCCCTGCTTCTACCAGCTTTTTAAGCTCATAGTAGCTCACATTTTGGGTTTGAGAAGCGCCGCCTGAGCCTGTACCGTCGAAAGAGCCGTCCTCAAACAAGCTTCTAAATATAAGCACCGTAAGTATCGAGAATATCGCAAATACTAAAAGCGGGTTTTTGTTAAAAAAATTATCGTTTTTTCTAGGATCTTTTTGTTGATTGTTTTCCATTTACCTATCGATTCCTTATTGTTTTTCGTAAACAAGCGTTACCCACTCGGATTCGCAAACCCTATCTATAAGGGTTAAATCTTTGTAGAACGGTTTTAGCTTTTCTTCATTTTCTTCGAGTATACCCGACAAAATGAGTTTTGAGCCTTTTTTTATCCTGTTTTTCAGGTCTTTGCTTATCATCACAAGCACGTCGGTTATGATGTTGGCGACGGTTATATCATACTCAATTTTTGCTTCATCGGCACTGCCTGCCCAGATATTTTCGTAAGCTAGATTGTTGCTTTCAAATACTTTTTTTGCCACCTCTACCGCTTCGGCGTCCGTATCGCATAAATCTACTTTTGCGCCCATATCCGCGGCCGTTAGAGCCAGTATTCCGCTGCCGCATCCTACGTCAAGTAGTCTATCCTCTTTTTTGACGTACTTTTGGACGAAAAGCATCGCATTTTTGGTAGTCGGGTGATGTCCCGTGCCAAACGCAAGGGACGGTTCGATGCAGAAGTTTTTGACACCCTCTTTTGGCTCATGCCAAGGCGCATACACATAGTAGTTGCCTATCTGTATTGGCTCTACGCTTTTTTTGTAGGACTCTATCCAGTCTTCATTTTTCTTTTGAGTAATCTCGGCAGTTAGGACAAATTTTGCCCCAAACATCTCTTCAAGCTCTTTTTTGTAAACAAGTAGCGCATCTTTTACGTTTACCGGTTCATATTCGTAAGTCGTGATAAACTTGTCGTTTTCCTCGATAACGGCGTCGCACCAGTCGCCTAGAAAATTCTCGATTAGCTCTGCGAAATCATCGGTTTCGACAATAAGTTCATAATAAAATTCTTTCATTGCAAATTCAGAGCCTCTCTCAAGTCAAGTTTCCCTTCGTAATATGCTTTGCCGACAATAACACCGCCGATAAATTGGCTATTTTTGACCGCTTTTATATCGTCTATGTCTTTTACGCCACCGCTAGCTATTGTCTCTATGCCGCCCGCTTTTGCCACCTCTTCGGTAAAGCCGATGTTGACTCCGCCTAGCGTGCCGTCTCTTGATATGTCGGTCGTGATGACTGCTTTTACCCCGCTGTCGGCAAACATTCTGGCAAGCTCGGTGGCTCTGAGCTCGCTGGTTTTTGCCCAGCCGTCCACCGCTACAAATCCGTCATGTGCGTCGATGCCGACTACAACATTGTATTTTGCGGCTACGGTTTTGACAAACTCAGGGTTTTGCGTGGCTATCGTGCCAAGTATTACACGCTCTATCCCAAGGTCTATGTATCTTTTTATCGTGTCCTCATCCCTGATGCCGCCGCCTAGCTGGAGCTTGAGGCTTGTGGCTTCCCTGATTTTTTGTATAGCCTCAAGGTTCATCGGATTTCCTGCAAAAGCGCCGTTGAGGTCAACTATATGCACCCAGTCCGAGCCCATCTCTTCAAACGCTCTTGCTAGGTGATAAGGCTCGTCGGAGTACACCTTTGCACTCTCCATAATACCTTTGGTTAGCCTTACCGCTTTGCCGTCTTTTAGGTCTATTGCAGGATAAATTGTCATTTTTTCTCCAAAAAGTTTTTAAGTATTTTTAGTCCCGTATCGCCCGATTTTTCAGGGTGCGGTTGTATCCCGCAGATGTTATCTCTCTCTACCATGCTTACGAATTGTTCGCCGTAGTGAGATAGGCATAATATTTCGTCTTTTGTCGCTTTTGCGTGATATGAGTGGACGAAGTATAGATAAAACTCGTCGTCTATGCCGTCAAGCAAAGCGGAGTTTTTTTGCTTAAACAGCTTATTCCATCCCATGTGCGGTATCTTGCGTTCATTTCCCAGAACTTCGGGGTCAAAACGCACTATGTCGCCCGCCAAAAGCCCGAGTCCCGTCGTCTCTTCGTGTTCAAAGCCTCTTTCAAAAAGCAGCTGCATACCAAGGCAGACACCGAATATCTGCTTGCTTTTTGCCGCCTCTTTCACAGCCTCTTCCATCCCTGTTTCTCTTAGGTGCTTCATCGCGTCAGGAAAAGCCCCGACTCCAGGCAGGATAACTTTGTCGTACTCTCGTATCTTGTCTGCGTCCGAGACGATGTCCGCCTCGAAGCCGACCTTGGCGCAAGAGTTTTTAACACTTGCTAGATTTCCCATTTGGTAATTAACGATTGCGATTTTAGTCACGAGATTCTCTTTTTGGTTTTCTTGTCGATTTGATGTAATACGCCAGCGATATCAGTAGACCGGCCACGCCGCCTAGAAGTATGAGCGCATATGTCATTTTGCTAGGGTCTGTGAGAGCAAATTTGAACACTAGCATCAGCGCCTCAATCGCCACCGCTATGATGATGGAGCCGATAAACTTCGTCATTGTCTGGTGCGTCTCTCCTGCGTTGTCACGCCTGTTGCGTCCAAGCACCTCCTCCTCGAATATCGCCTTTACGAGGTCGAAGATCGCGAGAGAGAGGGTAAATAAGATGGTCGTCTCAAAAATCCCTTGTATCTGCACATCGCTAGGATGCGCTCCTTCCGAAAATAGACCCAACACACCTTTGGCAAATAGTAGTACAGCTATCAAAAACAGCGCGATACTGAATACTCCATACGTAATTTTGCTGGTATTCGTAAAAATCGTACTCCATACCGTAGGGTGAAGTATTCTTACTATATCTTTTAGCGGTATGTCTATGACGGCTACGAATTTGAGATGGTTTTTGTCGTCATAAATCGGCATTGACGCACTAACGCATAGCTCTCCGGTAGTTACGCTTGGATATGGGTCGGTCAGTATCGGTTTTTTCTCTCTCGCCGCCCTATAGTAATATGCTCTGTTTGCTCTATTTACCCCTGAGCCTTTGCGAAATTCGGGTTTATTTGAGATGTTGTCGATTAGCTGCACGCCTTTTGCATCTAGTACATACAGGATTGATATATTCTCATTCTCTTTTTTTATTTTTTTAAATGCCGCAAGCACCGTATCAAGTGTGATATCCGGCACGTGATTTGGAATATTTCTGGTAAGAAGGTAAGTCAAATATGCCCTTGCCTCTACCCGTAGAGAGGCAAATTGTTTTAGTTCGTTTATCATTTATTGCTCCCCTTTTTTAAGACAAATTTTATCTAAATTGCTTTTAAGCCTATTGCCGTAAGCATCCTGCCGCACTTGCCGTCTTCGGCTCTGTATGAGAAGTATTTATCGCTTTCGCACGAGGTGCAAGATGGGCTTATCTCTATATTTTCATCTTTTATTCCAAGCGACCTTGCCTGAGAGAGAATGACCTTTGCTATGTCGAGATAGTGTTTGCCGTCTCTTTTTTCTACGGCATTTTCGTATTTATCAAACTCTTTTGCCATATCCGCGGGTAGCTCATAGCAACATCCTCTGATGTGCACTCCGATGTAGACTGCGAGCTTGTCAGGTTTTGTGCCGTACAAATCTTGCATTTTTGCCACACATTTGCCGAGTATGTTTAGCTCTGCCCCTTTGCGTCCGGCGTGGAGGGCGGCTATAGCTTTGTTTGTTTCGTCATAGAGTAGCACTCCGGCGCAATCTGCTGTCTGAATGGCAAGCGTCACACCAGCTTCGTTTGTTATCATTCCGTCCGCCTCGCCACCGAAATAAAAAGCGCCGTTTGGCTCTATTTTGCCGCTATCCACTTCCAGCACAATGTCGCCGTGAACCTGTTTTAGGAGAACTATTTTTTGTGTTTTGGCAAATTCGACACGTCTTTTTTCGAGAGTGTTTGCATCCTCGCCCACATAATCAGCAAAATTACCGTGATTTTTATCGGTGCAAAAAGCGGTAATCTCCAAAAAACCATCAAATATTCTCATTTTTAGCCGCCACCCTGTAAAATCTTTGTCAAAAAAATAGCGGAAATATATTGAAAGTAGCAGTAGTAAGACTCTCGGCAATCGGCGATATAGTGTTTAGCCTCATAGCGGCGGCGCTAATCAAGCAAAAATTTTCGGACGCCGAAATCACTTGGATAGTGGACGAGAGGTTTGCCGCGGTTGTCGAAGACTCTCCGTTTGTGGATGATATCATAGCCATAAAGCTAAAGCCGCTTGGGTTTGGCGGTATAGCGGAGGCGTCAAAAAAACTAAGAAATCTTGGTGAATTTGACATAGTGCTTGACTTGCAGGGATTATTCAAATCCGCAGTCGTGACAAGCTTTTTACGCTCTTCAAAAAAAGTTGGCTACTCGTACAAAAGCGCCAGAGAGGGAATCGCAAGCTTTTTTTATACTCACAAATGCGTTAGCGACTATCAAAAAAATATTGTAAAGAGATATATAGACCTCCTAAACTCCGCATTTGGCGGCGGGTTTTCGCTAGATGACGCAAATAAAAAGCCAAAGCTTCTAGGCTACAAAGCTCAAGACAAAAAAACTGTGCAAAATAAAAAAAATATCCTCATAAATATGTCTGCCTCAAAACCAAATAAGATATATCCGGCGGATAAGATGCAAGAGGTTGTTGCCGCTTTTGAAAATGAAAATATCATCATGCTAGACGGCTCAGTACAGATGGAGCTTGACGAGATAAAGGCGGTTGTGGATTCGTGCGACCTTGTGATAGGCGGAGACACGGGCATTACACACATGGCGTGGGCGATGAATGTTCCGAGTGTGACGATATTCGGGGCGACGCCGCACGAGAGAAACGCTTTTGCGACGGCAAAAAATGTGATGATAGGGGCAAAAGACGGGGTGAACGCATCGAAGCTCGACTATGGCGATTATTCGATAGCGACTATCGAGCCGAACAAAATCATCGAAGCGGCGAGGGGGCTTTTGTGATGGAATTTTTGTATATCTCCCTCTTTAGAACATTTGCTTTTTTGACCAAAATCACACCAGTATTTGTACTAAAAAAAGTCGTTCGCATACTATCGCACATAGCCTACGCCGTAGACGCAAAACATAGGCGAATAGCCGAGGTAAATCTGGATTTCGCATTTGACGGCGCTATGAGCGAGGCACAAAAAAAAGAGATAATCCTCTGTTCATACGAAAACCTACTCAAAAATCTAGTGGGCGTGGTGACAAACCTAGAAGCTTCTGCCGAGGATATACTGGGCAAATGTGAATACGAGGGCGTGGGTATTGTAGAAAAGCTCGTAAAAGAGGGCAAAAAAATAGTGTTTGCCACGGCACATTACGGCAACTGGGAGGCTCTAGGCAAGGCGGTGACGGTGCGCACCGGGGTTAAGATGGTGGCTGTCGGCAGGGAGCTTGACTCAAAAGCGATGAACAAAATCATCACGGCATCAAGAGAGCGCTTCGGTACCGAGGTCATCAGCAAACATGGAGCCATGAGAAAGCTCGTAAAAGCGCTAAAAGAGGACAAAACGGTAGGGATACTCGTAGACCAAAACACCGCCGACGACGAGGGTCTGCTCGTAAACTTCTTTGGCAAAGAGGCGCGTCAAACTCCCGTACTTTCGGTACTTGCCCGTAGATTTGACGCCGCTATAGTCCCGACTTTTTGCGAATATAGCGGATTTGATAGATACAAACTCACTTTTTACGAGCCTATCTACTGCCCCGTCACCGAAGATATAGATGCCGATATTTTAGCCTGCACACAAGCCCAATCCGATGCGATAGAGACACAAGTGCGCAAAAATCCGAATGTTTGGTTTTGGTTTCACAAGCGGTGGAAAAATAGATATGAAGAGATTTACGGATGAAAATCCTCGTAATGAAATTCCGTCACATAGGTGACGTGCTACTTTCCGCAGTGCTTGCCAAAAATCTCAAAGAGGCATATCCTGACGCAATAGTCGATTATCTTGTAAATGCTGAGTCAAAGGATATGCTGACGCTAAATCCGAATATCGACGAGGTGTTCGTCTATGACCGCAAAAAGGCGAAGTCTAGCGGAGTGTTTGGGAGGCTAAAATATGAGTTGTCGCTTTATGCTGATGTGCGAAAAAGAGGCTACGACATCGTCATCAATACCACCGAGGGCGAGCGAGGCGGATATGCAGCCTTGGTGTCAGGGGCAAAGGTGCGAGTGGGCGTGGCGGCGAAAAAAGGGATATTTGCGAAGTTTTGCCCGTATACGCATCCGTACAAGCTCGTCAGCCGACATCTAGTTGATGCGAATCTCGATGCACTGAGGGCTTTTGGACTGGAGCCTCGTCACAAAGAGGTGGAGCTTTTTTTTGCACCAAGTGACTTGCAAAAGGTGGATGAACTGCTTGGGGGGGCAAAAGAGTTTGTCCATGTTCATCCTGCCTCAAGATGGTTTTTCAAATGCCTCTCGCCTGCTCAAAACGCTGAGATTATAGACTTTGTGGAGAGCCTCGGCGTAAAGGTCGTCATAACTGCAGCACCCGATAACAAAGAACTCAAAATGGTAGGTGACATACTCTCGCTTTGCAAAAGTACCCCGCTAAACCTTGCGGGCAAGCTAACGCTAAAACAGCTGGCGGCATTAAGCAAAAAAGCAAAACTCTTTTTTGGTGCAGACACGGCGGCGATGCATATAGCTGCCAGCCAAAACACCCCTTGCGTGGCTGTTTTTGGGCCATCCGGTGTATTTAACTGGGGCGCATGGGATAATGACGCCAAAGAGTGTACGTATACGGCTAGAAACGGTGTTCAAAGAATGGGCAAGCATACGATGTTTCAGGTAGAGTGGAGTTGTGCCCCGTGCGGTCGCGACGGGTGTGACGGAAGTAAGAAAAGCAAGTGTCTCCTCGAATATCCGCTTGAGGCGGTAAAAGAGGAGATAAGAGCCAGGCTTAGAGCTTAAACTCTCTTAGGTTGTTGTCAAGTGCGTTCATGTCTCGCAGTAGCTCCTCGGCTAGCGTAGCCACCGATTTTGCGTGAGCCGTATTGTTTTTAGACAACTCTTCTATTTTTGATATTTCATCCACAATGTAATCGACCGCTTTGATTGTTTTTGACGACATAGCCAAATTATTGTCGGCGCCGCTGATGACGGATTGCATGCTTTTTGATGAATCTTCCATCGTCTCTTCAAGGGTGTGGGCAAAACCGCTCAACCCCTCTATTGCCTGTGCATTTTTGTCTATCTGTTCACTTGCGTCTACGATTGATTGGGATATTACCATGATGGTAGAGTTGATTTCTACAAGGCTTTTTTGCGTTCTCTCTGCTAGCTTGCGCACTTCGTCGGCAACTACGGCGAAGCCTCTGCCGTGTTCCCCGGCTCTTGCTGCCTCTATTGCCGCGTTGAGGGCAAGAAGGTTTGTCTGGTCTGCGATATCGGATATGACCGATACCACCGTCTTGACTGCCTCGGCGTCATGTGCCATGCCCGCTAGCTTTGTCGCTAGCTCCCTCTCCGTCTCTGCGCTCTCATGAATCAGTTTTGTAAAATCTGATAGTTTGTCGTGTATTTGAGCGACGCTTTTTGATGTCTCTTTGAGGTTTTTGGCCGACTCCTCAAGCTCTCTTGCTGCGCTATGGACGCTATCTTTTACCTCTTTGCTCTTTTGGCTTGCATCCTCTACTATCTTTGCCTCTTTGTCTATTGCGGCTATGATATTCTCTGAGCTTGTGTCAAGTTTTTTTGATACGTCTTTCGCGCTAAGAAGAGTATTTTTTGCCCCCTCAAGAGCACCCTTAAAGCTACCAAACAGCGTTCCAAGAGCCCTTGTCATGGATGACAACTCGCTATCCCCTTTGGCCTCAAAAGCTTCCGTCAAATCTTTGTTATCGCTTGCATTTTTGATTTTGCCGGTAAAGCTTCCTATTCTCATAACAAAAGGCTTGAACAGAAGGTAGGCGATAATAACCGTAATTATGTTGACTATGGCACCGACTATTAAAGCGTCCAAAAGTAGCGTGTTGAGTGCATCGCTAATACTTTGGAGCGATACGTCTATGCCTACTACGTATTCTTTGCCGCTAGCCGTTTTGAACGGTACAAAATACGAGCGATGACTGCCCCACTCGTCGGAATATTCATCAAATTGAGGTTTTTTGGTTTTAAACGCCTCTTTTAGACCGTCGCTGGCATCTTTGTATTCCTCGTAGAACTTGCTATAGCTCTCTTTTTTTATCTCTTCTTCCGTCGCAGATGAGGTGCTAAAATATATTTTACCGTCCTGCTGCACCAATGAATAAACATATTCCACTCCGATAGAGTCTGTGTAGTGGCTTAGATTTTTGAGTATTTCCATATATCTAGCAGGGGTGATAGAGCCTGTTCCGTTTATCTCTTCGTTATAGGTATCCATCATTGGCTTTACGCTCATAGCCACGGTTTTCAACTTGTCGTCTATCTGTACGGTCAAATTTTCTTTACTGCTGATGTAGTAGTAGCCGTCCAAAAATACGGTAATCAAAATATTTACAAGCATCGTAAGTGCAAAAACTATCTTTTGGACCGAATACCTATCGTACATTTAAAGCCTTTTAGCGGGTATTTTTAAAATATAGTAGCAAAAAAGTTACAAATATATTGCTTAATATTTGTCTTTTTTATAATCCACGGTGTAGATTGATATACATTTTGGCTAGTAGGGTAACTTTTTTTAACTTCGTAAACATACTGCTCGGCTCATCTATGTTGTCTGCAGAAAATCTGTAAAACATATTTTGCCCCCAGCCGACGTTGACTGCCCCGCCTATCCGAAATACGAATTCATACTCTTTTTTAATCTCTTTGTGGGCCTCAATCGTGAATTTGCCGTACGGGTATACAAAGGAGCGAGGCGTATATGCAAGTTTGTCTTCTATAATCTTTTTTGCCTCTTGTGCCTCATATTTTGCGTGTTCTCTGTCGGCTATTACGGTATGGGTTAGCCCCTGTACGGCTATTTCTAGATTTTTATAACTCCTAGCCTCGTGCAGCTCGCTCCAGCCCATATATTTGCCGTCTTTATCGTCGTCTATAAGTTTCGGGGATATTGATAGAATCGCTTTTAGCTCAAACTCTTTAAGCAAGGGAAGTACGATTTCGCCAAAGTCCTTGTAACCGTCGTCAAATGTGATGCACACATTTTGTTTGTTGTCACACAGCTCGTCCGTCGGCAACACGGAACAAAAATTTTCCGCATAATATTCAA
This sequence comes from Campylobacterales bacterium, assembly GCA_050252455.1. Lineage (GTDB taxonomy): Bacteria > Campylobacterota > Campylobacteria > Campylobacterales > UBA6016 > UBA6016. The sequence goes on along the minus strand of JBFWKW010000002.1, from coordinate 190,036 downwards.
AATGTCTTTTTAGCGTCTCTCTTGAATTGCCTCGTTTCTGCTCGCTAGCTCGGTGGTACATCGGGATGTAAAGCATTATTGTTTGTTCGCCTCATATAGTTTGATATATTTCCAAAATACCCACTGCGCATTGTAACAGCTGACGACAAAGCCGCCGTAGCCGTCCAAAAACCCTTTTTGCAAAATGTAACTTTTCAAAAATGCAAAAGCGGAGCGAAAGAGCGCCTTTGAGGGGGAGGAGCTTTTTTTGCCTTTATACTCTTTGGCATACAAATCGCTGTAGTTTTGTATTTTTCGCAAAAAATCTGCTGCAGACTCAAAAGAGTAATGCTTTGCACTATTTTTTAACTCTTTTATTTTTAAGCCCTTAAGGCCGATATTTTCGTGCACTTCTCTATCGTCAAACCCCGTCGCCTTGCGGTTGTAAAGCCTGTACTTATAATCAGGCGACCAGCCGCACCCTTTGATGTGCTGCCCCATGTAATAGTTGTCAAAACGGATTTTGTATACGGTGTTTTCATCCATAGGCTCGGACATTATCTCTGCGGCAAGGGCAGGACTTACTACCTCGTCGGAGTCGATGGAGAGTATCCAGTCGTTGCTTGCTAACGCTTCCATTTTTTGGTGCGCTTTGCCAAATCCCTCAAAAACATCTTCTTTGAATATTTTGACATTGGCAAAGCGTGCGGCTATCTGTGTCGTAGCGTCACTAGAGCCGTTGTCTAGTAGCACTATCTCATCTACAAATTGCAAAGATGAGAGGACTTCTTCTATATGTTTTTGGGCGTTTTTGGCTAAAATCGTTGCAGTAATCATCCGTAAAGTGTATTTAAAAGGGTATTTAAGTTTGATAAAAGTGCTGGAAGTAGAAGCGTCAAAGGGGCTGGGCGGGCAGGAAAAAAGAACCGTCAGGCTGGCAAATCATATGCCAAAGGGCAGGGTAAAGACATACTTTGCCGTAAATCCCGACAGTAAGCTAATGGCCATGCAAGGCGAGCTTGGCATAGAGTGCTTGCCCGTGCGTACTCGTGCGAGCTACGATATTCCGGCCGTACTTACCCTTGCCAAATACATAAAAGAGCTAGGCATCGACATAGTCTCCACGCATTCCGGTAGAGACGGTTGGCTAGGCGGTATGGCGGCAAAGCTGGCGGGTGTAAAATGCGTAAGAGTCCGTCATCTTCAGACCCCTTTTGCAAGTGGGCTAGGCTATAAATATTTGACGGACGAGGTGACCGCGATAAGCGTGGGCGTGCGAGAGTATATAGCCTCCCGTGGTGTGAGGCGTGAAAAAATCAGGCTTATATACACGGGTGTCGACACCGAGCACTTCCAAAAGGGCGAGAGCACACTAAGAGAAGAGTTTGGCATCGGCAAAGATACCTTTCTTATTGGCATAGTAGCGATACTACGGGGTGCAAAAAGGCATAAAGACCTGATAGACGCAGTCAAAAAACTATCCGAAAAATATGATGTGAGGCTCGTCATTGCAGGCGAGGGCCCGCAGTGGGAAAATCTGCAAAATAAAATCAAAGAAGTCCAGATGACGGACAGGGTCATAATGACGGGGTTTAGAAAAGATACGGTTAATATCCTAAGCGCATTAGACCTTTTCGTACTTCCGTCAAATATGGAGGCTCTCGGTACGGCGCTACTAGAGGCGCAGTCGTGCGGCGTGCCCGTGGTCGGCTCAAGGGTGGGCGGTATTCCTGAGGCGTTAGAAGAAAACGGTAGCGGACTGCTGTTTGAGTGTGAAAACGTGGATGATTTGGCGGATAAAATAGAGAGATTTATCGTTGACAATGAGTTTCACGCGAGAGCTAGCAAGAGAGCCAGGGAGTTTGTCGTAGAGAAATTTTCGGTCGAAAAAATGGTGGCCGATACGCTAAAACAGTATGAGGAAATACTAGCAAAATGAAAAAAGCGCTCAGCGTCCCAGTACTGATGTATCATCATGTGAGCAGCCACAAGGGTGCGCTCGTGACGATAACGCCCGAAAACTTTGAAAGCCATGCGAAATATCTAGCAGAGAATGACTATAAAACGCTCAGCTTGGATGAATTTTTGGCATTCAAAAAGGGTGAGCTGGAACTACCTAAAAAGAGCGTGCTTATCACCTTTGACGACGGCTGGATAGATAACTATCTAGTGGCGTACCGGATACTCAAAAAATACTCTCTAAAAGCTACGATTTTTGTCGTTACCGACTGGGTGGAAAGGGCTGGCGAAGACAAAAGGGCAAGTGATGAGATATATATCCCAAACCACAGAGAAGGCAAAAAGCTAGCCTACGAAGAGCCTGCATCGGCCGTCGTGAATTGGGATGATCTGCGTGCCATGTCGGATGTTTTTGAGTTCGCATCCCACTCAAACGCTCACGACAATGAAGAGCTTGGAATGGATGAGTGGCGGGATGATTTGGCGCTCTCAAAAACGCACATCAAGGCGCACGGCGGAAACACAAAACACCTCTGCTGGCCGAGGGGCAACTACACCCCGCACCTTATAGATTTGGCGCAAAGTCTCGGTTTTGAGGCTCTATATACGACCAAAAGAGGGGTCAATTTAGCCGACGGCAACATGAGCGAAATCAAACGAATATCGACAAAAGACAAAGATGCAAAGTGGCTAAAAGGGGCTTTGAGGCTTTACTCTTCACCGATACTTGGGGGGCTGTATGCTAGATTTAAACGGTAAAAAAATCTTACTCGTGAGAAACGACAACATAGGCGACGCCGTGCTTTCAACGCCCGTACTTGAGGCGATAAAAGAGCAGTTTCCAACATGTTTTATCGGAGTGCTTTGTGCGGGATACTCCAAAGAGGCGTTTGTCGGCAATCCCCACATAGACAGGCTCTTTGTATATGAAAAAGCAAAACATCACAACGGACTACCTGCGAAACTATCGGCGTGGGCGGGACATCTCAAGACGATGCTTGCGATAAGGGGTGAGAAGTTTGATTATGCGGTGGGACTCAGAAGTTCGTTTAGCCGCTCAAACGCAGCTCTCGTAAGATGGAGTGGGGCAAAGACAAAAGTAATTCGCTTGCCGCAAAAAACAAAGGATATGACCCCGTTTGACGCCTTTATCGATGAGAGTCCGGCGGGTAAACACGAAGTGCAAAATGCGTTTGATTGCCTGAAATCATTTGGCGTAGAGGACAAAAACTACCGTCCTTATGTGAATATCTCGCCAACGCTCGATGAGAGCGTGCTTTGCAGACTAAAAGAGTCCGATTTTGAGAGTGGCAAATACGTGGTATTTCACATTTCATCAAGACTGCCTGTGAATAGATGGAAAATTGATAAGTTTTTGAGATTAGCTTCGCTTATTTCGGTCTACTCCGGCCTCAAAGTGGTTGTGACGGCCGCTCCCAAAAGCAACGAAGAAAAAGCGGCAAAGGAACTTTTTGCGGCAAAACATATCAAATACTTTGAGACAAGCTCTCTTGCAGAGTTTGGAGCTCTTTGTAGGTACTCAAAATGTCTCGTGACATTGGATGGTGGTGCGATGCACTACGGAGCCGTTTTTGCACCATCCGTCGTTGCAATATTTGGCAAAACGAATGTCGACACATGGAAGCCGTATCATCCAAAAAGCGTTGTTTTGACGGCCGAGTCAAAAGTTGCGGACGATATCTCGCCGGAGAGCATTTATGCCGCAGTTAGGGAGATGATTTGAAGTTTGTTTATAAATCTCTGATGGATTTTGCCCTTTGGGTGTATATAAGATTTAACGGTGCGCCGCTCAAAAAAAGCCTTGAGGAGCTAAGAGATACGCCAAAAACCTCAATACTTGTCTTTTCAAACACCGCCCTCGGCGACACGCTACTCTCAACCCCTGCAATCAAAAGTCTGAGAGACTCGTTTCCAGAGGCTAGAATCACGCTATTTGTACACAAAAACATCTATCCGCTACTTGAAGGTAGTGAATTTGTAGACAATTTAATCGTCTATCACGGCGGATACAAAAAGTTTTTTGGCACGGTCATGCAGCTCAGGCACACAAAAGCGGACATTGCCCTTTTGCTTCACTCAAATGGCCCGCAAGATATACCGATGGCAATAATGAGTGGCGCAAAAACAATACTCAAAACACCGACGAAAAGTAGCTACAAACACCGTCTTAGCTATGAGTTTGCCAAAAAAGAGCAACATACAATAGAAGACAGGCTAGACCTTGTGCGTGCCGTCGGCGGCGATAAGCTGACGACTAGAATGTTGCTACCGCAGAGATATTATGAGCACAAAAAACGAGAGATATTGCCGGAAGGTGCCCTTGTCGTCGGATTTCAGCCCGGGGCGGCAAATATCTACAAGATGTGGCCTATAGAAAACTTCAAAGAGCTTGCAAAGATGATTTTGGCGGAGTATCCAAATGCCGTGGTAGCCGTAAGCGGAAGCAAAAAAGAGCACAGACTGGGCGAGGCAATAAAAGAGGTAAATAGTGAGCGAATAACAAACTTTTGCGGTAAATTTGCCATTGAAAGTTTGCCAAAACTCATAAGCGAGATGGATGTGTTGGTAACTAACGACACAGGAACTATGCATGTTGCTATTGCGCTTGGGGTGTCGACGGTGGAGTTGTTTAGCGGCTCGGAAAGCAAAGAAACGGGCGCATATCAGGATTTGGATAGGCATATTGTTGTTCAAAAAGACGGTTCGTACATCAGGAGTGGCGGAACAAAAAAACATAGAAGCGCTGATGCGATGAAGCTAATTGTGCCGGTTGACGTGTTTATTTATTTGCGGACCAGGCTATAGCTTAATCCAGCTTTCCTCGTAAAGATCTCTTATGCTATGATTTTTTAGATTTGGACCGAACCACTTTGATGGGCAAATAACAATTTTACTTTCATTTTGATTTAACCATGCACCCCACCAGCTGAATGTACTATTGGCAATTATATTATGTTTGCATTGCGACATAAGATACATATCAATATGTCCGGCTAGCTCACTATTTTGATCTACATATTTAAAAGTATTAGAATGACCAAAATTATTTTTGCACCAATTAATATCATTTGAAAAAATAAAAAATACCGCGTCCGGATATTTATTCTTTATATAGCCAATAGCTTTCTCATAGTAATTTATATCTAGTTGCACAAAGTCATTTTTATATTTTTCGCTTACATAATCCCCTCTTCTTATGTGTATTGATACAGAATTTGTTTTAGCAATTTTTTCCAATATATTTAAGTTTTTATCATCAATTTTACTTTTTAGAGTATAGATTTTGTGCAGTTCATTTCTTATATTGCAAAAATATTTGGGAGACTGCCATGCTCCATATATATAAGCATTTCCGTTAAAATGCAAGTTATATTCATTGTATGAATGGGATCTTTCTGGTATTCTACAGTTACGTTGTGTTAGATATTTCATATATTTGAATGGCGATGATAAAAAATTAGCAAATGTATTTCGTCCTAGTTTTACAACACCTTCAAATTTTTTTATTTCGTCCTCGTTGGCTATTTTTTCTGTTATATTGAAATTTGACAGCATGAAACCTCTTGGTGAGCTTGAACAGCTGCGTATATCTACCAATAAGTCTGCGTTGTGCATTTTTGCCAAACTGACCCCAAATGCATATTGAAACATTTGGTTTCCGAGTCCTCCAAATATTTTTGCTACTATTATTTTTTGCATTTTTATTCTTTGAATTTAGATGTTTATTTAGTATACCAAATTAGATTTTTGGAATAGTATTGAAAATAGCCATAGTTTATCCAGAGACTTTACCATCAGATAAGGCAAGAACCGTTACGGTCGTCAAGACGGCTTCAACCCTTGGCCAAATATCGAATATAACCATCGTTTGTGGAAGAAGTGGCTCAAATATTGACGATATATGCGACTACTATGACGTTCAAAAAAAGTTCTCACTTACTCAAATTCCAAAAAAACTACTTTTTAAAAGCAATAAAATATTTAATTTTTTTCTAATTAGATACTTGCGTGGTGCCGGATACGATTCTATTTATGCGCGCCATTTAAAGACTGCGGAAGCCCTCATAAAGTCTGGATTTGATGTTATTTTTGAGGCGCACGAGATATTTGCCGATTCTGCCCCAAAGGAGAAAAAAGAGGTAGTTGCCGCATCCGAGAGGTTTGTGTACGAGAACAGTAAGGGTGTGGTTTTTATCTCCGAGACGCTAAAAGGGGAGTTTGAGACTCGTTTTAAACTCCCATCAACTATCGTACTTCCTCTTTGTTTTAGTGAACAGGTAGCAGATGCCGATAAAAAAAGCTTTGACGAACTAAACGAGGTGTACTATATCGGTAGTTTTCAGAAGTGGAAAGGAGTAGATACGCTCATAAAATCGGCAAAATATCTACCGAAAAATGCAAAAATCAAGCTTGTCGGCTCCGGCGGAGATGAAGAGGCCCTAAAAAAGCTTGCAAGCGAACTTGGCGTGGAAGATACGGTAGAGTTTTTGGGTAGAATGCCGCACGCAAAAGTAGCAGAGCTACTAAAAACCAAGACAAAAATATGCGTTTTACCGAATAATGTAAGTGTATTTGACAAATTTACCTCGCCACTCAAGCTTTTTGAGTATATGGCGTCTTTTAATGCCGTGATAGCCTCCGATATGCCGTCAATAAAAGAAATAACAAACGGCGTAGCGCTGGAGTTTAAAGCCGGAGATGAGAGGGATTTGGGCGAAAAAATATCATATCTTTTGGGCAATCGAGAAGCCGCAAGAGAGCTTGCCGCCGCTTCGTATGCCAAAATATCGGAACTAGAACCGGATAAAAGAGCCATAAGGCTACTTGAATTTATGAAGAGTGTAAATGCTAAAAAAGCTTTTTAAATATTTTATTGCCAAACACTCCCGCAAAGAGCAAGTAATCAGTTCTGGCGATATGCAAGAGGCGCAAAAAATATTTTTTGCCGTATTTTCAAGATACGGGGATGGGATAATATCTTTTAAGGTTATTCGTGAGTTTATTGGATTATACCCTGATAAACAGTATCTGCTTTTTACAACCAGTCAGCTTGTGCCTTATGCAAGAGAGATTTTAGGTGAAAATGTGGAATTTGTGGGCGTAAACAAGCGAAATCCTTTTTCGCTTGTTCCGTCGCTTCTCAAACTAAAAAATTTTGACGCAGATTTGGGATTTAATCCGTGGAGTCACGGAGATGATGCGGAGTTTTTTGTATCTTTTGCAAAAAAATACTCTATTTTTAAAAGGTTTCGACAGTGGGGCAAATCTTACAATCTTTATGCTAGGGTACGAGAATACTTAATTCTTGAGTCAAAAACACTTCCAAAAACTATTTCTCATTCGCAAAAAGATGTCAAGAATATAGTTCTGGTGCCTTTTTCTACAGATATAACAAAAAGCCTTGATAAAGAGATGACAAAACAGCTTATTGAAAAGTTAAAAGAGCTATACAAGGACGCTAAAATCACAATTTGCGGGTTTAGGGATGAGCTAGGAGGGATGGACGGACTGCAGAAATTTTATTTCTCAAAAAGTTCATCCGACGAGTTTTTGAAGCTTTTAAAATCAAGCGATTTGTTTGTCGGTGTGGATGCCGGACCACTTCACATAGCAAATACTATCGGCATAAAAACTATTGGAATATTCGGCCCTACGGCACCTGAGACGATTGTTGATTTTGACTGGGATATAATCATAATCAGGGATGCGTCTCTTTACGGGATATTTTGCTGTGCTTTAATCTGTAAGTATCCCGTTTGTATAAAGAGCACCGTTGGTACATTTGTCACTATAGGGCTTCAGTCTGATTTGAAAGAGGCAACGGATGTTTGCATGGGCAGTATAAATAAAGGAAAAGAAATTGAGTAGGCGTATTTTGGTTACAGGTGGAGCCGGATTTTTGGGCTCGCATTTATGCGAAAGATTAATAGGTGAAGGCAATGAAGTTCTCTGTGTAGACAACTTCTTTACTGGAAGCCGCCAGAACATATCGCATCTTATGGATAATAAAAACTTTGAGCTTTTGCGCCATGATGTCACCTTTCCCCTTTATGTGGAGGTGGACGAGATATATAACCTGGCTTGTCCTGCCTCTCCGGTTCACTATCAGTTTGACCCCGTGCAAACAACAAAGACATCGGTAATGGGCGCCATCAATATGCTCGGGTTGGCTAAACGACTGAAAATAAAAGTCCTTCAAGCCTCAACAAGTGAAGTATATGGTGACCCAGAGATACACCCTCAGCCCGAAACCTATAAAGGAAGCGTAAATCCGATAGGTATCAGGGCTTGCTATGACGAGGGCAAGAGGTGCGCAGAGACTCTGTTTTTCGACTATCACAGGCAACACAATGTACAAATTAAAGTGATGAGAATATTCAACACTTACGGCCCTAGAATGCATCCAAACGATGGAAGAGTGGTATCTAACTTTATAGTCCAAGCTCTAAAGGGCGAGGATATTACCGTATACGGCAAAGGCGATCAAACTAGAAGCTTTTGCTATTGCGACGACCTTGTAGACGGCATGGTAAGACTGATGAACTCAGGCAATGATATTACAGGTCCTATCAACATAGGAAATCCAGGGGAGTTTACTATCTTGGAGCTAGCGCAAAAAGTAATAGAACTTACAAATTCCAAATCAAAAATCATATATATGCCGCTACCGCAAGACGACCCGATGCAGAGAAAGCCGGTGATAGATTTGGCAAGAGAGAAACTAGACTGGGAGCCGAAAGTGCAACTTGAAGAAGGGCTCAAAAAGACTATCGGATATTTTGATTTACTTTTAAAAGGCAAGGCTTGATTTTAATTGTCGGCGGGGCCGGCTATATTGGAAGCCACACAAACAAGGAGCTTGCAAGAAGAGGGTATGAAACCGTTGTCTTGGATAATCTCGTTTATGGTCATGCGGCGGCAGTTAAATGGGGTAAATTTGTGCTTGCCGACATATGTGATACGGAAGCGTTAAGGCGCACTTTTAGGGAGTTCAAGATAGATGCCGTTGTGCATTTTGCTGCTTATGCCTATGTGGGTGAATCAATGGTTGAGCCTCAAAAATACTATTTGAACAATGTATCAAATACAATAAACCTTTTATCCGTGATGTCTGAATTTGGGTGTGATAAAATTATTTTCTCATCTACATGTGCCACTTATGGCGATCCATATGAGATTCCAATAACGGAAACGCATCGTCAGGAGCCTATTAATCCATACGGGCGCAGTAAGCTGATGGTTGAGCATATATTGTCGGACTATAGCAAAGCATATGGTTTGAAATATGTTGCGCTGAGGTATTTTAACGCCGCAGGAGCCGATATTGATGCCGAAATAGGTGAGTTACATACTCCGGAGACCCATTTGATACCGTTGGTTTTGGACGCAGCAATAGGGAAAAGAGATAGCATTAGTATATTTGGAACCGATTACGATACAAGAGACGGAACATGCGTAAGGGATTATATTCATGTTACAGATTTGGCTCAGGCTCATATTTTGGCGCTAGAGTATCTGCTTGCCGGAGGTGAATCCGATGTGTTTAATCTCGGGAATGGACATGGATATAGCGTAAAAGAAATAATTGAAACCGCAAGGCGTGTGACCGGAAAAAGTATTAATGCCGTTGAGTGCGAAAGAAGAGACGGCGATCCTGCTTTTCTTGTCGGTTCTGCCCAGAAGGCAAAAGAAAAATTAAAATGGAAGCCTGGATTTTGCGGTATTGATATGATTATAGAAACTGCATGGAAATGGCACCAAAAGGGCTTTGAATGAAAGTAATTCAATATGTACCACATGGAGCAGTGCCGGATATTAGAGGTTTTGCTCCGGCTATAATAGGTCAAAATCTTGCAAAACATATGAAGTTTGCAAAGCCATACATTATAAGCAACTCCGAACACTACAAGAGTGATTATGAGCATAGTGACTTCGGCGATGTTTATAGGATTGGCGAGAGTGTTGCCTATAGGGCATTATTCAAAAAAATGACAAGGCTAGACCCATATCCGCTCCATCGAAAGGCTGCCGTGCTTTCAAATATGCTTGGCATAGATATATTTCATGCTCACCAAACCGAGTTTCCAGTGAAGGATTTTTTGGCGACATGCGCAAGAAAGCCGAAAGTTGTCGTGCAGGTTAACGCGATGAGAAATTTTGAGCCTGTCAAAAATGGCGTTCCAGATTTGTATTTGGCGGCATCGGAATATACAAAAAAAAGAATGCTGGAAGAGCGACGGTATCCAGGGGATATTGTGGGCGTGCTTTATAATGGGTTTGACGAAGAGCTGTTTTACAAACCAAGTCTAGCTGAGAAAAATAGTTTAAAAAGTATTTTGGGAATTCCGCAGAATTCAATCGTTGTTGGATATATAGGTAGAAAGCAGCAGGTCAAAGGATTTTACAATTTTTTAAGGTGCGTAAAGTATCTTAGGGAGATTGGAATTGAGATATTTGCTTTGTCTGTAGGTCCTACGCCTTGGGATACAGTAAGGGATGAAAACTATGACGACGAACAAAAGCTGCTTGCGGAGTTAAAAAATAAAGAGTGGTTTTTTGATATGGACCCATTGCCGCACGATCGCTTATGTAATGTATACAAAGCTATAGATGTACTATTATTTCCGACATATTTTGGAGGAGAGCAACATCCTATTGTTGCGGTTGAAGGCATAGCTGCGGGATGTGTTGTTATAAGTTCTAATAAATTTAGTATTCCGGAGACAATAGAGCATGGAATTAGCGGTATTCTTTTGGAAGATCCAAAAAATATAGATGAACTTATTGAGGCAACTAGGCGGGTGGTTTTGGATATGAGCTCATTCGAATGTATGCAATTGACTGCAGCCAATAGTGCAAAAGCAAGATTTAGTTGGAACTCTTTGACTGCAGGCCTCGAAACAGTTTATTTTAAAAAATTACGTTGACGGCATGGTTACATTTTCATAGCTTTTTTTGTAAAATAAAACAAATATCTAAATTAAGGTTTTGGTTTGAGAATTTCGGTTATAGGCACGGGCTATGTCGGTCTTGTTAGCGGGACTTGTTTTGCCCAGATGGGAAACAGCATAGTTTGCGTAGATGTAGATGAGAAAAAGATAGAAAAGCTAAACAGCGGCATTATCCCTATATATGAGCCTGGCTTAGAGGATATGGTAAAAGAAAACTACAAGCTAGGGACGCTCAAATTTACCACAGACATAAAGAGCGCCGTAGAAAATAGCGAGATTTGCTTTATAGCCGTAGGTACTCCAATGGGTGAAGACGGAAGTGCAGACCTGAAATATGTGCTTGCGGTGGCAAAAAGCATAGGCGAATACATAACAAAACCGCTCGTCGTGGTTGACAAATCCACGGTTCCGGTTGGTACTGCAGACAAGGTAAAGGCAGAGATAAATGCACAGCTTCAAAAAAGAGGTGTAAATATAGAGTTTAGCGTAGTCTCAAACCCTGAGTTTTTGAAAGAGGGTGCGGCGATAGAAGACTTTATGAAGCCGGATCGTGTGGTGATAGGTGCCGACAACGAAAAAGCAATGAAGGTAATGAGGGAGCTATATGCGCCGTTTACGAGAAGCCACGATAGATTTATCGGGATGGATATCCGCTCGGCAGAGATGACAAAATACGCTGCAAATGCGATGCTTGCGACAAAAATCAGCTTTATGAACGAGATGTCAAATATCTGCGAAAGAGTCGGCGCCGACGTCAACAAGGTGCGAATCGGCATAGGATCTGACAGCAGAATAGGATATAGCTTTATCTATCCTGGGTGCGGATACGGCGGAAGTTGCTTCCCAAAAGATGTACAAGCGCTTGCAAAAACCGCAAAAGATTACGGCTATACACCGAGAATACTCGACGCCGTGGAGGCTGTAAACTATGATCAAAAAAGTGTATTGCCGGGCAAGGTGGTAAAAAGATTTGGCGAGAGTCTTGCGGGGCTTACATTTGGTGTATGGGGGCTTAGCTTTAAGCCGGAGACTGACGATATGAGAGAGGCCTCTAGTATTACGCTGATAAAAGAGCTTGTAGGTAGAGGTGCCAAGGTGGTAGCATACGATCCAAAGGCCGTACATGAGGCAAAAGAGCACTATCTAAAAAATGTTGCCGTAGAGTATGTTGAGAATAAATATGAAGCGGTAAGCGGCGCGGATGCTATGATACTAGTGACGGAGTGGAAAGAGTTTAGAAGTCCTGATTTTTATGAGTTGGCTGGAAAAATGAAGCAAAAAATTATTTTTGACGGCAGAAATCAATATGATACGGGCAAGTTAAAAGAGTTGGGCTTTGAATACTACCAGATAGGCGTGGCGCAGTGAGCGTAAAAATAGCCATAATAGGTTTAGGCTATGTGGGGTTGCCTCTTGCAGTGGAGTTTGGCAAAAAATATCCGGTACTCGGTTTTGATATCAACAAAGAGAGAATCGGCGAGTTAGAAAAGGGCTATGATAGAACGCTTGAAGTTGATCGAGCAAATCTCAAATCCTCAACAAATCTCTCTTTTTCTTGCAGTAGAGATGACCTCAAAAGCTGCAATGTTTTTATAGTTACCGTTCCCACTCCGGTAGACGAGTACAAGCGCCCAGACCTCACACCGCTCATTAAAGCTAGTGAGACGGTCGGAGCAGCCCTTAAAAAAGACGACATAGTAATCTATGAGAGTACCGTTTATCCGGGATGTACCGAGGAAGATTGTGTGCCCGTATTGGAGCGCATCAGTGGGCTAAAATTTAATGAAGATTTTTATTGCGGATACTCTCCAGAGCGTATCAATCCGGGCGACAAAGAGCATACTGTTACCAAAATCCTGAAAGTCACATCGGGCTCCACCCCGGAAATAGCCGACAAAGTCGACGCTCTTTATGGCTCTATCATAACCGCAGGTACCCACAAAGCATCGTCTATCAAGGTTGCAGAGGCCGCAAAAGTAATTGAAAACTCTCAGCGAGATATTAATATAGCGTTTGTAAACGAACTCTCCCTTATTTTTAATAGAATGGAGATAGATACGTTAGATGTTCTAGCGGCAGCCGGTACAAAATGGAACTTCTTACCGTTTCGCCCAGGGCTTGTCGGCGGACACTGTATCGGTGTAGATCCTTACTATCTTACCTTTAAAGCAGAGAGCCTAGGATATCATCCCGAAGTTATCCTCGCAGGCCGTAGAATAAACGACAATATGGGTGCTTATGTTGCCAAAGAGGTGGTAAAGCTACTAATAAAAAAATCCCACAAAGTTGACGGCGCTAGAACATTGGTGCTAGGTATTACATTCAAAGAAAACTGCCCTGACATAAGAAATTCAAGAGTGATAGACGTAATAAACGAGCTGAAAGATTTTGGGTGTGCCGTAGAGGTGTATGACCCTTGGGCTGATGCTAAAGAAGTCGAACATGAATACGGCCTATCGCTAGTAGGGCAGCTGTCCGGTAAATATGATGCCGTGGTACTTGCGGTTGCCCATAAAGAGTTTGCGACAATTGACATAGATAGTCTCAAAAATGAAAACTCGGTAGTGTATGACATTAAAGGAACCCTTGAAAAAGGCAAGGCGGATAAAAGGCTTTGAAAGAAGGCTTCAAGCGGTTATTTTCCAAGGATAATATTGCCTATGCCGGATTGGTGTTTATGTCTATATTAATGTTTTTTTGGCCAATTCCAGGAACTATAGCTGTTAGAAATATGGCTGCAGCTCTAGCGATATCTGTATTTGCTTATCTGCGCTTCAAGAATGGTGCCTCTAGATTTATTTTATCGAATGCCCAAAGAAAAATATTTTATATTTTGAGCGTTGCTACTCTATGGTTTTATTTTCAGGCTATTGTCATAAGCAATGAGACGGCATGGGCATTAAAAGAACTGACGCAGTGGCTTAGCGCTCTTGCTTGCTTTGGACTTGGTTTTTTGGTGGCAAATATTGCTGAAAGAAAAACAAAAATTGCTTTTTTTATACTCCTTAGTGCTATTTTTGTTCATGTGTTTTATATAGACTTGTTTGCGATTAAGCATTTTGTATCAAATCAAGGCCTTTTTCCTACTAGAATTGAAGGTTTGACGGAAGGGCCGGACAAGGCAAACTATATCACTAATTGGGCTTTGGCATTTATTGGAGTGGAGATTTATTCCAGAGCCGTTAAAAACAAAAAGATTATTCCCATGGATAACTTTTTGCTTAGTGTTATTTTTGTTTTAACAGTTGCGTCGTCATACTTTGAGACAATGCGCTTCGGTTTTATAGGTTTTATCTTTACTTTTGTTGGATTTTTGTTTCTATATATCTTGGCGGCTAGCTCAATATCTATTGTAAAAAAAAGCATTATTTTGATTTTATCTACAGCCGTGTTTGCCTCTTTTTTGTATATTGGATACAAGAGCGATTCTAGATGGCAAAGCGTCAAAGAGACTGCCGTAATTGCACTTGATACGCATACATACAAGGCTTGGCTAAATTGGGATAAATATCCAAAGCCAATTTTATCAAATGGTGAACAAGTTAATCACTCAAACTATATGCGTCAAGCTTGGATAAAAGAGGGATTGATTCTTATATCTGAAAATCCACTTGGCGTTGGCTATGGACGAAATGCATTCGGGCATGCCCTCAAAGCAAAATACGGCGAGGGTGGCGGACACAGTCATAGCGGCATAATAGATCTAGGCGTAGGCACCGGAGTGCCGGGTATGATTTTGTGGATTGTATTTTTGGGTGCTCTTATTTATTACGGTTTTAGCTCATTCAAAAAGCACGGTAGCTATTTTGGTATGGCGCTCTTTTTTATAGCGTCCGGTTTTTTCTTTCGTATGATAGTTGATAGTGTGATTCGTGACCACATGCTTGAACAGTTTATGTTTTTAGTCGGATTTTTGCTGACTATGAGTGCACGAGAAATAGATGCAAAAAATAACGCTAGCAAGGTTTAAATACACTCCCTACGGCGGGGCAGAAAACTACCTTGCTAGGCTGATTATTGCCCTTAGAGATAAGGGAGTGGCTTTCCGTGTTTTTTCTACAAATTGGGTCGATGAAAATGCTGTCAAAATAAGCTCTCCAAAGTTTTTACCCTCGTTTTTGCGAATACTTAGCTTTGCCTACTACGCTTGCAAACAAAAAAGAGAAGATGAATTGCTCTTTTCACTGGAGAGATTGCCGTGCGCCGATGTGTACCGTGCCGGCGATGGCGTACACAGGGCGTGGCTGGACACGAGGCTATCCTATGGCGAGAGCAAACTAGCGATATTCTCAAACCCTCTGCAAGCAGTGCATCTATGGCTAGAGCGACGAACATTCCAAAACTCCCGCAAGATAATCGCAAACTCCAACTTTGTCAAAAACGATATCATCAAGCACTACGGCATTGAATCATTGAAAATATCGGTCGTCTATAACGGCGTGTCTGCAAACATGCTTGATGAGGCAGAGTGCAAAGAGGCGGTATGTGCCGAGTTTGGCATCTCGCAAGATAAAAAGATTATTTTGTTTGTGGGTAGCGGCTTTGCTCGTAAGGGTGTAGCTGAGTTTTTGGAGCTTCTATCAAAGCTAGGTAGAGACGACTACGCCGCAGTGATAGTGGGCAAAGAAAAAAAGATGTCTACTTATCAAAAAAAGGCAAAAGAGCTAGGCGTAAACACTATTTTTACTGGCGCTAGAAGTGATGCCGATAGGTTTTATGCGGCGGCGGATATATTTTTGTTCCCGACCCGTTACGAGCCTTTTTCGAATGTATGCCTTGAGGCGATGGCTGGAGGGTGCGCCGTCATCACTACCGCACAAAACGGGGCTAGTGAGGCTCTTGGGGGTGAGTTTGTAATGAAAAATCCGAAAGATATGGATGTATTACCGATACTTCATAGACTTCTTGACGATAGTGAATTTTTGTCCGAGGTAAAGACGGCAAACAGGGCAAAGTCGCTTGAGTTTAGCATGGAGCGAAACCTTGAAGAGACTCTAGCCGTATTGGAGAGCCTATGAGGATATTTGTTAGGCTCCCAAATTGGCTAGGCGACGCCGTGATGGCGACCCCAGCGTTAGAGAGTCTCAAAGCCTCGTATCCTGATGCAAGATTTACTCTTGTGGGTTCCCCTGTTGCCTTGTCACTCTTTGAGGGTGATGATAGAGTAGAGCGGCTAGTGGTAGATGAGAGCAAAAAAGCAAAAAGTCGTATAGCTTGGCTTTATCGCAAGGCAAAAGAACTTGGAAGTTTTGACATAGCCGTTACGCTCCAAAACTCTCTACTGTCGGCGCTTTTGTTGTATTTCACCGGCTCAAAAGTGCGACTAGGCTACGCAAGAGAGTTTCGCTCGCTATTTCTGACCCATTCGCCAAAAGAGAACAAAAAAATACATCAGGTTTTGCGTTATCTGGAGCTTGTGAAGCCTTTTTGCTCCGTGATAACCGAGAAGCTACATATCGCCTCGACTGCCACTCCAAAAAATCTATGTATCATCAATCCAGGTGCGGCGTACGGTGAGGCAAAGAGATGGGATGCAAAGAAATTCGGTGAAGTGGCTGCCGCTCTTTCAAAAGAGTATGATATAGCCATAGTCGGAGCACCAAATGAGGCTAGCATAGGCGCACAAGTCGAGGAGACGCTGGGGGCGCATGGCGTGACAAACTACCGAAATGTTGTAGGTAAAACGGCGATGAGAGAGCTAATAGACCTCATAGCCTCCGCAAAGCTATTCATCACAAACGACAGTGGACCTATGCATATCGCCGCCGCTTTTGCGGTGCCTACCGTTGCGATATTTGGCTCCACCGACGAGAAAGAGACCGCCGCATGGGGCAATCCGCATTACGCCGTAATCAAAAAAGATATGGCTTGCCGCCCGTGCAAAAAACGGACTTGTCCGCTAAAACATCATGATTGTATGAGGCTTATTGAGGCTGGGGATGTATTGGAAGCCGTAAAAACTCTAGGAGGCTGATTTGAGAAAGATTGTTATTGCGCTTTTTTGTGTCGTGGCGGGTTTGTTTGCCAACGACGGCTTTGGACCGATTGGGGCAGGCGGTATTATCGTCGGTAAGACAAATGATATAGCCATGGCAAAAGAGGTGCTAGACATCAGCTATGACAAAATCAAAGTAGATTATGAATTTGTCAATGAAAGCGACAAGGATATTACGGAGACTATCGTGTTTCCTTTGCCTGTATATTTAGTTGGGGACCCAGAGTTACATCCATCATTTTTTGGGACTATTCCCAATTTTAAAGTTTCTGTAGATGGTAAGCCGATAAAGTTTGAAGCAAAAGTAATAGCAACATCATTTGAAAACAGCAATAAAGACATTACTAAAAATCTTAAAAATATTGGTTTTAGTGAGTATCAGATTATAGCATTTGCATATGATTTTGATAAAAATATGAAGAATTATAAAAAATTGCTAGCCAAAATTGGCATAAATCAGGACGAGGCACTTTGGTACAACCATGTGAGGTATGAATGGAAACAGACATTCAAAGCCAAACAAACACTAAAGATATCGCATGAGTACCAACCATTTTTGGGTAGTTATAACAGGGGTTATTGTAACTACTATGATGATGGGGTCTTAGTAAGTTCGAGAAATGACATTAAAAGTATGTATTGCGCAGACCAAGAAACACTTGACAGACTCGACAGACTTGCCAAAAAATTGCCATATATTGGTTTGGGAGAGTTTTATGCTGAATATATTCTAAAGACAGCAAACACATGGAAGGATGGTATTAGAGATTTTAAGTTAATAGTGAGAAAAAGAAGAGCCGATGAGATTGTTTCATTGTGTTTTCCGGGGAGTTTCAAAAAAACTAGCCCCTTGACATATGAGGTAGAATTAAAAAATTTCAAACCAAAACATGATCTAAAGATATATTTTGGAAACATAGATAGAAACTCATCTTTTGAGCCATATAAGGACAAAGTAGATAAGCCTATTTTTAAAAAATAGGCTTGTTAAAACGCATCGTCAATCGCCTGACAAATAATATGCCCGATAGTGATATGCATCTCTTGGATTCTAGGCGTGTCGGATGATGGGATTACGATGTTTAGCTCGCATGCGCTGTTCATGCCGCCGCCGTCTCTACCGCTAAGTCCTAGCGTTTGCATCCCCTTGGATTTTGCCAGCTCTAGGGCGCTGATGACATTTTTGCTATTGCCGCTTGTGGATATGCCGATAGCCATGTCGCCAGCTCTGCCTAGACCCTCTAGCTGTCTGTCAAATACTCTGTCGTATCCGTAGTCGTTACCGATAGCAGTCAGCGCCGATGTATCTGTGGTGAGGGCTATGCCTGCTAGGCTAAGGCGTTCAGTCTTGTATCTGCCCGTTAGTTCCGCCGCTATATGTTGCGCATCTGCTGCGCTTCCGCCGTTGCCGAATATTAGTATTTTGCCGCCGCTTTTTAGCGTCTCTACCGCCATTTTGGAAGCTTGCTCGATGGACGGCATTAGCGTCTCTATCACTTTTTGCGTAGTCGCTAGGTGCCCCTCTAGTTCTTTTAGTATCATCTCTTTCATGAGCTTATCCCCGTTATGTCGATTTGTTGTTCTTTTTTATTTTTTTTGAGCTCTTGCAACTCTTTTTCGCTTTTTTGTCTAGGTTTTAGTTTTGTGACATATTCGGCTAGCTTTGCGGCATCTTCACGACTTATCCCCTCGACTTGCACCTGCATTATCTTTTTGTTGTTGCCGCCGCCGAAGCTTCCCGCTTGATAGCCCGCTATCAGCTCCATGAGTTTCTCTTTGGTGAGGGTGTTAAGGGGCGGATACGCTTCCGTGCCGTCACCGTTGTCGCCGTGGCATGGGGCGCATTTGCTATACAGCTGTTCGCCGCTGAGAGCGCTCACCTTCGGTGCATCCGTCAAGACGCTTTTGTCGTTTTCTGGGACAAACGCCATGATGACGGAGTAAACGACAGGAGCCAAAAAAATAGCCGCAACCGCACCGATTAGAGCTTTACCGAGGTTTATTTTCAAGAGTTTGCCTTGATTCTCTCAATCGTTTTTGTCGTTGACCTACCCTCTACAAGCTCTATAGTTATCACCTTGCCGCCGTTATTTGTCACCGTATCGTAGCCGACTATCTCTTCGGGTTTATAGTCTGCGCCTTTGACTAGGATGTCGGGCACGAGAGAGTCTATCAGCTCTTTTGGCGTCTCTTCGCCAAATAGCGTGATGAAATCCACAAATCCGAGTGCGGCAAGCACACTAGCCCTGTCTGTTTCGTTGTTTATCGGTCGTCCCTCGCCTTTTAGCGCCCTCACGCTTGCATCGGTATTTAGCCCCACTACTAGGGCGTCACCTAGCTTTCTGGCTTCTGAGAGATATTTGACATGTCCGCTGTGGAGTATGTCGAAGCAACCGTTTGTGAAGACGACTTTTTTGCCGCTTTGTTTTAGCTCTTTGACCAGTTTTGCCAGATATTCTCTGCTTACTATTTTGTCTTCGTAGTCCTCTGCGCCGTCTTTGTTTTCAAAGGAGATTATCTCTTGTACGGTTACCGTCGCACTTCCCACTTTGGCGACCACTACCGCCGCCGCTTTGTTGGCAAACTTCGCCGCTTCCACGATGTCTGCGCCTAGTGCTAGAGCAATGCCAAGGGCGGAGAGCACGGTGTCTCCTGCACCCGTCACATCGAACACCTCTTGCGCAAGAGTAGGGAGTTTGATAGTTTTGCCCTCGTCAAATATACCGATACCGTCCTCCGAGAGGGTGATTACCGAGTATTTGAGGTTTAGCTCACGCTTAAGCTTTAGCCCTGCAGCTACTAGGCTCTCATCGTCTTTGATGTCGATTTTTGTAGCCTCTTTTGCCTCTTTTTTGTTTGGCGTCAAAAGCGTCGCATTTTTGTATTTTGTGTAATCGGAGCCTTTTGGGTCGGCAAGGACTGGGATGTTTTTGTCGTTTGCTAGAGTGATTAGTTTTTGCGATAGGCTATCGGTGATTATCCCTTTTTTGTAGTCCGATAGCAGTATTGCATCGAAAGAGTCTATGTTTGAGGCGGCAAAAGAGTAGATTTTCTCTTCGTTTGCGCCGTCTATCTCGTCTTTGCTCTCTTTGTCAAACCTGACTATCTGATGAGAGCCGGCCATTACTCTGGTTTTGAGTGAAGTTGTGCGGTTGGTGTCTTCAAAAATACCGCTTACATCGGCACCCAGTCTGGTAAATTCCGATTTGATGATTTTTGCTGCTTCGTCTGAGCCTAAGATGCTAGATACCCATACGTTTGCGCCTAGACTCGTGAGATTGGCTACAACGTTTCCGGCTCCGCCTAGGCTCTTTGTCTCCTTGGTCACGGCTACGACGGGCACTGGAGCTTCCGGACTTATCCTATCCGCTCCACCCCACATATAGCTATCAAGCATCAAATCGCCGACGACTAGGATGTTTGGGCGTTTACGAGAGAGTAGTTCTATCATACGCCGAATTCTCTTTTTGCGATTGCTTTTATCTCGTCGGCATATGCCTTGATACCCTCTTCAAGGGTAAATCTAGGCTCATATCCTAGATATTCTCTCGTTAGTGATATATCAGCTTCCGTGTGGTTTTGGAAGAATTTGTACGGATTGTCTATGTACTCTATTTGTCTCTCTACACCGATAGAAGCGGTGAGCGCACCGAATAGTTCATTGTATTGTCTAGCTACTCCGCCGCCTACATTGTAAACGCCGCTTTTTTTGGCTTCAAGAGCTTTTATGTTTGCCTGTACGACATCTTCGATATATACGAAGTCTCTTTTTTGCTCTCCCCATTTGAAAAGCTTCGGCGCGTCGCCTCTTAGGAGCTTGAGACCTAGCTGGAGTATCATTGACGCCGTAGTGCCCTTGTAGAACTCTCTAGGTCCGTAAACGTTGAAGTACCTTAGACCCACTATTTTGATGTTTGGGTGGTATTTGATATATCTTGCCGCTAGATTGTCCATCATCAGCTTACTAAAGCCGTATACGTTTTCAGGCTCTTCGCCGCTTCCTATGCAGTTTGGAGCGGCAGAGTTGCCGTATGTTCCCGCAGAGCTTGCGTACACGACATCTGCACCCATCTCGACTGCCATATCTAGGATGTCGCCGAATGCGTTGGTATTGGCTTCTACCATCTTTTTTTGATCCATTACCGTCGTATCGGATATGGCCGCTTGGTGAAATATATAATCAAATTTGTGCGCTTTTAGCCTCTGCATAGCTACAGGGTCCGTGATGTCACCCGCTATTACTTCGCCTTTGAAGCCTTGCAAATTTTTGAAATGACCTAGGACAAAAGCATCGAAAATGACTATTTGTGCTTCAGGATAGTTCTCTTGGATGTGAAATGCGACGTTTGAGCCGACAAAGCCTGCGCCGCCCGTAATCAGTATCTTTTTCCCGTTTAGGTCTAAATCTATGTATTTCATATAAAATTCCCCTATTTAATTACGTTAATTGTATCAAAAATACCGTTAACGACGTAATTTGCCTTGGTGTTTGCTTCGTCTATGCCGTGCCCGCTGCGGACAAGTATCGTGTGCCCGACTCCGGCGGTCATAGCCGCCTCTATATCGCCCTCTTTGTCGCCTATCATCCAGCTGTTTTGCATATCTATGTTTAGCTCGTTTTTTGCCGTCAAAAACATTCCAGGATGTGGCTTGCGGCAGTCACAGCCGTCGTTTGGACCGTGCGGGCAGTGATACACTTTTGCTATTTTTGCACCGTGCTTTTCAAACTCTAGTAGCATATACTCCGTTAGTCGCCAAAAGTCTTCATCCGTATAGTATCCTCTTGAAATTCCGGATTGGTTTGTGACGACGACCACCAAAAAGCCGAGCTTGTTAAACCGTTCAACCGCCTCAAAGACCCCGGGCAAAAATTCAAAGTCTTCTATCTTGTGGGCATAATCTTTTTCGACGTTTATGACACCGTCTCTGTCCAGAAAAATAGCTTTTTGGGATAGCATTTAAAAAACCTTTACATTTTATGTTTGTTTTAACTTACTAAAAAATATAATCAAAATACGACCGCTTTGTAGCCGTTTTATTGATGGAGGCCTATCGTGAACGAAACTTTTATGAGAAAACTTACCGTAATGGTTGTTGATTCTGAGGGTGAACTCAGTTTTGAAATAGATAGCATGCTAATACAAAGGGTAAAAGCCGTCCACTATATCAAAGATCCGGCAGAGGCCATCAGGGATTTTAACTCAATAATGCCGCAACTAGTCGTGATAGACTTGAAGCTAGCCATAATGGACATAGTTGATTTCTCTTCAAAAATAAAAAACCTCAATCCTGAATGTGAAATCATCGTAATTCTCGGTTTTATAGAGCCGCACAAACTGATAGAAATGGTAAATATGGGCATTTATAGGTTCGTACTAAA
This sequence comes from Campylobacterales bacterium, assembly GCA_050252455.1. Taxonomy (GTDB): domain Bacteria; phylum Campylobacterota; class Campylobacteria; order Campylobacterales; family UBA6016; genus UBA6016. The sequence continues at coordinate 167,751 of JBFWKW010000002.1, read as the reverse complement.
ACCTATATCGGTTCCAAAACTATCCGAAGCGCTTACCAAATCCATAGACACTCTGATGGATAGAGCCTTGTCTTTTCAATCAAAGTATATGCAAGAGATTCTTAACGCCGAAGATAATCCTGTATTTGAAACGGACGGTGTCGGCATATTCAAAGCCAATAAGGCTTTTATGGAGTGTTTCGGTGCAAAAACAATAAAGCAATTTAGTCAGACATACCCTGATTTATCGTCTATATTCGTCATGGATGAGCAGGCTAAGCTATCGAAGGGGTGGCTAAGAGATTTTATACTTAACGGCGAAGAGCCGAAGGCGCTTGTATACGATAACAGAAGAGGCGAGAAGAGAGAGTTTTATCTGGAGCTTGGCGTATCGGAGGTGACAAAAGACCACTTTATCGTGACGATGACCGACATTACCGAGATTGAAAAATCGTTTAACAGAAAAATAGAGATGCTGTCCTCTCAGATTAATTCAAAAGAGAAAATCAAGTTTCGCTCAATGCTTGAATTTGAAATAGCAAGATGCAAAAGATATAAAAAGACTTTTTCGCTTGTTCTTGTAAATTTCGATGTTGATAGCGGCGAAGACATAGAGGCTTGGGAGAAGATATTTAAAGTCATGAGGCATACGTTGCGCTCGTCAGATCTTTTTGCCAAAGTAGATAAAAACCAACTTGCCGTAATAGCTACCGAGACTCCAAGGCAGGGTGCCGCTAGAATGCTTGAGAGGCTGCAAGTAGAGCTTGATAAGTTGGCAAAAGATGGATTGCAAGTTAGATTTAAAGGCGGAGCCGTAGAGTATTCTGTGGATGACAGCGTACAGACTTTGTTCAAAAAAGCCGTTAGCACACTCTGATGAACAAGTACTCCGATAAAATCCTTGTATCGTCTTTGGAGTCGATACCGCATGGAGTTTTGACCCCTAGTAAGCCCGTGCCCGTTGACCTTTTTATGTGTGAAAAAGGGGATGAGTGCATTTTGCTTTGTCCAAAAGAGTACAATTTGGCAGAGGCAAAACTAAAAGAACTTCGCTCAAATAAAGCGGCTATCTTTGTAAAAAAAGATGATTTGGGGGCATTCAAAAATTACCTCAAAAAAGCAGTGCTAGATATATCCTCAAACCCAAATGTAACGCGCGAAGAGAAATCGCAAATGGTCTATTCAACTGCGGTTATGGTGGTTGAGGAGTTGTTTGAAAATATAGAGTCCAAGGAGGCGGTTGAGGACTCAAAAGGGCTTGCAAGTGTCGTGCTCGATAACGTACTAAGCGACAAGGCTGCTTTTTTGTCGATGGTTAAAGTGCTGTCGTATGATTATTATACATATAGTCATTGCGTGAATGTCTGTATATACTCGATAGCCATAGGCAAAAAGCTCGGACTCAAAGATAAAGAGATAGAGGAGCTGGCGCACGGAGCTATGCTGCATGATATAGGCAAGGCTCGTATTGATTCTTCGATACTAAACAAAGAGGGTGCGCTTACGGTTGACGAGTTTGAGATTATGAAGACTCATACGACGGAGGGGAAGATAATTTTGGAGTCTCTCGGGGAGACAAATCAAAATATCATTGATTCCGTCCTTTATCATCACGAAAAAATGGACGGGAGCGGGTATCCGTATTCCCTCAACCGCTATAAGATACCGTTTTTTGCGCAGATAATTTCCGTTGCGGACGTGTTTGACGCCTTGACTACGAAGCGTAGCTATAAAGAGGCGTTAGGCTCTTTTCCGGCTCTACGCATCATGAAAGACAGAATGAGCATAGGCCTTAATGAGACTGCTCTGAATGCCCTTGTTGAGAGTTTTCGTGGGTAGTTTTTCTTTTTTCGTCTTTTTTTGCCGCCTCTCTTAGCTCGTCTTCGTCGTCAAATAAAAGACCGTGTGTAAATTTTTTTTCATCATCGAACTGTCCACTTTTGAGCCCCCAAATGAAACCTACAACGCCGAGACCGCCTAGTATCAAAGAGCCAAACAGCATTAAAGAGAGTATATTATCATCCATTTTTACGCCTCATTTTTTATTTTTGTTGAGTTGAGCACCACCAATATCGAGCTAAAAGACATTGATATTGCCGCAACGAGCGGTATTACGAATCCCGACATCGCCAGCGGTATCGTAACGGCATTATATAGTATTGATATGCCGATATTTTGCTTGATTGTTTTGTATGTTTTGCGTCCTATCCTGACGGCCTCTTTTAGCTCGGTAATCGAGTTGTGTAGCAATACGATATCGCTTGTTTGTAGATTGATTTCGGCTCCGGATGCCATAGCTATGCCTATGTCGGCGCGTGCCAGCGCCAGGGAGTCGTTGATACCGTCACCGGCCATTATGACTACTTTGCCGTTTTGTTGCGCATTTTCGATAAATGATAGCTTTTCTTGCGGGTTCATTTTGGACTGATAGTCTTTGATTCCAAGTTCCAATGCTACTTTTTCGGCCGCTTTTTCATTATCCCCCGTCAACATCACTACGTTTAGTCCGTAGCTTTGGAGGCTCTCTATGGTCTCCTTCGCCCCCTCTTTTATCTTGTCTTCCAGCTCAAAAACAACCTTTAGCTCGCCGCCCTCGGCATAGAAAAATAGGCTTTTATCGCTTTCAAAATTTACGTTTATTCCGTGTTCCGCCATATATTCGCCGTTGCCGCCGATGATTTTGCGACCGTCCAAGTTGGCTTCTATCCCTTTTGAGCGTACCTCTTTGATTGCGTCCAGCTCTTTTTGCATTACTCCGGTGTGAGACAGCACGGCCTGAGATATCGGATGCTTGGACGCGGACACCAAAACGGACAGGGCGGCTTTGTCGTAAGGGGCAAATTCTTTTTCTCTAAGCACTTTCGGTTTGCCCTCGGTGATTGTTCCGGTCTTATCCAAAACTATCGTATCCGCTTTTGCTATCGTCTCCAACATCGAAGATGATTTGAATATCGCCCCTTTTTTTGCGGCAGCGTAAAGCCCTATGACGGAGGCTATCGGCGTGGCAAGGGCTAGTGCACAAGGGCAAGCTATTATGATGACGGATACCGATATGACAAGAGCTTTCTCAAATCCTATTTCGCCTACAAATAGCCATCCCAAAAATGTCGCCAAAGCCAAAGATAAAATCGTAATTGAAAAATATCTTGAGAGGTTATTTGCCATGCTCTCGATTTTCGGTTTTTTCTCCAATGACTCCGACAATAGACGAACGATTTCCGAAAAGCTTGAGTGTTTGGAATCTTTTGTCACTTCATATCGAACTATGCCGTCCAGATTTTTTGAGCCGCTTGTGATTTTGTCGCCGTCTTTTTTTAGTACCGGTTCCGATTCGCCGCTTAGCGTTGACTCGTCAAAGTTTGCCTCGCCGTTTATCACGACACCGTCGAGGGCGGCTACGTCGCCGGCACGCATTTCAACTATCGCTCCTACGGCTACCGAGTCTATAGGCATATATTCGGTTTTGTCGTTCTTTACGACGGCAACCTCGGTAGGTATAATGGATGAGAGTTTGTCTAACGTGTCTATGGCCTGTTTTTTTGAGAGGGTTTCTAGGTATTTGCCCACGAGGACGAAGGTTATTATCATTGTAACCGAGTCGAAGTAAGCCTCACCGGCATGGGTGAGGGAGGCGTAAATGGAATAAGAGTATGTAAGCGTTGAGCCGGTGGCGACGAGCGTATCCATCGTTACAAAACCGTGTTTTGCAGCCGTGAATGCCCCCTTGTAAAATATACTTCCTGAGTAAAACAGGGTTATGGAGGCAAGTATAAATTCCGCTAGATGGAGAATGTCTTTGTGCCCCTCTTCTATGCCGCTGAAATATCCGGCGTATAGGGCGACGGCTATCCACATGATATTCATCGTAGCAAATACGCCGACTATCATTTTGGTGTAGTTTTGGCGTCTTAGACGGTTGGCGCTCTCCTCTTGAATACCTGCGTCATAAGGCATCGCGTCGTAGCCGATAGCTCTTATTTTATCGATAATTTCAGAGAGTTTTATTTTGCTTTCATCCCATACGATACGGGCTTTGTTGTTTGTGAAGTTGATATTTGCCTCTATGACGCCCTCTGCTCTTGTGAGGATTTTTTCGTTGAGCCATACGCATGCCGCACAGTGAATGCCCTCGATGATGAGTGATATTTCTTTGTATCCGTCGGCTCTGTCCGTCACATACCGCTTGTGAAATCCCTCATAATCAAATCTTGAAGAGTCATCGATAAGATGCTTTGGCGGCTCAAGGGTTTTGGAGCCTAGCTTTCCGTAAAAACTATCTAACCCCTCATCTTGCAATAGATGATAGATACCCTGACACCCTTTGCAGCAAAAAAACAGCTCTTTAGTATCGTTGCCGTCTTTTATCATTTCATTTTGTTCAAATTCTAAGTGGCAGTGGGAACAAGCGGTTTTGGACAAGAAAATACCTTTAATTTTTGGCGTAGATTTTACCCAAAGTTGCTGTAGGCTGTAAAACAAGGGGCGGTTTGTTAAAATTTGTACTTTAGATGTGAGGTTTTATGTCAAGTATAAGTAAATTAAGAGCTATTACCACCAAGCAAGACAAGATATTTTTACTTGTGTTGCTATTTATGAGCATACTGCTCTCGCTTATTGAAACAATTGGTATCTCCGCCATAATGCCGTTTATATCAGTATCGTCAAATCCGTCACAAATTGATACGAATGCATATTTTAAATCTGTTTATACTTTTTTTAATTTCGAAAGCAAGAATAATTTTATTTTTGCTTTCGGGTTTATCTTAATAGTTTACTATTTTGCCAGAGGAGCTTACGGATTTTTATACTCATACGTATCTAATACTTTCAGTTTCAATGTTTTTTATAAGTTTTCATCTAGACTATTTGAGGGGTATATAAATTTACCATATGATAAGTTTGTCAGCAGAAACTCTTCTACCATGATAAAAACAATTACAAGTGAAGCCTCTAATTTATCAAATATGATTCAGAACATACTTTTGTTTATGTCTGAGATGTTTACTGTAGTTTTTCTATATATTTTAATTTTATTCGTCAACCTTAAAATGACCCTTCTATTAACTGCGATAGTTGGGCTTAAGGTGTTGTTTTTAACAAAGAAGCTCTCTAAAATCATTAAAAGACAAGGCGAGAAAAGAGCCGCTTTTCAAAATAAATTTCATAGATTGATAGCAGAAACATTCGGGAATTTTAAAATAATAAAACTTATCGGAAATGAGTCGCAAATATTAGATTCTTTTGCCGTTTCTGGCAAAGGCCTTGCTAGAAATCATATTATTAGTAATACTTTTAATCAGGTGCCTAAGAATATTTTAGAAACTGTCGGTTTTTCAATTCTCATAGCTTCGGTTTTGTTTATTATCTATAAATACAATGACGCATCTTTTGTTATTCCTGTTATCACAATGTATGCATTGGCAATGTATCGAATGTTGCCCGCCATAAACAGAATGTTGATAAGCTATAACAATATTCTGTTTTGGTCTAAGTCGCTAGATATTATTTATGATGATTTAATTTTTGAGAAAGAGAGCTATGGCGTTGAGCCTGTGGCTTTTGATGAAAAAATCGTTCTGGAAAATATATCATTCGGGTATGACGCAAACCATCAAGTTTTAACGGATATATCTTTTGTTATTAATAAAGGTGACAAGATAGCCTTTATAGGGGAAAGTGGCAGTGGCAAATCCACTCTTATAGATATTATCATAGGCATATATTGTCAGCATGGCGGCAGTATAAAAGTCGACAATTGTCTAATAAACAATGGCAATATCGGTGCATGGCGCAGAAAAGTAGGTTATATACCGCAAAATATTTATCTTTTCGACTCGACTGTAGCCGAAAATGTTGCATTTGGAAAAATATTTGACGAGCAAAGGATTATAAGTGCGCTTAAACAAGCAAATATATATGATTTTCTTGCCAAAAAAGACGGAATTTATACAAAAGTAGGTGATGGTGGCATAAAACTTTCCGGTGGGCAAAAACAAAGAATAGGTATAGCTAGAGCATTATACGGTGATCCGGAAATATTAGTCTTGGATGAGGCCACATCTGCTTTGGACAATGAAACAGAGTCCAAGATAATGGAAGAAATATACGAGGCTGGTAAAAGTAAGACAATGTTGGTGATTGCGCATAGATTGAGTACAATAGAGAAATGCGACAAAATACTAAAAGTCCAAAATGGAAAGATAGAAAGTGTTTAATTTTACGGAGAAAAAAATTTTTGTTTTTGACTGGGACGGCACTATCTTTGACTCTATGGAGATAAAACGCAATACATTTACGGATAGTTTATATGAAGTGATTAAATACATAGAGAATATATCTATGGATAAGTGTGTAATATATTCTATATATGTTGAGTTGTCCGGATTGCCGAGAAAAGAAATATTTCGTGAAGTATTAAAAAGGGCAAATATAGAATTTTCCGATATTGCGTATGAGTTATTTAATCAAAAATTAACAGAAGAAAATAAAAAGAAATTGGTGAATGCTAATGTTTTTGAAGATGCTATTGTTTTTATGAAAAATGCTATTTTGGGTAATAAAAATATTTACATATCATCGTCCGTTCCGCAGCTGGAATTAGATTTTTTGACCCAAAAAAGACTACAATATGAAGTTATTAGTAACATAAAATCTATTTTTGGCAGTTCTGATTCTTTTAAAAAAGGAGGAGGCCATTTGAAAAGTATATTGGACGCAGAGAAGTGCACAAAGCGGGATGTTATATTTTTTGGTGACGACTATATGGATTTTGCATTGAGTCGGCAATATGGCGTCGATTGTATTGTTATCGATAGAAATGAATCGATATCTTCTGATATAGTTAAAGTTAAATCTTTTTCGGAGTTATAAATTGTCTAAATTTAAAGTAATTGTCAGTACAACAGATAGTATAAAAGCTGTCGCTGAACAAATGTCAAACACCGCTCTTAATAATGGAATATTTGGAATTGCGATCGTGGTTGATAGTAATAAAAAAGTGGTCGGCACGCTAACCGATGGCGATATTAGGAAATTTATCATTAAAAATAGTGATTTGAACTCTAGCATCGAGTCTACTTTTAATAAGAATCCAGTATGTGTACTATTTTCGTCAAATAAAAGAGAAATGCATGCTCAGGCTATAAGACAAATATCTCAAAGACAACAACTAAACAAAAATTTTTCTGTTAATAAAATTGTTGTGCTTAATGACGATGGTACTTTCAACGATGTTGTGCTTCTTGGTGATCTAACAGACGATGTGCTATCAAAAACAGTATCCGTTTACGGAATGGGGTTTGTTGGACTTACTCTTGGTCTTGTAATGTGCAGTAAAGGCTTTCATGTTACTGGTGTGGACGTTAGTAAAGTAGTGATAGATAGATTGAGGAACAATGATCCGCATTTTTTTGAAAATGGTCTGAAGCCTCTTTTGGAGGCATCGAATAGTAGGGGCGCTATTGAGTTTTCATCAGATGCTGATAGCATATATTCAGATGTGTATATAGTTGCCGTAGGCACGCCTGTTGATAAAAATAATAATCCCAATATGCAGTATATTAATGAGGTCACGAATGCGCTTTCCAAAAAAATCAAATATGGCGATACGGTCATATATAGATCCACACTGCCGATTGGGACAACTAGAAATGTTGTAGTGCCGATTCTTGAAAAGAGCGGAATGAGGGCTGGAGAAGATTTCTATGTTGCGTTTGCACCAGAGAGAACAGTTGAGGGAAAGGCCATTGAAGAGGTTCAAAGTCTCCCGCAGATAGTCGGTGGCTATTCGTCAAAGTGTAGGGATGTAGCGTCTAAAATTTTTAAAGAAATCACCCATTCTGTAGTAGAGGTTGAAAGTCTTGAGGCGGCAGAAATGGTCAAATTGCTAAATAATACTTTTAGGGATTTGGTTTTCTCTTTTGCCAATGAAGTTTCTTACATATGCGAACAATACAATATAAACGCATTTAAGCTAATTGAAGCTGCAAACGACGGCTATCCAAGAAACCCCATTCCAAAGCCAAGTCCAGGGGTTGGAGGTATCTGTCTATCCAAGGATCCGCATCTATATACTAATAGCTCAGATTTTAATTTCTATAAACCGATTCTAGGTAGTGCCAGTAGAGAAATTAACAGCAACGGTCACATCTATGTCTACAATAAGCTGCTCCATTATTGTTCAATGATAGATAAGAAACTGGAAGATTTGGATATCTTGATTGTTGGACTTGCCTTTAAAGGAATGCCGGAAACTTCGGATATAAGAGAGTCAACTGCTTTAAAGCTAATAGAAATCTTGCCCTCTAGAGGCAATATCTATGTTAAGGATTTCGTTGTTGACAAGGAGGATATTGAGGCATTGGGTGTTTCCTGCGTGGACAATATCGGAGAGGCATTTTGCGGCAAAGATGTCGTTTTATTTATGAATAATCACTATCTAAACGATAAATTTGATACATATATGTGTTTTTCGTCTATGAATAAAAATGCTCTTGTATTTGACGGGTGGAACTTATTTAGTGGTGAAGAAATAGAGAAAATTAATAGTCTAAACTATTCAACAATGGGATATATTACACATAGATGAGTTTTTATAAGATATATAAACATGAGTTTGTGAATATACTACCCAATATACTAAATGTAGAAAGGTCGGAGTTACTAAATCATTGTAAGCCTATCGAGGATGATAACGAATTTAATAAAAACGTCTTCTCTGACGGTTATTTTTTGCTATCCGGTGGCGGTGCGTATTTGGTCAATGGAAGATATTTATCGGTTGTTAGACGCAGTCAGGATGCAAGAGTTAATCCAGGAAAAGTATCTCTTTTTACGGGCAGATCCGATTCTCTTGATGAAGTCTTAAATCCTAGACTTCTTGTGAGAGAGCTATTTGAGGAGGCTCTTGTGTTTAAAGGCCATGACTTCTTAATGCCGACCAATGAAGAGTTCATGGATATAATAGAAAAAACGTATTCAGATATTAATTTTATAATTAGCAAACACAGTTGTATAAAGAAGCAAGTTAGACAAATACCGTCTATGAAAAAATTTGTCATTGGAGATAATGAATTAAACGCAGAATTTCATATTAGTACCAAAAAAGATATCAATATTTTGTTTTTGTTTGAGTTTGAAGTCGACGACATAAACACGCTTACTATAAAAGACGGAGAGTTTCATATGCAAGATGACAAGTGTATTTTCCATAATAGGCAGGCATTATGGCTAGATATTGAGACAAATACTATGTTTGATAATTGTGGAGATATTGTACAATTTGAAATAGATGCGGCAACCGAGCATTTAGCTTATATATACAAACTTCTAAAAAATAAGGCCTAATATGAAAATAATAGCTGAGCTTTGCCAGAACCATAATGGAAATTTTGATACTTTGCGGGAGATGGTAAAAGCCGCAGCCGAAGGCGGTGCGACGCATGTCAAAATACAAACAATATTTGCGGATGATGTTGTTTACAGAGAAAGATTTGAAAATGGGCTTGTAGACGAAAACGGCAGTACATTATGTATTAAACGTCCGTATATTCCAGAATATGAAAGATTGCTAAAATTAGAACTTTCATATAGACAACATGAGCTGTTCATAGAAGAGTGCGGCAGTTGTGGCGTTATTCCGCTTACCACTGCTTTTACGCATGGAAGCGTCGATATGATAAAAAAGTTTGGTTGGAAGAGCGTAAAGGTTGCTAGCTATGATTGCGCATCACTGGCCTTGATAGAAAGACTGGCTTCTAACTTTGATGAGATTATAGTTTCTACGGGCGCCACATATGATGATGAAATTAGACAAACTGCAGGTTATCTCAAACAAAGTGGTGTTGATTTCTCACTTTTGCACTGTGTTACGCTCTATCCAACGCCTCTTAGCGAGATACATCTTAATAGGATGGAGTATCTAAAGCAATATGCGGACTCAGTCGGTCTTAGCGAACATACCATGGTATCAAGAGATGGAATTAAGGCTTCGCTTGCTGCTATTTATTGTGGGGCAGATATCATCGAGAGGCATTTTACTATACTGCCCGAAGAAGAGACTAGGGATGGAAAAGTCTCCATACGAAAAGAGCATCTGCAAGAGCTTAATAAATTTGCAAAACTTGGCAAAGATGAGCAATGGAACTACATACAGGAGTTCATACCGGAATTTTCTCAGATGTTAGGTAGCAGAGAAAGAGAGCTTTCAAAAGAGGAACTACTAAATAGGGATTATTATAGAGGTAGATTTGCTACCCATATACATAAAAAACCGATTTATAATTGGGAAGCCTATATGAAAGAAGAGGATGTTATATGTTAAGTACAGGTGATAATATAACGGCCGAAAACGCAAATTGGCGTTTTGACGGGGATACGGCAAAAAGCTTTGATGAGCATGTTTCAAAATCAGTGCCTTTCTATAGGGAAGGACAAACATTGGTATGCAATCTAAGCGACTATTTTATCAAGAATGATTCTGTTGCCTATGAGATAGGGTGTTCAACGGGAGAGCTGACGACAAAACTAGCAAAGCATAATAAATCAAAGCCGAACGCAAGATTTATAGGCATTGATCCTGTGGCAGATATGGTTGAAATAGCAAATAGCAAAAAAGCGTCTAACAATATAGAGAATGTGTTTTTCTCCGTGGAAGATGCGCTTTTATTTGATTTTGAGCCATCGGATTTCATAGTTTCTTATTATACGGTTCAGTTTATCAGGCCCAGTGATAGGCAAAAGCTTATAGATAAAATCTATTCGTCTCTCAAGTGGGGCGGTGCATTTTTGTTGTTTGAAAAAGTTAGGGCTCCTGATGCCAGATTTCAAGATATGATGACTAGTCTCTACAATGAATACAAAATAGAGCAAGGATACAATTCCGATGAAATAGTCGCCAAGTCAAGAAGCCTAAAGGGTGTCCTTGAGCCATTTTCGTCGCAAGCCAATGTTGATATGCTCAAAAGATCCGGCTTTGTTGATGTTATGAGCATAATGAAATATGTTTCTTTCGAAGGCTTTTTGGCAATAAAATAATTGGGGATTTTTATGGATTTTGATATCAATAGTTTTGAAGAGAGATTAAAAATAAAAAATAGGTTCGACGGTAACCTGGTGTACGGCGCTAAAAAGTTTCATAGTGATACAAATAGATCCGGAGAAGGCAAGCCCTCAAGTGGAGGGCTTATTAAAGAGCATGCCAAGGTTGTCATTGACACAGGCATTGAGCGATATCAAAGAAAAGATGGATTATGGGAAGATGTAAACAGATGTCCAGTATGCGGGAGTGAGGAGCGAGAGTTTTCCCTCCAAAGAATGGGGTTAGATATTTATAGATGCAAAGGCTGCACACATAGATATTTAAATCCCAGGATTAAATTTGATGAAGCGGTACAAATATATTCTGATGACAGTACCGCATCAGATATCTATAAGAGCCCTACCCAAAAAGATATGGATTATATAAAGTATAGCTACGGGCTTAAAATAATTGAAAAACTAAACCCTCCGGCGAAAAATAAGATAATGGATTTGGGTTGCGGAACCGGTCTATTTTTGAAAATAGCACAAGAAAATGGATGGCAAGAGTGTATAGGCATAGACGCCAATAGCAACTATGCCGATGGTTACGAAGCGAACGGCAAAGCAGGATTAAAATTTATAAATACAACATTTGAAAGTCTGGATACCGATAAGGTTGGCGATGGATATGACTGCATCTCTTTATGGAATGTGCTTGAGCATTTATATGACCTAAATGGCATTGTGGGCTCCATGAACCGTGTGTTGAAGGATAACGGACTCGTATTTATAATGGTTCCGAATGCTGAATCTTTAATTACAAGATTGTCTAGAGAGATGTCCCCAACCTTCAATTGGAAGCACGTATCGCATTTTTCTCCGGCAAGTTTAAAAAAAGTATTTGAGCTAAACGGTTTTAAAGAAGTGTTTTTTGAAACCGTCATTACGGAAATTGATAACGTAAAAAGTTATATGTCGGGAGAGTATCCATATCATGGATATGGAGATCCAGCCGGACTATTTGATTTTATAACGCCGGAATATATACATAAGAATAACCTTGGAAGCAGAATGATAGGGGTGTATAAAAAGTGCTAAACGGGAAAAAAGTATATGCAATTATACCTGTACGAGGCGGTTCAAAAGGAATACCTGGAAAAAATCTTTATAAGATAAATGGTATTTCTATTTTGGAACGCACTATTATGCTAGCTCAAAAATGCAGTTATGTAGATGCTATTTTGGTCTCTACCGACGACAATGAAATGTATGAGGTATCCAAAAGAATGGGTGTTGCTACGAAAGAGAAAAGACCGGATGAATTGGCTACGGACTCAGCGTTGACTATTGATGTGCTTCTCCACACCGCCGAAACTGAAGAGATAGAAGAAGACGCTTATATATTATTGCTGCAGACTACAAGTCCATTACGGATAAAACGAGATATAGACAGCCTGTTTGAGGCTTTTGAACGACAAAAAAATGAATTTGATTCTGTAGTGAGCGTTACGGAACATGATGATCCACATCCAAATAAAATACAAAAAATAGAAAATGGGTATGTCGTATCATATTTGGGCGTAGAGTCAATGGTGCCAAGACAATTACTGCCGAAGGTATATAGATTAAACGGTGCTTTTTACCTTACTGATATTCAGACTCTGAAAAATAGAAAGAGTTTTTTCACGGACAAGACAATGCCGTTTATTTTTCCAAAAGAGAGAAGTGTAAACCTTGATACTATGATGGATTTATATCTTTTGGAAACTATATTAGAAAAAAAACTAGTTGAAATTGAGTAGGGTTAGTAAGCATGGATAACTTAAGAGAATTTCCACTTGTATCCATAGGCGTTCCAACATACAATAGGCCAAAGCTACTTGCTTCGATGCTCTCTCAGCTATCAAAACAGACATACCCTAATCTTGAGATTATCATTTCCGACAATTGTTCACCTGGGGATGACACAAAAAATGTAATTGACGAGATATCCGCAAATGATAAGCGAGTTATATATTACCGTCAGGATACTCCGCTTGTGGCGATAGACAATTTTCGCTTTGTACTTCAAAAGTCGAGCGGAAAGTATTTTATGTGGGCGGCAGATGACGACGAGAGGGATATAGGCTTCATTAGTGCCATGGTCAAGATACTAGAAGACGACAGTGATTGTTCGCTCGCATATTCAGACGCAGCGATAATGGACAACGGCAAAGTGGTCAAAACATTATGCAGCAATATAGAGTATTCCAACGAGGACGGACTAATGACTCGTATTGAGAATGTTTTACTAAATCAAAATTTGAATAATGAAATATGTGGATTGTTTCGCAGAGAAAAATTATTGTCACATGAATTTCCAAAGTTCTATGGCGCCGATCATGCCATTCTTGTTCATGCCGCTGTTGCCGGAAAAATAAAAAAAGGTCCCGGTGGACTTTTTCGTTTAGGATTGGGCGGCGAAGGCTCAACGCCGGATGGAGTGATAAGGTCATTTGGACTTAAACGCAATGTCTTGAATTTATATTTTGGAACGATTGCTCAGTCTGTAGGATTGTTTGAGTATATTAGACGTACAGCAAGGCCGAATATATTTCAGACTGTATTCCTTTTATATATATTGCTTCGACGAGTATTTTTCGTAAAAGTATATCGTGATGACCTCATTATCGATAGTTTTAGATTTATTAAAAAGGTGCTTGGTTGGGGGCGTTATTTTTTAACTAGTCTTCCACGTAGAATCAGGAATAGAATCGTTGAGTTTGTAGATTTTTTGCGTGTAGTTTTCAGAACCGTAAAAAATATACGTAATATTGATACGCCCAATAGTATTAAAAGTAATATTCTCTTGGTTTCTCTTGAGGGCATGAATCACTTTATGCCCGTCTTGTGGGGTGTTTTGGGCCGTGGACTTAGTTATTACGGGTACAAAATGACAGCCGTATCTTTGTCTGGATCTATTCGCAATAATTGGCTATACAGGTTATTTGGAATTCACGTAATATATTTTGATAAATTTAGCGAAGCAAACGAGACCGAACAAGCGAACTTAAAAGAGCTAAAAAGTAACTTTTTGATAAATGTGCATACACTGGCACAGACCCTCCAATTTAAATGGAGAGGAATGCCGCTAGGCAAATATGCCATTTCTACATATTGCAGAAATCATAAGACTGGCGAGGCTGATATATCTAAGTATGTAGTGAAAGAAGAAATAGCCCAAATCATTGAAAGTATATATATCAATTATATAAAAGCAAAAAAGATATTGACCGATAACAATATAGACAAAGCTTTTTTTACGGAATTAAATACCGACTCATATGGCGGATTTTATTTGGCTGCCATAGAACTAGACAGAGACATAATTAGATGGGCGTCCAGTAGCAGAGATAATGTTTTTTTCTTACAGCATTTCGATAGAAACTTTAATTCGTGGCATCACTCTGCGCTTGCCCCAGATACATGGGAAAAAATTAAGCAAGAGAAGTTTGAGCATAAACAAGAGCTGGAAACGTTTTTTGCAAAGCGATACGGCGGAGCGTGGGCTGTATTTTCTAGAAATTACAGCGGAACAAAAGAGGTATCTAGCGATGATATCAGAGAATGGCTTGGCTTTGAAAGAGATGATAAAGTCGTCATAGTCTTTTCGCATATCTTATACGATACTTTATATTTTTACGGCGAAGATATCTTTGATAGCTACGCAGAGTGGTTAATAGAGACGGTAAAATCTGCCTGTGACAATCCAAATATAAAATGGCTCATTAAAATTCATCCATCTAATATTTGGCGCGGGGAGAAGGGCCCTGGTGAGTATGAAGAGGAGCTTCTCATTGCAAAGCATATCGGTAAGCTGCCGTCGCATGTAAGATTGATTCCGCCAGGCACACCTTTTAGCCCAATTAGTTGGATGAAGTTTGCCGATTTTGGTATTACGGTCAGGGGAACGGCAGGGATGGAGATGGCTACTATGGGCAAGGCTGTCATAACGGCAGGCCGAGGTAGGTATGATCGTAGCGGTTTTACATATGATCCGAACAATGTAAGTGAATATAAAACATTATTGGCTTCTTTGCCAAAAATCGAAGCCTTAAGCGACGAGCAAATTTTTTTGGCATGCCAGTATATGCACGCTGTTTTTATACGAAAAGCTTTTCCGATAACCGTGCTTGAACCTGTTTTGGCGACAGGTAAAAAGAAGCTAACACAGCTTAATGACTCTCTCCTGGTGCCGGCGAACTCTCTAAGATGCATGAAACCGTCAGAGTGGGAAGATATAAAGATTTTAGCCGATTGGTTAGATAGGAGGGAGGAAAAAGACTACCTCTCTCCGTGGCATACCGTGTAATTTTATGAAGTCTAAGTAATTTAATTAAGGAAAATTTGATGAAAGCTGTCATCTTGGCCGGAGGGCTTGGCACCAGGATAAGTGAGGAGTCTCACTTGAAGCCAAAACCCATGATAGAAATTGGTGGCAAACCTATACTCTGGCATATTATGAAGATATATTCGCATTATGGGATTAATGATTTTATTATCTGCTTGGGCTATAAGGGATATATCATAAAAGAATATTTTGCAAATTATTATCTTCATCAGTCGGATGTAACATTTGATCTTTCGGATAATTCTATGCAGGTGCACCAAAATAGTTCTGAGCCATGGCGTATTACTTTGGTTGAAACCGGTGAAGAAACAATGACCGGAGGTAGAATCAAAAAAGTAAGAGACTACATAGGCGATGATACGTTTTGTTTGACTTACGGTGATGGGGTTGGTGATATAGATATAGGTAAGCTTGTTAAATTTCATAAAGCGCAAAAAACACAAGCTACGGTTACTGCCGTGCAGCCAGCCGGTAGATTTGGGGCTTTAGGATTAAATGGAAATAAAATAAGTGATTTTAAGGAAAAGCCAAACGGTGACGGTGGTTGGATTAGTGGAGGGTTTTTTGTTTTGGAGCCCTCAGTTATTGACCTAATAGATAATGATTCCACTGTATGGGAGCTAAAGCCCTTGGAGACTCTTGCGGAATCAAATGAGCTATCTGCATATAAACACCATGGCTTTTGGCAACCCATGGATACGCTTAGAGACAAAACAAAGCTAGAGGAGTTGTGGCAATCAAAAGAGGCTCCTTGGAAAGTTTGGTAATGCACACTCTTTTTGGCGGGGCCTATAAAAATAAAACAGTTTTAATTACTGGACATACAGGATTTAAAGGTTCTTGGCTAAGCTATTGGTTGGTTAAAATGGGTGCGAATGTTATTGGATACTCCCTTTCAGTACCGACTAATCCGAGTCATTTTGAATTTTTAAATATCGACATGGTATCTATTATGGGCGATATTAGGGATTTGGGTAAGCTAAATCAAGTATTTGAAATGCATAAGCCGGATATAGTATTTCACCTTGCGGCGCAGCCGCTTGTTAGGCTCTCATACGAATCACCGATAGAAACGTATGAGACAAATGTTATCGGAACGCTAAAGGTGTTTGAGGCATGCCGAACATATGGCATCAAATCGATTATTAATGTAACGAGCGATAAATGTTACGATAATAAAGAGTGGGTATGGGGCTATAGAGAACGTGACCCTATGGGAGGCTATGACCCTTATAGTTCTAGTAAGGGATGTGCCGAACTACTTACTTCTAGTTATCGCAACTCCTATTTCAATGTTCAAGAGTACAAAAAAATGCACGGCACTCTACTGGCATCATGCCGTGCAGGAAATGTTATAGGCGGTGGCGATTGGGCAAAAGATAGATTGATGACCGATATCATGCTTTCTGTTTCGCAGGACAGAAAAGTGAGTATTCGAAATCCGAACGCCACGAGACCATGGCAGCATGTATTGGAACCGTTAAGTGGTTATTTGCAAGTAGGACAAAAAATACTCGAAGAAAAATTAGAATTTGCAGATGGGTGGAATTTTGGGCCAAGCGACGAGGGAAGTATTAGCGTTGAGAGTGTTGTAAAAAAAGTCAAAAAATACTGGGATAAAATAGATTATGAAATTTGCAATAGTGCAAATACTCTACATGAAGCAAATCTGTTAAAGCTTGATTGCTCAAAAGCCAATATAAGACTAGGTTGGAAAAATGTTTGGGATAGTGAGACTACATTTGAAAAAACTATAAATTGGTATAAAAGCTTTTATGAAAACGGTATGCTTTTGACGGATAATGACTTGGCAAGTTATATTTTTGATGCTAGACAAAAGAATGTTTCATGGGTAAACTAAGCTTAATCGAGCTTCCACTGGATGGTGCATACAGCATAAAGCCAAATAAATATGAGGATAACAGGGGCAGTTTTTCGAGACTGTTTTGCAAAGAAGAGTTAAGCGATATATTTACAGGCGATATTGCTCAAATTAATCACTCTGTTACAAATAAAAAAGGCTCTGTCAGGGGTATGCATTTTCAGTATACCCCAAACTCTGAGATAAAAATTGTGAAATGTATTAGCGGCAGTGTTTTTGACGTTATTGTCGATGTGAGAGAAAACTCTAATACATTTTTGCAATGGTTTGGTATGATTTTGTCAAAAGAGAATATGTCCGCAATCCTAATTCCAAAGGGGTTTGCCCATGGTTTTCAAACACTTGAAGACAACTCGGAGCTTCTTTATTTACACAGTGAAGTTTATGCTCCAGGCAATGAGGGCGCGTTAAATGTTGCGGATCCTTTATTGGGGATTGATTGGCCTCTGCCATTTGTGGATATCTCGGAGAGAGATCGTGGACATCAGATGATACAGACAGGTTTTAAAGGTATAGAAATATGAAATGTAGATTTTGCGGACATGAGGCCAAGCATGAGCTGATAGATTTGATTAATGCACCGGCCTCAAACGCTTATTTATCGCATGAACAGTTAAATGAGCCGGAAAATTTTTATCCGTTAAAAGTGCTTGTTTGCGATAAATGCTTTTTGGTTCAAGTAGATGAGTACCATAAAAGCGATGAGCTATTTAGTGCAAACTATGCTTATTTTAGCTCTATGTCCAGCAGTTGGGTCGAACACGCCAGAAAATATGTAGAAATGATAACTGAAAAACAAAAATTGAGCAGCAGTTCGCAAGTGATAGAGATTGCTAGTAATGACGGTTATCTTTTGCAGTTTTTTAAATTAAAAAATATTCCGTGTATAGGTATAGAACCGACAAAAAGTACAGCAGATGTTGCAAGAAGCAAAGGCATCGAAGTAATTGAAGATTTTTTTGGAGAAAAGCTTGCTTGTGGCTTGCCGAAAGCAGATTTGATTCTTGGCAATAATGTTTTGGCGCATGTGCCTGATATTAATGATTTCGTGAAAGGCTTGAAGTTAGCTTTAAAGCCAGATGGTATCATTACTATGGAGTTTCCTCATGTACTAAACCTGATATCTCAAAACCAATTTGACACCATCTATCACGAACATTTTTCATATCTTTCTTTATATACGACTACTAAAGTGTTTGAAGCGAACGGATTGACTATCTTCGATACTGATGAAATACCGACTCACGGCGGAAGCATCAGGATATACGCAACACATAAAGACGATAATCGTAAAAAAAGCGATAGCTACTACAGTGTACTCAAAAAAGAGAGCGCCGCACATTTAGATTCACTGGATGGGTACGGTAGTTTTCAAATAAAAGCAAACAAAATAAAATATGATTTTCTAGAATTTCTATTAAAAGCTAAAAAAGAAAATAAAAAAGTCGCAGGGTATGGCGCCGCTGCGAAAGGGAATACACTGCTAAACTATTGCGGAATAAAAAATGACCTGATTGATTTTGTCGTAGATAAGGCTCCGCTCAAAATAGGGAATTATTTACCAGGTAGTCATATTCCTATCGTTACGGAAGAGATAATAAGAGAAATTCACCCTGATTTCGTAGTTATTTTTCCATGGAATATCAAAGAAGAAGTGATGACGCAACTTTCCTATATTCGTGGATGGAACGGAAAGTTTGTTACGGCAATTCCGTTTTTGGATATTGTTTGAAAATAGCTATTACTGGCGCAACCGGATTTATAGGTAGGCATCTGGTGCCATTATTGCCAAAAGAACATACGATAGTGGCTATAGTAAGGAGTGCCGAGACTGCCAGAGAATGCGCATGGCTTAAAGGTATTGAGTTACGCGAACTTGATATTTCTAATTTCTCGGGAGATGCGTATTTGGCACTTTCAAAGCCTGATGTTTTAATACATTTAGCATGGGACGGATTGCCAAATTATAAATCTGCAACACACCTGACGGAGGGGGCGAATCAGTTTTTATTTTTGAAAAATGCTATTGAAGGCGGACTCCGCAACCTAACGGTAACCGGTACTTGCTTTGAGTATGGTATGCAAAGCGGTCCATTGGATGAAAATGGCGGGACAATGCCTTCAAATCCATATGCGGTAGCAAAGGACAATCTTAGGAAAGCTGTTGAATTTGTAGCCCAAGAACTTAAATGTTCATTCAAATGGGCTAGGCTTTTCTATATGTACGGTGACGGACAGAATAGTAATTCCTTGATTCCGATGCTTGAGAATGCGATAGCAATGGGTGATGAAAAGTTTGATATGTCAGGAGGAGAGCAATTAAGAGATTATTTGCATGTGTCAGATGTTGCTAAAAATATTATTGCAATTGCGCTGCAAACTGAGATATGCGGCGTAGTAAACTGCTGTAGCGGTGAGCCAATATCTGTGCGAAGGCTAGTTGAAAAAATCATATCAGAAAAATATTCTAAAATACGTCCTAATTTGGGAGTTTATCCGTATCCAGACTATGAACCTATGGCTTTTTGGGGGAAAATTAACAATTTAAACAAAATTAAAGGCTTGCATAGTGAATAAGAAATGTCCCGTATGCGGAAATACTGGTTTAAAAGAGATTTACAAAGCCGATGAGTTGCCTATTTTTCAGAACAAAACTTTTGATGCGCATGAAGAGGCGGTTTGTATAAAAAAAGTTAGTGTTGAGTTATCGCAATGTCTGGAGTGCGGACTGGTTTTTAATTCTAATTTTGATTCATCTATTATGGATTATGACGGAGACTATCAGAATGAGCAGAACTATTCAGGGCATTTTGTAAATTATTTGAATGAAATAGCAAACATGCTGCAGTCTGCAGGATACAAAGACAAAAGGATTATTGAAATAGGGTGCGGCAAGGGCTTTTTTCTGGAAATGCTATTAAAAAATGGCTTTACGTCAATTACGGGTTTTGACCCTGCGTACGAAGGAAACAGCAGTCTTATAGTCAAAGATTACTATAGCGATAAGTACTCTTCATTGGATGCTGATTTAATAGTTTTAAGGCATGTGCTAGAGCATATAGAAAGTCCATTGGAGTTTTTGCATCAAATCGCAAAGGCAAACGGTTACAAAGGAAGCGTATATATTGAAGTGCCCGATTTTGATTGGATAGTGGATAATCAAGCTTTTTGGGATATTTACAATGAGCATTGTAATTATTTTTGCGCGAAATCGTTGTCGGCATTGTTTAAAAAAGCAACAATAGGCAAAGTTTTTGGTGGGCAGTATCTCTATATGATAACAAACTTATCAGACTTAAAAGATTCTGTTGGCGGTACTGATTTCAAGAGATACAGTGCAGTCTTTGCTGACGCATTTTTAAAATATAAAAATTTCTTATTAAATAACAATAACATAATCATATGGGGCGGCGGTTCTAAAGGTATCACATTTGTCAATCTATTGGATAAGGATAGGTCAAAAGTAAAATATTTAGTTGATATTAATCCAAAAAAGCAGCATAAATATATCGGATTTACGGGGCATCAGATTTTGCCACCAGACTCCATAGATACTGAAAAAGAGCAAATAGTGATAGTGGCAAATCAAAATTATTATGATGAAATCGTAAAGAGCATTAACTCTAAGAAACTAACCTTTACTACACTGGAAAAGATAGCTCTTTCATGAACTCATCAGTTTGGTCGGCAGATTGGAGTATTGATGCGCACTAGCCTTTCCGAGCCTCAATTGCTGAAATATTTAGAAAAACAAATATCCAATCTGTTTCCTGACGAGATGGAAATATGTTTATCAGAGACTGTTCCCTCGGCATTAAAAAAAATAGAGTACTGTTTTGCTCACATATTGTTAAAACATTATAGACTGGGCGGGCAAATATATTTCAATCACCTAAATGCAGACCATTATGTAGTTTTTATTTATTTTTGCTCCAATATAGCCTATAAGACAGGTGATATCAACCTTGCTAGCAAACTTTTTTATCTCAATAAAACTCTTCACGGCTTCCACTGTATGTATGATACAGAGTTGCCGGATATATTCTTAGTGATACACGGTGGAGGTATAGTTTTGGGTAAAGCAAAGTATTCTAATTACTTTTTTGTTGCGCAAGGTTGTACCGTAGGGGCAAACGGACATTGCGAATATCCTATTCTTGGCGAAGGCGTCGTCATGTATCCCAATTCATCTATAGTCGGAAAGTCCCGAATCGGACAAAACTCCTGCCTCTCCAATGGCGCCTTCGTAAATAATTGTGACATAGAAAAAGATACATTGGTGATAGACAGAAGCCCAAACCTTATATTAAAGCCAAACAGGGCAGATAGATTATCTACATTCTTTAAGATATCGCCAAGTGTTATTTAACTCTTATCAATTCATACTAATTTTTCTCCCAATTATGCTTTTGGGATATTTCTTTTTTGCCTATAAACGTCTAACAACTCTCTCGATTATGGTTAGCAGGTGGAAGTATATTTTTTTACGGCTATTGGGATATGCATTATATTCCGCTACTGCTCATAAGTATTTTTGTCAACTTTTACATAGGCTCAGCGATAGCAAGGCATCACGGCGAGTTGCGTACCAATTCGAGTATGCTTTTGAAGTATATATCCGCAAGAACGCTATTGACGCTAGGTATTATTTTTAATATTTCTTTGTTGGCATATTTCAAATACACAGACTTCTTTTTACAAAATTTTAACGGCGTATTTGGCTCTGATATTCCGTTGCCACACATTATTTTGCCTTTAGGGATTAGCTTTTTTACATTTACGCAAATAGCGTTTTTAGTGGACTCATTTAAGGGCTTTGTTAAAGAGTACGACATCGCTAGGTATCTGCTTTTTGTAACATATTTTCCACATTTGTTAGCGGGCCCTATATTGCATCATAGGGAAATGATGCCCCAATTTGCGTCTACTTGGAACTTTGCCGTAAGATGGAAAAATATGGCAATGGGTATTTGCCTGTTTAGCATCGGGTTATTTAAAAAAATCATGATAGCGGACAATCTTGCCGTATGGGCAAATGCTGGTTTTGATACAGCGTCTTCGCTAGGGTTGTTTGAGGCATGGGCTACAAGTATATCTTATACATTACAATTATATTTTGATTTTAGTGGATATACTGATATGGCAATAGGTATGAGCCTTATGTTTAACATTAGATTGCCTATCAACTTTAACTCGCCATACAAGGCTGTAAGCATTCAAGATTTCTGGCGAAGATGGCATATTACGCTTAGTAGATTTTTAAGAGATTATATTTATATACCACTTGGCGGCAATAAGACTTCGAAGCTGAGAATTTATTTTAATCTATTCATAGTTTTCTTCATAGGCGGTTTATGGCACGGTGCATCTTGGATGTTTGTAATATGGGGCGCATTGCATGGTATTGCAATGGTGGTTCATAGGGTATGGCAAAATCTTGGCTTAGTCATGAATAAGTATCTTGCGTGGTTTTTAACATTTAACTTCGTGAATATTGCTTGGATATTTTTTAGGGCAAAAGATATGGATAGCGCCTTTAAAGTTTTAGGCGGAATGTTTGGACTTGGTGGCGTTGTTTTGCCATCTTTCCTTGAAGCTAAACTTACTGCTTTTGTTGTTCCGTACGGCATTACATTTGGACCGTGGCTAGACAGGGCAGGCATGAGCGGCGCAAAAGACTTGGCTATGTTGTTTGGGATATTTATCTTTACACTATACTATAAGAACTCAATGGAGTGGGTGGCTAGGACCAGATTTAACGGGTGGGTAGCTATGTATATAGGCGTCTTATTGGCGGCGGGCTTACTTGGTGTCAATAAAGTCAGCGAATTTATATATTTTAATTTTTGAGAACTAAATGAAGCTTTTTTTTATAAAAGTATTGGTTACCGCATTGTTGGTTTTAGCATTTGTGCCATTGTTCAATTATTTTATCGACCCTTTAGATATTTTTAATTCACCAAGTGTAAGATATGTAAATGCAAAAAAGCCCATGATAGAGGAAAATTTGCGAACATGGAAAACATACAAGCTTGACAATAAGCCAGAAGTTATTTTTCTTGGAACATCTAGAACCCACGTTGGACTTGATCCTTCAAATAAGAATTTTGAAGGGCAAAAAACTTTTAATTGCGCATTATATACAGGTCTTCCATATGAATATGAGTACTTTTTTGACAAGGCTCTCAAGTCCGGAAACTTAAAAACAGTCATCATCGGTTTGGATTTTTTTGCTTTTTATCACAAAATGCTTTTTCAAGATGATTTCAAGCGTGAAGATTTTACTGGAAATGCAAAATATAAGTATCTATTTTCATCTTCTGTCTTTTTAAAATCAATATCCACGGTTCAGAAACAATCAAATATTTCTAGATTTATACCAAACGGTATGGGTAATAGTTTGGCCTATCAACAGGATGTATATAATCTTGGTGGACATGGAGAGTTGTTTCGGATAGGTGCTAGAAACTATGTTACTAAAGCTTATTCCGAAAAAAAAGAACTCAATATGTCACAAGTTGCACACCTTCAGGCATTTGAGAGAATACTTGACAAGGCGTATAAAAACAATATAAAAGTTATTCTTTTTATATCTCCGTCGCATGCTAGACAGTGGGAAGCCTTGGATGTTGCACTGGGTATGGATAAGTGGGAAAATTGGAAGAAAAAAATAATATTGATTAACGAGAAGGCTGCATCAGATAACAATAAAACCCCATTTTTGTTGTGGGATTTTAGCGGGTATAGTACTTTTACCATGGAAGAAATTCCTCCGGTTGGGGATATTAAAGCCAAAATGGGATGGTATTGGGACGCCTCTCATTATAAAAAAGAGCTTGGTGATATAATGTTAGATAGAATTTTCGGTAGCAATTTTGCGAATGGAGATAAATATAAGGATTTTGGAGTTGTTTTGAATAGTCAAAACTTTGATGAGCATATTTCTAATATGAAAAAACAAAGAGAAATTTGGCTCAAAAAACATCCAGCCTATGTGGAAGAATTTGAAAAACTTAGAAAAGAAGTTAGATGATGACTGATTCGAAAGATAGCAATGAGTAAAAAGGCTCTAATTACCGGAATAGCGGGACAAGACGGTTCCTACCTTGTGGAGCTGTTATTGGATAAAGGCTATGAGGTTCATGGGATTATCAGAAGAGAGTCGCTGGAAGATAAAGAGCACAAGCTTGCAAACATATCCCACATTCTTGATAGATTGCAGTTACATGTTTGCTCTATAGATAATCATCTATCGGTGTACAAAGTTATTTCGCAAGTAAGGCCCGATGAGTGCTATCATCTGGCCGCATCTAGTTTTGTAAGCTACTCATTTGACGATGAATCTTCCGTGCTATCAAACAATTTCAACTCGACGCACTATTTGTTATCAAGTATAAAAGAGCTATGCCCTAAGTGTAGATTTTATTTTGCTGGATCAAGTGAAATGTTTGGCGATGCCGAAGTGAGTCCTCAAAATGAAAATACAAAATTCAACCCTAGGTCTATATACGGTATAGCGAAACTAGCTAGCTATCATCTTGTTAAAAACTATCGAAAACAACATGGAATATTCGCAAGTTCAGGAATTTTATTTAATCATGAGTCTCCAAGAAGAGGGTATGAATTTGTAACGAAAAAAATAGTCTCTTCCGCTGTTAAAATCAGCATGGGACTCTCAGATACGATAGAGTTAGGAAATATTGATGCCTTAAGAGATTGGGGTCATGCCAAAGACTATGTAAAAGGCATGACTATGATATTGGCTCATCATGAGCCAGATGATTTTGTTTTGGCGACAGGAGAGCTGCATAGTGTAAAAGATTTTTTGGATATCTCATTTTCACTTCTTAACCTTGATTATAAAAAATATCTCAAAATCAATAAAAGCTATATCAGACCTGCCGAAAGTATACCTCTTGTCGGGGATTATTCCAAGGCATATAAGGAACTAGGGTGGAAGCCGACAAAGGGGCTGAAAGAGACTATAGAAGAGATGGTTAAGTATGAAATTGTGAAGATTAAAGGAAGTTTTGTATGAAAATACTGTTTACTACGCCGATATTGGAGCATCCGCCTGCCGGTGGACCTCAACTGAGGATAGCAAATTCGATAAAAGCTTTAGCAAAATGCTCGGAGTTGCATATCATATCAAGGGCTTCACTTTTGCAGATAGGGGGTGATAATGCCGAAATTTTTTTTAGACAATTTTGTAATAATTTTGAGTATTCGCCATCGGTAGTCAACTTTTCAAGCAATAAATATTTGCATAAGATACAAAGATTAGTGATGAGGGTACTGGATTATGCGAGACAAGATGATAGGTATATATCGCAACTGTTGGTAAGAGTGTATGACTATATAGATGCCGATGCTAATTTTATTATCGAATATTGTAAAAAGCACGATATAAATATTATATGGTTTGGCTATGGCAACATCTCTTTTCATTTGATGAAAAAGATAAAAGTACTTGCGCCGGAAGTCAAAATTGTATGTGATACCGATAGCGTATGGTCTAGATTTGTATTGCGTGAACTCCCATATGAAAAAGATCCTATCCGTGCCGCCAAAATAAAAAGAAATGGACTTAGAAAAGAAAGAGAAGAGAAGGAGTGGGTAGACTTATGCGATGTTACGACGGCCGTTTCGGAAGTGGATGCAGAATATTATAAAAGCATTGCATCCAATAAAGACAAAATACACATCTTCTCGAACGTCATAGACTTGCAAACCTATGCGACAAAGCCGCCAAAGCCTGCAAACTTCAAAAATCCGTCGGTTTATCTGGCAGGCTCTTTTGGCCCAAAAAGCGCAATGGACAAAGCGGCAAGATGGTTTATAGACGATATTTTCCCACTGCTGCAAAAGCAAATACCTAATATCCATTTTTACATAGTCGGAAGCGGCTCCAAAGAGACTCTAAGCGATATAAAAAACCCTCAAATAGAAGTACTTGGAAAGATGCCGTCTGTTTTGCCGTATCTATGCAACTCAGATGTTTCTATCGTGCCCCTGCAATTTGAATCAGGCACTAGATTTAAAATTATGGAAGCGGCTGCCTGTTGTGTGCCTATTGTGTCGACTACATTGGGGGCAGAGGGTATTCCGTTGGAACATGGTAGAGATATTTTGATAGCCGATGAACCGGGGAGTTTTGCAAATTCTATAGTGGAGCTTATAAACAACAAAGAATATGCCGCAAATATGGCACAGAAATGCTTTGTACTAATAGAAAAAAATAACAGTGTCGAAAGCCTAGCCCAAGAGGCTAAAAATATATTAAAGAAGCTTGCATGATTGAATTTGTTAATTTTAACGGCAAACTCTTATCTGTAATTATCAGAAGAGATTTTGAGAAAAATGGTATAGAATTTTTTACGCCCGATGATTTTTCTCAGCAGTTGGCCTATATGAAACGGCCTGAAAAATATGTTATACCGCCGCATGTACATAACATTGTTCCGAGAAATGTTGAGTTAACGCAAGAAGTGCTTCTTGTTAAGAGTGGCAGTATCAGGGTCGATTATTACGACGACTCAAAGGAGTACATAGAAAGTAGGATATTGTACGCTGGCGATGTGATACTGCTAGCGCATGGGGGGCATGGATTTGAGATGTTGGAAGAGACGGAAATGATAGAGATTAAGCAAGGGCCATATGCTGGAGAGATGGATAAGGTGAGATTCGAACCGATTCACGAAACCAAAATAAAGGTTGTGAAATAACTATGAATAATTTTATACCTGTAAATGAACCGTTACTTAACGGAAATGAGAAGAAATATTTAAATGAATGCATCGACACTGGATGGATAAGTTCGGAGGGGCCATTTATAAAAGAGTTTGAAAATAGATTTGCGGCAACTGTTGGCAGAAAGCATGCAGTTGCAGTATCTAATGGAACAGCCGCAATAGACGCTGCTATTGAAGCTCTTGATTTAAGAGACGGCGATGAAGTTATCATGCCTACTTTTACTATTATTTCATGCATAAATCAAATCGTTAGAAATGGCGCTAAGCCTGTTTTGGTGGATACGGATAGCAATACTTGGAATATGGATGTTTCGCAGATAGAATCAAAGATAACAACTAAAACAAAAGCCATTATGATAGTCCATATATATGGACTTCCGGTTGATGTTAATCCGGTGCTTCAGCTAGCCTCTAAGTACAACATAAAAGTCATAGAGGATGCGGCCGAAATGCACGGGCAGACATATTGCGGTAAGCCTTGCGGCTCCTTCGGGGATATAAGCACATTTAGCTTTTACCCAAATAAGCACATTACCACAGGCGAGGGCGGTATGATTGTCACCGATAACGATGAACTTGCCGAAAGGTGCCGCTCATTGAGAAATCTATGCTTTCAACCTCAAAAACGATTTGTCCATGAGGGTTTGGGGTGGAATTTGAGAATGACAAATATTCAAGCCGCTTTGGGCTTGGCTCAAATAGAGAGAATAGATGAGTTTGTCGCTAAAAAAAGAGCTATGGGCAAAATTTATACCGAGTTGTTGAGCGGTTTACAGGATTTGATTCAATTGCCGTTACCAAGCACGGATTATGCCGATAATATATATTGGGTTTACGGGATAGTTCTAAAAGAAAAGAGCGCCCTAAATGCAGAGACAATGATGCGTAAAATGAGTCAACTGGGCATTGGTACAAGGCCATTTTTTTATCCGATGCACATGCAACCGGTATTTAAAAAGGCCAATATGTTCGTCGGTGAAAGCTATCCGGTTGCTGAGTCAATTGCAGAAAATGGCTTTTATATTCCTAGTGGGTTGGCCCTAACGGAGGAGCAGCTGAATATTGTAGCAGAGAAGGTAAGAAAGGCTTTGCATGAAAGTTTTTGATATTTACGCACAGTATTATAATTTGCTGTATGCTGATAAAGATTATGAAGTTGAAGTGGATTATATATTTTCCTTGGCTCAAAAGTTTTGCCAAATGCCAAACTCATTATTGGATATAGGATGTGGAACCGGAAAGCATGCCGGACTATTGCAAAAAAAAGGCATATCTCGTGTGGATGGTGTGGATATGTCGGAAGGTATGTTGGCTACCGCAAAGATTAATTTTCCTGAAATAGGTTTTTTCCAGGGTGATGCTAGAAACTTTAGATTAAACAAACAATACGATGTAATAACTTCTTTATTTCATGTAGCAAGCTATCAAAGTGGTAATGACGATCTAATTAATTACCTAAAAACGGCAAAAGAACACCTAGGTAAAGACGGTATATTTATATTTGATTGCTGGTATGGACCGTCGGTGTTGTCCAATAAGCCTGCCGTAAGAGTAAAAAGACTGGAAAACGAGAGTATTAAGGTCGTTAGGCTAGCAGAACCGACTATGCAAGCAAACGATAATACTGTAATAGTCAATTACGAGCTGATAATTACCGATAAAGTGTCCTGTAAGACGACTGTTATCAATGAGAGCCATAAAATGAGATATCTATTTAAACCTGAAATAGAGTATTTCATGAAAGAAGCGGGTATGGAGCTTGTGGGCTTTGAAGAGTGGATGACGGGAGTTGAACCGGATTTTGATAGTTGGACGGCTGTTTTTGTTGGGAGAGTTATTTGAATATAGCCATTGTTTTTGAAGGTAGCCTGCATGTTGGTGGAGGTTTTCAGCAGCAGCTTACCTCTATTGCCGAGATTCAAAAACTAAAAAGACACAATTTTGTTGCGTTTACATTTGCGCCTGAGAACACGAGGGAGCTTGAAAAACTTGGATTAAATGTTGTAACTGTGAAAAGCGGACGATTTGACAGAATTAAAAACTTTGTATTTAGAAATCAGATATTTTTCCCTTTTCAATATAGATTTAAACTAAAAAATAAGTTTGAAAAACTCTTGGACGACAATGATATAGATTTGGTATATTTTTTGTCCCCGTCTGAGTTGTCATTGAATTTAATATCCCATAGCTATATTATTACCGTTTGGGATTTATGCCACAGGGATCATTTTGAATTTCCGGAAGTTGGACATTATAGGGTTTTTGAATGGAGGGAGATACTTTATAGTAAGAGTTTGCCGAAAGCTGTTGCTGTTTTGGTGGATTCCGACTTGGGCAAGGACAATGTAGTAAGAAGATATGGGGTTGATGAAGAAAGAGTATATGTTGCGCCATTTTCGCCATCAAGCAACGTATTATCGCCTCATGTTGTGGATATCAAACAAAAATATGGTATTAACGGTGAATATATATACTATCCGGCTCAATTTTGGTCACATAAAAATCATGTCTATATTCTGGATGCTTTAAAAATATTAAACGATAACAATGTGCAAATATACGCTATTTTTAGCGGTTCAGACAAGGGCAATTTGAAATTTGTTTTAGATTATGCCGAATCGTTAGGTATTAAACATCTGGTTAAGTACATAGGCTTTGCGCCGAATGATGAGATTTATAGCCTTTATAAGTTTGCTTTGTCTCTAGTGATGCCAACATACTTTGGCCCCACGAATATACCGCCTCTCGAGGCATTTCAAGTAGGCTGCCCTGTTATATACTCTGATTTAAAAGGCTTAAGAGAGCAAGTCGGCAATGCTGCGTTATTGTGTGATTTAAAAAATCCACATAGTTTGGCAAACCATATTGATCTTTTGAGGCAAAATGATGAAGAAAGGCAAAAACTGATAAACAAGGGTGTAGAAAAGCTAAATTCAATTTCAAAAACATCACTCTGCGAAGAGCTCACTAACATAATAGATGGCTTTGCAGTCAAGCTAAAGTGTTTCAGACAATGATAGCCCCAATTGCTTTATTCGTTTACGACAGACTGGATATGACAATTAAGACAGTCGATGCGTTAAAAAATAACACCTTGGCGCAAGAAAGTAGTCTTTTTATATATAGCGATGCGGCAAAGGATGCGTCAAATTTCGCCGAAGTCGAAAAAATAAGAGAGTATATTCTCGGCATTGTAGGCTTTAAAGAAGTGGCTATTATACGACGTGAGAAAAATTTTGGATTGGCTGAAAATATAATAGATGGTGTCGGCTCGTTAGTTGAGAAATATGGGAGGGTTATTGTTTTAGAAGATGACTTAATAACACATCCAAGATTTCTAGAGTTTATGAATAATGGACTAGATACATATGAAAACGATATGAATGTAGCAAGTATTCATGGTTTTGTGTACCCAATTAAAGATTTGCCGGAAACTTTTTTTCTAAAAGGGGCGGATTGTTGGGGGTGGGCAACGTGGAATAGGGCATGGAGAGTTTATTTTGGTGGTAGCTATCCGTACACAAAAATGCTAAAAGATCAAATAAATGGACGCAACAATTCATGGGCAATTAGATGGTATGCCTCTGCCTTTTTACGGAATATGGTAACTTTGTATCCTAAGGAAAGCCTTGTAGCCCACATAGGGTATTGCGGAACACATACTAGATGGTATAGCAGATATGATAATTCAAATGGAACTATAAATACCGAATACATACCTACTTTAAAAAAAATAGATACCATAGTCATCGAAGAGGTGCTTGAAAAATTTGAACGATATTTCAAACATAGAAAGATAAATATCGTAATAAATATACTGAAAAACTATCTGTTTAAAAAATCATGAACTCGCAAGCAACAAAAACTATATCTACCATCTCTACGGTGCTATTACTATATGGAACGGTACCGTATTTTATAATACTAAATACTCTTGGTCTAGGTTCTTCTTCTATAGTTTTGGCAGGAGTTTATATTTTTTTATATCTTCTGATTTTTCTACATGGCAATACAAATAAAAATGTGTTTTTCCCAACTTTTGGTGTTATTGATTTACTGTTTGTTTTATTTTGCTTGAATGTGGGGATATCATATCTATTATCCAACAATACGGATGCACAACATATAAGGTATTTCCCGTTTTTTGTAATTGCGGCTTATTTTGCAGGTAGGGTTGCAAAAATAGATTTCGAAATATTTATAAAAACAATCTCATTTTTGGGAATAGCATCGTTGCTTCTTTATATTACGGCGCTATTTTATTTGAATCAAAATAGGGATTCTTTTTATGGATACAATCATTTTGTTTTGTTGTTCAGCCAAATACTGGATGCTTTAATATTGGTCACAGTATTTAATGTTTTCAGGTGTAAGGTGATAACTAATTATAAATTCTTTATTGCCATTGGCATTATCTTTTTATCTTTCCTTTGCATGACGATGGGCGTTTCTAAATCTGGAGTTTTGATTGGGATTGTATCGATAATTGTTCTAACGGTCGCTATGCCGAAAAAGAATACGTTTATTATATTAGGAGTTTTTATTGCAATGTTATCCGGTATTATTATCGGAATTCAAAAACCATCCTCTGCTGGTGAATTTGCAAAGTCTATATCTGCCGCAAGCAAACCGTGGGAGCTAAAAGATGAAGATTATTATATACACCACAATGCAAATTCCACTGCGCTGAGAATGATTTATCAAAAAGAAGCAATAGATATTTTCATCCAAAACCCGATTTTCGGCAAAGGAGCAGATAATATTAAAACATTCCCACATAGTACGGTATTGCACATCCTTGCGGAATTAGGGATGATTGGTTTTATTGTTTTTTCGTTATTTATAGCCGCAGTAGCATACCTATTAAGATTATATTTATCGAAAAGCAAAAATGAGAACAATAGAAATACTATAATTATGCTTTCTACTTTTTTTATAATATATCTATTGGATGACCAGATACATGGACACTATATGATGTCGATACACTTTTTCTTGTGTGCTGGTTTGTTGGTAAATATGATACGTCAAGAAGGTTTTAAAATTGCAATATCCAAAATTTAGTGTAATAACGCCTAGCTACAATCAGGCTCAATATCTGGAAAAAACTATAGAGTCGGTTATTTCGCAAGAATACCCGAATTTGGAGTATATTATCATAGACGGTGGCTCCACAGACGGTAGCCTGGAGATTATTAAAAAATATAGTCAATATATTACATATTGGATTAGCGAAAAAGATAGCGGACAGACTGAGGCAATCAACAAAGGGCTAAAAATTGCTACAGGTGACTGGATAGCTTGGCAAAATTCGGATGATATTTATCTTCCCGGTGCTTTTTTAAAAATCGCAGAAACCATACAAAGCAATAAACATGCGAAGTTGGTGGCGGCAAATATGTATCTTATTGATGTCAATGGGGATGTGATAAGGGATTTGAGATATGTTACACCAACATTCGGTTCTTTAAGGGCAGAAGGCATGATACTATCAAATCAAGCAAGTTTCTGGAGCAAAGATATTAATGCCACTTTGGGATATTTGAGGGAAGATTTAAATTATGCCTTTGATTATGAATGGTTTTTGAGGATTTTGCAAAGTTATGATGCGGTTCATGTAGATTTTTTTGCAGGAGCCCTTCGTCTGCACGAAGCTACAAAAACACATAATAGTTTGAGCATGTTTGATGCGGAGCATCTTATAATAGATCGTGAATACGGCAAAGCCTGCAAGCCTTCAAAGGTATATTATATACTTAGGCGCTTGCTACTTACTGCCATACAGGGTAACTTTAGATATATATTTAGGGGGGCGCTTAGGAGATTGAATGCAAAACAGTGATCATTCAAAGAAAATATCTATAATTACGGTTGTATTTAATGCCGAAAGAACAATTCAGAATACTATTGAATCGGTCTTATCCCAAACTTACAAGAACATAGAATATATCATAGTAGACGGCTGCTCCACCGATAATACATCAAAAATTATATCTACTTACTCAGATAGAATATCAAAATATATATGCGAGAAGGACGATGGCATATACGATGCAATGAATAAGGGCATAGGGGTTGCTACCGGTGACATAGTAGGCATCTTAAATAGTGATGATTTTTATGTATCCGATAATATTTTATCTATGGTAGCCAACGCTTTTGACGACATTGATATAGATAGTGTATATGGTGACCTTTTTTATGTTGATCAAGACGACACTTCAAAAATTATAAGACGTTGGAAATCAAGAGGTTATGAAGCTAATCTTTTTCGTAGTGGATGGCATCCAGCTCATCCAACTCTTTTCATTAAAAGAAAAGTTTATTTAGAAAATGGACTCTTTAATTTGAAGTTCAAAATAGCCGCCGATTATGAGTTGATGTTAAGATTTATGGAAAAATGTAAAATATCTTCTCTATATATTCCAGAAGTTTTTGTTAAAATGCGCGCAGGAGGGGCCAGTAATGGTTCCTTATTGAATATAATAAAAGCAAACATTGAATGTGTGAAAGCTTGGAAAGAGAATGGCTTAAGCGTTAACTTTATGTTATTTGCCACCAAGCCTCTTTCAAAAATAAAACAACTATTTCTCAAAGGATAAAAATTGCCAAGTAAAGTAGCATTAATTACAGGCATTACAGGTCAGGATGGCGCATATCTAGCAGAGTTTTTACTAAAAAAAGGCTATGAGGTGCACGGCATAAAAAGGAGAAGTTCCTTATTTAATACAGATAGAATAGACCACCTTTATCAAGACCCGCATGAAAACAATGTAAGACTAAAACTGCATCATGGTGACTTAACAGATAGTACAAATCTTATAAGGATAATCCAAGAGATTCAGCCTGACGAGATATACAATCTTGCAGCAATGAGTCACGTGCATGTATCTTTTGAGACACCGGAATATACGGCAAATGCCGATGGCATAGGAACTCTTAGGTTGCTAGAAGCTATTAGAATATTGGGTCTTACTGAAAAAACAAAAATATATCAGGCAAGCACGTCGGAACTTTATGGTCTTGTGCAAGCTGTACCACAGTCTGAAACAACTCCATTTTATCCTAGGAGTCCGTATGCTGTTGCTAAAATGTATGCATATTGGATAACGGTAAATTACCGTGAGGCTTATGGAATGTTTGCATGCAATGGTATATTATTTAATCACGAATCTCCGATAAGAGGTGAGACTTTCGTGACTCGTAAGATTACTCGTGCGGCGGCAAAAATAGCACTCGGATTACAAGATAAGCTTTATCTTGGAAACCTATCATCAAAAAGAGACTGGGGGCACGCTAAAGATTATGTGGAGGCGATGTATCTTATTCTTCAGCAAGATAAGCCGGAAGATTTTGTTATAGCCACGGGGATTACTACTGAGGTGCGTGAATTTGTGAGAATGGCATTTGCCGAAGTTGGTATAGAATTAGAATTCAAGGGTAAAGACGCTGATGAAAAAGGATATATTAAGGCATGCTCAAATCCACAGTTTCAGGTGGAGATAGGCAAAGAAGTGGTGTCTGTTGACCCAAAATATTTCCGTCTTACGGAAGTCGACTTACTATTGGGCGACCCTACAAAATCAAAAACAAAGTTGGGGTGGATACCTAAATATGATCTTACCGCCCTTGTGAAAGATATGATGACAAGCGATGTGAAGCTGATGCAAAAAGATAAGTTTTTGCAAGAAGCTGGGTATAAGACACTTAGGTATTTTGAGTAGCATGCAAAAAGACTCTAAGGTTTATGTGGCTGGACACCGTGGGCTTGTCGGTAGCGCTATAGTTGAAAACCTAAAATCAAAAGGCTATACAAATATTATTGGCAAAACACATGCTGAACTTGATCTTTTGGATCAAAAGGCCGTTGCAGATTTTTTTGAGGCTGAAAAGCCTGAATATGTCTTTTTGGCGGCGGCAAAAGTCGGCGGTATCATTGCCAACAACACTTTTCGTGCGCAATTTATTTATGAAAACCTTCAAATTCAAAACAATATTATTCATCGGAGCTATATTCATAATGTAAAAAAGCTACTATTTCTGGGGAGCACCTGTATATATCCAAAAGAAGCTCCTCAGCCGATGAATGAGGAGAGTTTGCTTGCATCGCCGCTAGAATATACTAATGAGCCATATGCGATAGCCAAGATAGCAGGCATCAAAATGTGCGAAAGCTACAATTTGCAATACGGCACAAACTTCATTTCAGTAATGCCAACTAATTTGTATGGAATTAATGACAATTTCGACCTTCAGAATTCGCATGTGCTCCCCGCACTTATACGCAAAATGCATGAGGCAAAAATAAGCGGAGCCAAAAGTGTCGAGATATGGGGAAGTGGCAAACCTTTGCGAGAGTTTTTACACTCTTCGGATATGGCGGATGCCTGCGTATTTATCATGGAAAATATTGACTTTAAAGACTTAGTAAAAGACAAAAAAGAGCTCCGTAATACGCATATCAATATTGGAAGCGGAGAAGAAGTCAGCATAAAAGAGTTGGCGCAATTAATCAAAGAAATAGTTGAATTTGAGGGTGAATTGTATTTTAACGTTGATAGACCGGATGGTACATTGCGAAAACTGTCCGATGTTGACAGGTTGCACAAACTTGGTTGGAGCCACAAAATAACACTTTCTTACGGAATTAAGAATACGTATGAATGGTATAAAAGGAGCTTGGTTGACTAATATTATACTATCTGGCGGCAGTGGCACAAGACTTTGGCCAATATCTAGAACGCTTATGCCAAAACAGTTTGTCAAATTGTTTGACGGGCAATCTCTTTTTCAAAAAACAGTCATTAGAAATAATGGCATATGTGAACAAACTCTTGTTGTTTCAAATAGTGAACAGTTTTTTTTAGCGTTAGATCAGGCTGACGAGATTGGCAATAGGGAAATTTCCTTTTTGTTAGAGCCGATAGGCAGAAATACTGCTCCCGCAATAGCGATAGCGTCGTTTGGCATGGATAGAGATGAGGTGTTATTGGTGAGCTCTTCGGATCATCTTATTAAAAATGAAGTTGCATACAAAAACGCTATTTTGAAGGCAAAAGAGTTTGCCGATGATGGATATCTAGTTACTTTTGGAATATTGCCTACATATGCGGAGACCGGATATGGATATATAGAGTCGGATGGTTTTGATGTGCTAAGTTTTAAAGAAAAGCCCGAAACCTCAATTGCTGAAGAGTATGTAAAAAAAGGCAATTTTTATTGGAATAGCGGGATGTTCTGTTTTAAGGTAGGTGTTTTTTTGGATGAGCTAAAACAGCATTCCCCGCAAATTTATGAAGCCTCTCAAAAAGCTTATAAAAATGCTCTAAAAGATGGCAATATGACCAAAATAAGACTTGATGATATGCAAGCTATTTCGGAAGATAGCATAGATTATGCGGTTATGGAAAAAAGCAAAATTGTTAAGGTTGTGCAATCGGATATCGGTTGGAGTGATGTTGGAAGCTTTGAGTCACTTGACTGTGAGCTAGATAAAGATGAACATGGCAATACTTTTTCAAGTGCAATAAATATAGACTCTAAAAATAATCTCATAATAGGCTCGCAACGCCAGATTGCAACAATAGGTATCGAAGATATGCTGATAGTCGATACCGCTGACGCACTTTTGGTTGCAAAAAAAGGGTGCGGACAACAAGTAAAGAATGTGGTGGCAAAGCTAAAAGAGCAAAAAAGTGGGCTTCATAATATACATTTGACTGCCCATAGACCATGGGGTACGTATACGGTTCTAGAGGAGAGCGCTGGTTATAAAATAAAAACTATAGTTGTAGCTCCTGGAAAAAGGCTCAGCCTTCAAAAACATTTTCATAGAAATGAACACTGGATAGTCGTAAGCGGTACGGCGAAAGTACAAAACGGAGACAAAGAGCTTCTAATACGTGCAAATGAATCAACGTATATAAAAGCAGGAGAAGTTCATCGCTTGGAAAATACAGGTTTTATAGATCTTGTAATGATAGAAGTGCAAGTAGGTGAATATGTCGGAGAAGATGACATTGTAAGACTTGAAGACGATTTTAAAAGAGAAAATAGTTAATGCATTCAATTTTTGCATTCTTAGCTTCTCTAGCCTCTAATTACTTTTTAATCTACTACTCTCATAAAAAAAATATGTTTATCGACTGTCACGAATCTGATAAGCCACAGAGATTTCATGATGAGCCTACGCCGAGAATAGGTGGTGTAGGTATTTTTGTGGCGTCTCTGGTATCTATTTTTTCTTCTTTCGGTTTGGCGGTTTTTTTTGCCGCTACCGTTGCATTTGCTAGCGGTACAGCAGAGGATTTGACAGGAAGACTAAGCCAAAGGCGAAGGCTTGTTATTCAATCTGTCGGTGCCATCATATTTGTTTTGGTCGGTGGGTATTATTTAAAGACTATAGGTATGGGTTTTGAATTCCCATATGTTATTGCCGTTATATTTACGGTATTTGCAATAGTCGGGGTGACTAATGCAATAAATATCATAGATGGGCTCAACGGTCTTGCCGGCGGGGTGTCGTTATTTGCGTTTTTGTCGTTTGCCACGCTTTCTTATATGCTAAAAGATACCGAGGTGCTGTTTGTTTGCTTATCTTTAGCGGCGGCAACGCTTGGATTTTTGTTATTTAATTTTCCAAGAGGCAAGATATTTTTGGGTGATGGCGGGGCGTATTTTCTTGGATTTATGCTTGCCATTATTGCGGTGATGCTTGTTGCAAGGCAAGGCAAAGTGAGTGCCTGGTTTTTTCTAGCCGTCCTCATATATCCAATTTGGGAAGTTATCTTCTCGATAATTCGTCGCCGTATGGCAATCGGCAAAAAAGCAATGGGCGCAGATAAAATGCATCTGCATCAGGTACTCATGAGAAGCCTTAAACTCTCGAATCCAAAAGCGGCAATTGTTATGGTGCTCTCATTTTTACCGTTTCAGTTTCTGCCTCTGTTTTTTTATAACAAAGGTGTTTTGCTATTTATTTTTACTATTTTGTTTATTTGTCTATATCAATTTACTTACTACTACCTGACAAAATCTTCAAATGTTAGAAATATAAGGGCTATGTAGCCTTTTGCGCAGATGACAAACTCCAAAATAGCCCAAAACGCAACATGGCTAATGGCGCTGCAGATTTCAAGCTATATAGTTCCATTTTTGCTTCTGCCGTATCTTACGAGGACACTCGGAGCGGAAGCATTCGGGGAGCTTGCAGTCGGTTGGGCGGTTGCCGCATATCTTGCTATATTTGCCGATTTTGGTTTTTATCTTTGGGGTGTCAAAGAGTCTGCCATTTGTAGGGATGACAAAGATAGGCTCTCCGCCCTTTGGAGTACTATTCAAAGTGTTAAGTTGGTGCTTCTCGGGCTATCCTTGCCCGTTATGCTTACGGCGGCGTATATCGCCGACTCGTCGCCTTATCTTTATCTTTTTCTTTGGCTCGCACTGGCGGGACAGACGCTGGTGCCGGGGTGGCTCTATCAAGGGATGGAGCGCTCTTTTTGGTTTCTCGTGTTCAATATATCTGCGCAGGTTGCAGCTGCGGTAGCTACGGTGGCGGTTGTCTCTTCACCGTCTGATTTGATATATGTGCCGCTGTGTTCTGCGCTCTCATGGGTTGCGTTAACAATGGCGGCAAATGTGCATGCAGTGAAAAGTTTTGGTATTGCGCCTCGTATTCCCGTGGTAGCCTCGCTTAAGGCGGCATTTGCAGGTTCGTACCCGCTTTTTAGCGCAAATATCTGGGTTGCTTTTTATGTCAATCTTCCGGCTCTTGCCGTCGGGTTTTTGTCGGCCAGGAGCGAGGCGGGTTTATTTGTTGGAGCGCAAAAGATAATACTTGCCGCACAAGCCCTCTTTACCCCTATATCATCTGCTATTTTTCCTCGTATTAGCGCACTTGCGGCTGGGGATCGACATAACGCTCTTGCATTTTTCAAAAAAGCGGCGCTTTATACGCTTCCCGTGATGGCTGTCGGCTGTCTGATGGCTTTTGTCTTGTCGGATTTTGTAATCAGCTTGATACTGGGCACCGGGTTTGAAAAAAGTGCGGAACTCCTTAGCATTATGGCTTTTGGACCATTACTGGTAGCGGCGAATATGCTACTAGCAAACCATCTGATAGTGGCATTCGGGCACTCCAAAAAACTACCTAAGATTTACGCATTTACTGCGGTTGCAGCGCTTGTGTTTGTGCCTGCTTTGGTGTTGCTATTTGGTTCATACGGGGCGGCGGCCTCTTATATGTTCGTAGAACTGCTTGTGTTTGCAATGCTACTTCGCGTCGCATCAAAAATATCGTTTAGCTAAAAACCTTATGCCTCTGATAATATTTTTTGCGTTTAGCGGTAGATTTGAAACGCAAAAATAATCATCCTGTCCTAAAAGCTCGTTAAATCTAGGAATTAGCTTTGCCTTGTCGGTACGACAACAAAATCCGTAAAAATCAAACATTGATTCAAAGTAAGCGTTAAACACATCTGTTTTGTTTGTTTGTAGTAGATTTAGTTTGCCTATAAAAGCCTTTTTCTCTCGCCAAAGCCCAAAAAAATCGTCTATATGGGAGAGCTTCGGCACTTTCATAAACGAGTTTGCTCTCTGCACATAGCTGTAGCATATCTTGTCTGTAAATGCGACTTTGGACGCTGCGTCTATGAGAACAAAATTCATATATTGGTCTTCACCGAGGTTTGCTATGTTTTTGCTCGGGGCGAAATCATCAAACAGCTTTTTTTTAAATAGCTTGTTCCACAGTGGATAAAGTGCGCTCTCTTTGTAGTCTTTGTAGATTAGCTCTTTTAGTGTCTCCGTGCTGCTCAATACTTTGTTTTTTGGCGTAATGATGGATAGTCTGCTGCCATCTTCGTCCGTCAGCTCAAATCCACAGACGGATATTTGGGCGTCGTTTTTGACGGCTGTCTCAAGAAGTGTTTGCAGCATATCCGGCGCTACATAGTCATCACCGTCTATGAATGCTATATAATCCCCTTTTGCCTCGGCTATACCCCTCGTCCGTACACCCATGAGCCCCATGTTTTTTTGGTGCACGACCCGCATTCTATGTTCTTTGCTTGCGAGTTCGTCTAATATCGCCCCGCTAGAGTCCGTGCTACCGTCGTCGATACATACTATCTCGATGTTTTCGTATGTTTGATTAATGATAGACTCGGTACACTTTTTTAGATATTTTTCCACATTATAGACGGGTAGTATGACACTTATGAGCGGACTCAACTTTCAAGCCTTTATCAATTTTTTTGCTATTTTATCAGAGATGAACTACAAATCGTGAAAAAACGACTTCTGGTCTCCATCCGTTGCCTTGACATAGGCGGCGCCGAAAAGCAAGTGCTTGAATTCGTAAGGCGTGTAGATAAAAGTCGCTTTGAGGTCTGTCTGGCCACTATGTACGGGGGCGTGATGGAGGATGAGGCGAAGCGGATAGACGGCGTACGATATGTAAATCTCGGCAAAAAAGGTCGTTTTGATATTTTCGGCTTTTTGTTTGTCTATGCACGTCTAATTAATGAATTTACCCCCGATACGGTGTTTTCGCATATCGGTGAGATGAATCTTTTTTCGCTTTGGGCAAGGGTGTTTGCAAGCAAAAGGTTCAAGCTTGTCTGGACGCTTCACTCGGCGTTTGTGGATTACCGCTCTTACGGGTTTTTCTTTCGACTACTCTTTTGGCTCCAAAAAATGCTTTCAAGATTTGCCGACAAGATAGTATGTGTCAGTCGCTCCGCATACGAGTATCACGAGGCGTCGGGCTATGATATGCGTCGTGCGGTAGTGGTATACAACGGTGTTGATACCGACTTTTTTGCGCCCGATAAAATACTCGGCGAGGCGTTTAGGCTAAAAAACAATATCTTGCAAGAGACTTTTGCGATAGGCATAGCCGCTAGAATAGACCGTATGAAAGGGTACCCGCTCTTGGCACAGGCGGCAAAAGGGCTACTGGCAAAACACCCAAACCTTATATTTGTGGCGGCAGGCGGCGGCGATGAGGCCATCAAAAACGAGTGTATTGAGATCTTGGGAGAGTATGCCCATAGATTTGTTTGGCTCGGTTTTGTGTCTGACCTTCAAGGTTTTTATAACTCTCTTAACCTCTTTTGCTTGCCGAGTTACGGCGAGGCATTTGGATTGACGGTTGCGGAGGCAATGAGCTGCGGTATTCCTGCCGTTGTGAGCGATGCTGGAGATATGCGAATAATTGTCGATGACGAGAGGGTAGTGTTCAAAAGCGGCGATGCGAATGACCTTGGTGCGAAGCTAGAGTGGGCGATGAGGGAAGCCGTACCAAATAGAGATAGAATCGTGCAAAATTTTGACATTGCATCGTCTGTCGCAAATACCGAAAAGGAGTTGGCGTGATACGAAGCAAGGCCGATTATGAAGCGTATCTAGCAGCGGACAAGGCGGCTCTGCGGGTCACGGATAGCTTAAGGGATAGGTTT
This sequence comes from Campylobacterales bacterium, assembly GCA_050252455.1. Lineage (GTDB taxonomy): Bacteria > Campylobacterota > Campylobacteria > Campylobacterales > UBA6016 > UBA6016. The sequence continues at coordinate 126,270 of JBFWKW010000002.1, read as the reverse complement.
TTCCATCCAATTTGGAACTACCAAAAACTTCTCCGCTTGCTCGAATATCGTCTAAATTGCAAGCATGGGCTTCTTTCAAAACCGTGCACGCTGTGGATAAGATATAAATTTCAAAAAGAGTCGGTGAGGCTGGGTTTTAGCATCTCGCCAAACTCATGCGGCAAAGGGTTGGAGCTAGGGCACTACGGCGACATAGTGATAAACGGCAAAGCTCGTATAGGCGACAACTGTACGATAGCCGGAGCAGGGGTGCTGATAGGCGAAGACCTTGTGAGCGGGGAAGCACCGATAATAGGCGACAATTGCTACATAGGGCCCGGAGCAAAAATAATAGGCGGCGTACGGATAGCCGAAGAGGTGACGATAGCGGCAAATGCGGTAGTGGTGCATGATGTTGCGGAAGCCTATACGACGGTCGGCGGTATACCTGCTAAGAAAATATCTGATAGTAGCGTAAAGAAAAAATCGTGAAAAAAGTAGCTATTTTTGTATATTCACTTGGCGGCGGAGGCGCAGAGAGGGTAGCGCTGGAGCTTGCCCTCGGGCTAAAAGAAGCTTACGAGGTAGAGATAGTAACCGTAAGTCCGGTTCAAAAATACGACAACCTCGGCGTCAAGGTCACGACCCTTGGAGTTCATGATATTGATAGCTCGGCATTTGCGAAGCTGCTCTCCCTGTTTCGTCTTGCAAAAGTTTTTGCCGGCTACTGCAAAAAAGAGCGGGTAGATGTCGTAATATCGTTTTTATCGAGACCAAATATCATAGCCGCCCTCTCAAAGCTCATAAATATGAGAGTGCGCCTAATTGCCGCAGAGCATACGACACTTTCAAATTACTACGGCAATAGTCTTGCCGAAAAGGTCTTGAAAAAACTTTTAACGATTTCGTACAAGAGCGCAAATGCGGTCGTTGCGGTATCTGAGGGGATAAAAGCCGATTTAGTCGATAATTTCGGCGTCAAAAGCGGCGCCGTATCGGTGATATATAATCCGATAGATATACAAAAAATCAAACTCATGGCGCTTCAAAAAGCAAACAGAGTTACGGGTGACGGTTTTGTATTTGTAACCGCAGGGCGGCTCGTTGAGTCCAAAAACTACCCTTTTTTGTTTGAGGCGTTCAAGTCCTTGCCCTCTTTTTGCAAGCTATGGGTGCTTGGAAGTGGTGAGCTTGAGAGTGAATTGAAGTTTTTGGCGGTAGAGATGGGGCTACATGAGCGGATAACTTTTTTTGGGTTTTGCGAAAATCCGTACTCTTTTTTTGCCGCCGCCGATTGCTTCGTGATGAGCTCTCGCCTCGAGGGGTTGCCGACCGTGCTTATAGAGGCTCTTGCGTGCGGTATCCCGGTTATCTCCACCGATTGCAAGAGCGGCCCTAGGGAGATTTTGGGCGGAGAGGCAAATATGTTAACGAGCGGTATCGAGAGGGCTGAATATGGGCTGCTGGCAAGTCTTGACACTCCAAAATTCTTATCGCTTGCAATGACAAAGATGATAGAAGATGACGGTATGCGTAATCAGTATATGCTAAAAGCAAAAGAGCGTGCAGAGTTTTTTTCAAAAGAGAAGTCAATAACCAGCTATAAACAAATAATCGAAGGGGATTGTAAGTGAAAATATTGGTAACCGGAGGAGCCGGATATATTGGCAGCCACGTGATTAAACAGCTAGGCGAACAAGGCGGAGGCGATATAACCGTCCTTGACAACCTATCAACGGGATTTGAAAGCTCCATCCTTTACGGAAAACTCGTCAAGGCCGATCTCTGTGATTTTGCGTTTGTAGAAAAATTTTTAGACGATGAAAAATTCGATGCGATAATACATTTTGCAGCTTCTATCGTAGTCCCTGAATCTGTCGAAAATCCGCTCAAATACTATATGAATAACACCGTAAATACTACGAACCTTATCAGGTGTGCCGTAAAATCGGGCGTTAAAAGCTTCGTATTTTCATCTACCGCCGCAGTATACGGTGAGCCAAAAGACGGTGTGGTAACAGAAGAGAGCCCCCTGGTTCCTATAAATCCATATGGATATTCAAAGCTAATGAGTGAACAGGTGTTAAGAGACACTGCGGCTGCACATCAAGATTTTAAGTTTGTTATCCTCAGATATTTCAATGTTGCCGGCGCCTCTATGGATGGACGCATAGGGCAGAGATTTCCAAATGCGACGCACCTCATTAAGGTCTCTTGCGAAGCGGCATGCGGCAAAAGAGCTAAGATGTTTATTTTTGGCGAAGACTACCCGACGAGTGATGGCAGCTGTGTGAGGGATTATATACACATTGAGGATTTGGCGTCGGCCCATCTCGCGGCTTTGGAGTATCTTGAGGGTGGCGGCAAAAGCGATGTATTTAACTGTGGATACGGCAGAGGAGCTAGCGTAAAAGAGGTTGTGGAAACGGTCAAAAAGATTAGCGGTGTTGATTTTGAGGTGCAAAAGGCGCCTAGACGCTCCGGAGATCCTGCACTTTTGATATCGGATAATAAAAAAATATTAGCAACACTATCCTGGAAACCAAAATATGACAACTTAGAGATTATCTGCAAAAGCGCTTTTGAGTGGGAGAAAAATATATAGCTATTCTTGGTCGGCAAATATATTTTTTATTTCCGTATTTAGCTCTCTTACTCTTTTTGATAAGCTTTTCATTATTCTGATTGCTATCACAGGCTCCCATGCGATGATGCGCTCAAAGTTTGTAGAGTTAATAACAAACAGCAAACTGGTTTCGACGGCTGTTACGGTAGCGCTTCTGGGTGCATCGTCGATGAGGCTCATCTCTCCAAAAAAATCGCCGCCTGCCATTTCCCCTACGGTGATATCGCCAACTTCTATGCTCACCTTGCCCTGCAAGATGATAAACATCTCATCTCCGCTGTCACCCTCTCTAACCACTTTTTCGCCAGGGTTAAATTTTCGCACCGAACCGTAAGCGGCCAATTTTTTTGGGTCGAATCTTTTTGCTTCTAGCATATTTTTCGCACACCTTTTTGTTAATCTTGCACTATATGATTTTGACGCTTGGTCACATTTTAGTCTTAAATTTATTTGATTATATCAAATAATATGGCATTATATTTAGTAATTTTTATGAATTAGGGTTTTTTATGGATGCTCTTTTTTTGGAGGCCGCTTCCCAAATAGGCGCTTCAAAAAGTTTTGACGATGTTTTTACAAATTTGAGATACTACCTTGTAAGGCTCGGTGTGTGCAAAGAGGTAACATTTTTCGTTTGTAGATTCAACGGCGAGACATGCTATCCGCAAAAAAACTGCTCCATAGACAAACCTACATTATCCGCCATGCAACAAATAGCCGAAGAGAGCATAGTAGAATATACGGCGGATAGCGGTATTAATAAGCTAGGAGGGGTTGAGCTATCCGGTATGGTGTATGCCGGCAGATTCAAAATGCTAGAGCACGGAGGGGAGGTCTTTTCTTTTTTCTCAAAGGGCGATTCCTATGATGAGGCGACCTTGTTGTATTTTTTTAAATTTGCATATGCCCCTCTTAACCTTATAGCCTCTAAAGGCACTTTAAATCTTATACTCGAATATGCCGCCTTTGTCGCCGAACAAAAAGAGCCGGAGATGATGCTTGTGGCGCTTGCGGATATGGCAAGAGAGTTTAGCGCTGCAGATAGAGCTACGATATGGATTGGCAACAAGGAAAAGGCTACGCTTTGGACAAAGGTGGCTCACGGAATACCGAATATTGAGATTCCCGACAATACTGGACTTGCCGGATATGCCTATAGTAACGGTGAGACGGTTGTGTGTAACGACCCGTACAGTGACGGCAGATTTAACCCCGAGATAGACCGTAAAACAGGATATTTGACCAAATCGATAGTTGTTTTACCGGTAAAAAATAGTGAAAATACGACCATAGGCGCTCTCCAATGTATAAACAAGCTATCAAGTGACGATAGTTTCAATGATAGCGACGTAGCAAAATTAAACCTAGTAACTTCGTATATAGCCAATACCATAGAGCTTGCAAGCTTGCATAAAGAGATTGAGGATACGCAAAAAGAGGTCATCTTTACTATGGGCGAGGTGGGCGAATTTCGCTCTAAAGAGACGGGCAACCATGTTAAGAGGGTTGCGGAATATTCATATGTTTTAGCGCTTGGTTGTGGGCTTAGCTATGCCGAAGCAGAACTGCTCAGAATGGCATCCCCGATGCACGATATCGGCAAGGTGGCTATTGAAGACGCGATACTTAAAAAACCGGGCAAGCTCACGGATGAAGAGTTTGACGTTATGAAGACCCATACGACAATGGGTTATGAGGTGCTTAGACACTCAACAAGAAAGATTATCTCCGCCGCCGCTACCGTAGCCTATGAACATCATGAAAAATGGAACGGACGAGGCTATCCGCGAGGTATCAAGGGTGAAGAGATACATATTTTTGGTCGCATCACGGCTCTTGCAGACGTATTTGATGCGCTGGGGAGCGATAGATGCTACAAAAAAGCATGGGAGCTTGAAAAGATATATAATCTTTTTAAAGAGGAAAGAGGGGAGCATTTTGACCCAAAAGTAGTCGATGCTTTTTTTGATAATTTAGAAAAAATATTACACATAAGGGAGAGCTTCAAGGATGTATAACGGGATAAAACAAGGATTATTGATTAGCTCGGTTGCCGCAATCTTTATAGGTTCGCCGCTATTTGCGAACAATACTCAAATAGATAAAGTGGCGTATAAATCTAGTTTTGATGATGCGGTTAAGATATTTAATGCCGGAGATTTTGCTAAGGCGTACGATAAATTTTACGTACTATACGAGCTAAAATCAGATGACCCGCAGGTAAATTTCTATCTTGGTAGAGCCGCCTTGGAGTTAAAAAAATACGATGAAGCTACCGCGGCTTTTGAGAGAACCCTTATCGTTGAGCCTACGCATACAAGAAGCCGTCTAGAGCTTGCTAGAGCGTATTTTGAGCAAAAAGAATTCGTTATGGCTGAGAGTGAGTTGGATGAAGCGTTAAAAGATGATTTGCCAAAAAAAGTAAGAGATAGTGCGCTTGCATACAAAGACGCCATAGCAAAAAGCAGACAAAAGCATTTTCTCAACGGTTTTGTATCTTTGGGTTTTGGGTATGACTCAAATACCAATAATGGGATAGGGGAAAAAGAGTATGCCCTCCCTAGCATAGGTATTAACTTAACCGGAGACGCTCCAAAAGCCGACAGATATCATACGGAAGTTGCGGGAATCAATCACATATACGATATGAAAGATGTATACGACGGCCTATTTTGGCAAGATAATATCCTTTTGTATGCTCAGAGCTACTTTAGCGTAACGTCAAATAACGCTAGATATGTATCTCTTACGACAGGCCCTGGTTATAGGACAAAATCATATGAAGCTTCACTTGGATTAACGGCAGACAAGCTCATATACGGCAATTTAGATTATATGTACAGTGTAGGTATTGCCCCAAAAGCCTCTTACAAGGCAACTGACTCTTTAATTCTTGAAACGTCTTTGTCATTGAAGAAAAAATATTACTACTACAATAATTGGGCTAGAAACTCGCTCTATCAAGATGTAGGTTTTGGCGTCAGAAAACTTTTTGCATCTACCGGTTCTGTCTTGTCAAGTAATGTTACTTTTTCAAAAGAGATGGAAAACTACAATGACGGCGTAAGCGCAACAGGTAGAACCGACGTCTCAAACTCTACGAGAGCCTTGAGTATAAATCTTTATCACCCTCTAATCGATGGTCTTGACGCAACTGCCGGTATGTCGGTAAAAAATACATTTTATGCCGATACTGACGGAGCTTTCTCCGATAAAGAGAAAGATGTTTTGTATAGCTACAGCGCGGGACTTCTTAAGACGATAGCCAAAAATCAAATAGTGAACTTGGGCGTGAGTTACAATAAAAATACATCGAATTTTGAAAACAAAATTTATCAAAAGCGCGGTGTCAACGTTAGCTATATTTATAGCTTTTAGAGCGAGGCATAAGTCATGAAAACAAAATTTATCTTACCCCTTCTACTAATCCTCCAAACCCTACTATTTGCCTCCGTAGGTAAAATAACAGCCGTTAACGGAGACGTATCCGTACTTAGGGCCACAAAAACAATAAAAGCCGCCTCCGGCTTTGTGCTTGAAGAAAAAGACGGCATTAAGTCCCAAAAAGGTTCAAGCGCCCAGATAGTATTTAACGATAAGACCGTTATTACCGTAGGCTCCGATACTTTGTTTAAAGTAGAGGAATACTCCGCGGATGCAGCCTCTCCAAAAGCTAGATTCGGCGTAGGTGAAGGTACATTCAAAGCAGTTACCGGAAAGATAGGCAAAATAGCGCCGGATAAATTTAAAATAGAGACCAAAACGGCAACTATAGGCATCAGAGGTACTACGTTGGCAGGCAGGGTATTGCCAAGCGGTGAAACTTTGGTTATGTGTATGAGGGGAGCTATAACGGTGTCTCCTAATATACCTACGCCTCCTCCGCCGGTCGTAGTCAATCAGGGACAGATAACACGTACAAATATGGGATTTGTGCAGCCTGCAGTACAAATAACTCCTGAGGATATGAGAAATATTCAGGGCGGATTAGCTCCGTTTGCTAGCAATACTACTCAGACAAATAACGGCGGAGACGGTGGCGGACAAGGACAGCCTCAACCTCAAAACCAGCCTCCTCAAAACACGGCAATACCAAACCTTGACACCATAAAAGATTTAACCACAAAAGCTGTTGATAATCTTGTGAATGATGGGGTAAAAAATGTTGCCCAAACTCAAACTATAACTCCAGAATATATAGATTCATTGCCTTATACAAAATATTTAGAGTTACCGGCAACAGGGCTTTATTCATATAAAACACTTAAGACCGGCGATACGGGTGCCGGATATATCAATATGGAAACAGGGAGTGCTTTTTACTCTTATTTTGGAATATACAATGGAAGATTGGATGCAGAATTTGGTGTTGGAGGTATAACATCCGATGATGCCGGAAACGCAAAGCTAAATTTTGAATATGCCGGCTATGGCGATAATTATTATGGATTTGAATCAACCTTTACCGGAGAACAGGTCGGATATCTAAAAGGTGCAGATGCTTTATACGCAAGGCTATCAGACATAGATAGAGACAATAATGCCACATACATCAGCGGTGAGAAATATACAAATATTGCCGCAAATTACGGTAGCGTATATACACTAGGCTCATCCGGCTCGAAGGTATACGATATGGTCGGCAAAATATCCACGTTTCGTGTAAGTATGGCTGATTATAATAGTTTTGGCATAACAAAATATGTTAATGCGCAGAGTGTATCGGATTTTTATCTGATATGGTCGGACGGCAGTATAATGGATCATAGTACCGATGTAACCAACGGACGCAGTTCTTTTGTATCAGAGGATGCCTTTGGCTTCGGAAGTACAAACGGCTCAAGCGCATTTGTAACGACGGATGATGTAGCCACCGACTATGCATCCTGGGGTTATTGGTACAAGATTGCATCGCCTGATTTTATAGATTTTGGTTTTTGGGTTGGAGGGGCATCTACTCTTGAAAGCGAGCTAAACAACTTGGCGACGGCAAATTCTATTGCCACATATAACGGCAAAGTGATGGGAGGTGTTGCATCTAACGGTAGTGGATTTGATCTTATTAATACAGCCACCTCAAGTGTTAACCTAACCGTTGAATTTGGCAACAATTATCCACTTAGCGGTAATATAGCTTTTAGTACGGCAAGTGGCCAATCTTGGAACCTATCGGTTGATCAATCTACAAGCACCAAGGATTTTGCTAATGCCGCTTTTGGCGCCTCCTTTAATACGGGAATGAGCACTTCTACGGCAGGAACGGTCAGCGGCGGAAGTCTCTCCGGTAATTTTTACGGACCGAATGCTGCGACTATAGGCGGCGGATTTAATGCAGCCACTTCAAACGGCTATAACGCATCAGGCGTATTTAAAGCAAACAAGCAGTAGGACGAAATGAAAAACTTTATACCCCTTCTACTAATCCTCCAAACCCTACTATTTGCCTCCGTAGGTAAAATAACAGCCGTTAACGGAGACGTATCCGTACTTAGGGCCACAAAAACAATAAAAGCCGCCTCCGGCTTTGTGCTTGAAGAAAAAGACGGCATTAAGTCCCAAAAAGGTTCAAGCGCCCAGATAGTATTTAACGATAAGACCGTTATTACCGTAGGCTCCGATACTTTGTTTAAAGTAGAGGAATACTCCGCGGATGCAGCCTCTCCAAAAGCTAGATTCGGCGTAGGTGAAGGTACATTCAAAGCAGTTACCGGAAAGATAGGCAAAATAGCGCCGGATAAATTTAAAATAGAGACCAAAACGGCAACTATAGGCATCAGAGGTACTACGTTGGCAGGCAGGGTATTGCCAAGCGGTGAAACTTTGGTTATGTGTATGAGGGGAGCTATAACGGTGTCTCCTAATATACCTACGCCTCCTCCGCCGGTCGTAGTCAATCAGGGACAGATAACACGTACAAATATGGGATTTGTGCAGCCTGCAGTACAAATAACTCCTGAGGATATGAGAAATATTCAGGGCGGATTAGCTCCGTTTGCTAGCAATACTACTCAGACAAATAACGGCGGAGACGGTGGCGGACAAGGACAGCCTCAACCTCAAAACCAGCCTCCTCAAAACACGGCAATGCCAAACCTTGACACCATAAAAGATTTAACCACAAAAGCTGTTGATAATCTTGTGAATGATGGGGTGAGTGCGGTAAGTGCGCCGAAGTGGGCAGATGCATATTCAAATAATTATGACAAAAACTCCGTATACGCTTTGGATGGGCGAATAAGCGTATTTGGCTCTACTAAAGCCAATTATGATGCGCAAGGCGGCGGATTTAATTATGATACAGACACAACTTCTTCATTTTCTATCCTTCCGACCTCAAGCGAGGCATATTTGTCGAATTTCTTTGCCGGCGTTAGCCCAAGCGGTCTGGCAACTATCTCAGGAGAAGATAGCTTCTCGGTTAGGCTTGGCGGTAACTTAGAGGGCTATACCGTCAACAGTGCAAACAGTAAGATGTATACGGCCCCTGACGGTTCAGATGCGGATTATGCGTCTTGGGGATACTGGATTGCCGAGTATGATTATTCTGGCACTCAGTATGTAAAATATGGAACCTGGGTAGGTGGAGCGGTTACTAAGACCGATGAAATAAATTCGCTTGTTGCAAATGAGATTACCGCAAACTACAAAGGTCAGTCGATAGGCGGTGTAGTAAATTCGGATGGATATTATAGTGCCATCAAGGTGGACGCAAATAATATAGTAAACTTAAGTATAAATTTCGGTTCAAATAAGGCCATTGTGGGCAATATAGCGTTTGACACCGTCGGCGGTCAAAATTGGAACGTAGCCGTAAATGCGTCTACGAGCGCAATGAATATGCAATTTAGCGCAGCCGATTCGTCTTTTAGGGCGTTTGTGGACGGTGGAAATCCTTTTAGCGGTACGGGCAGTAACGGTAGCTCGATTCAAACAGGAACTTTGGACGGTAATTTTTATGGACCTAATGCCAAAACAATAGGCGGCTCATTTAAGTTTGTGACCGACGGCAGTGCTACAGCCTCGGGTGTATTTAAGGCTAATAAACAATAGGAATTTGAGTGCTTAAAAAGCTAAAAAACTACGGATTCATCGGCTTAGTAATATTTTTTGCTTGTTCTATAGGGTATTTGTATTTGCCAAAAAGCGTACAGGTTTTTGATGACAAGCTAAGAGATCTTATGTTTGTCTTTAGAGGTCCAACCCCGGCCTCAAAAGATGTTGTGATTGTGGATATAGATGAAAAAAGTCTAAAAGAGCTTGGGCAGTGGCCGTGGAGCCGTAATAAGTTTGCCAAAGTCCTTGACAATCTAGCGGCCAATGGGGCGGGAGCTATAGGTCTGGATATTGTTTTTGCGGAGCCGGATAATTCATCTCCGGCAAAGGTGCTAAAAGAGATAGGGTATGACGCCTCAAACGCTCCAGATTATGACAGAGTTGCGGCAAATGCCGTTGCTAATTCTCCAACGATACTCGGGTATATATTTGCCCTTGAAAATGACGGTATGAAGCCTACCGGAGCTCCGAATGTAGCTGCAATAGTTGCCGAGAAAAACAAACCGGAAGTTGAGTTTTTGGCTAGTGCGCACAGGGCGGTTATGAATACCAAGATAATACAAGAAGCCGGATATTCAAGCGGGTTTTTTAATACTATACCGGATTCTGACGGCATAGTCCGTTCAATTCCTATGGTTTTAAAGTATGAAAACAGACCTTTTCCGTCTCTGTCGCTTGAGATGATAAGGGCAGCCAGCGGATACAAAAAAATAGACGTTTACTATGATGAAAACGGCGTCCAAGGCGTCGTTATGGGTGAAATGGAAATACCTACGGATAGATTTGGCAGATTGCTCATCAATTACCGTGGCCCGGCAAAAACATTCAAGTATATATCGGCGTATGACGTATATGCGGGTAAGGTTGACAAAAAAGATATAGAGGGAAAATTTATATTAGTCGGCACTTCGGCTGCCGGACTTCTCGATCTTAGGGCTACCCCTTTTGACTCTGTATATCCAGGAGTTGAGGCGCACGCCAATGCAATAGACAACATCATAAAAGGCGATTTTTTATATAGACCGTCTTGGGCTGAGGGGGCAAATTTAGCTCTTATACTGGCGGGAGTCGCTATTACCGTTACTTTGACCGCTTATGCCAGTGCGGCATTAGGTAGTGCATTGTTTGTAGCGATTTTATTTTCGTTTGTCGGATTTGAATATTATATGCTATTCCACGAGGGCATAGTTTTGAATATTTTATTTCCTTTTGCGGCAATGCTTCTCTCTTTTATGTCTTTGTCTTTAATGAACTACTTTTTAGAGAGCCGCCAGAAAGACTTTATAAAAGCAAAATTCGCAAAAAAAGTTTCCCCTGCCGTCGTCGAGGACTTGCTCAAACACTCAAATATGAATAGCTTTGAGATTAAAGAGAAATTTGTAACTATATTTTTTAGCGATATCCGTGGGTTTACGACTTTGTCGGAGGCTATGGGAAGCCCGAAGGCACTTATCGGCTTGCTAAATGAATATATGACCCCTATGGTTGACATTATTGTTGAAAGCAAGGGGACTGTCGATAAGTTTATAGGCGACGCTATTATGGCTTACTGGAATGCGCCAAATGAAGTAGAAAATCATGAGGATGCAGCCGTCGGTTCAGCTGTTAGGCAATTACGCTCTTTAAGCGAGTTAAATAAAAGACTTCTTGAAGAGGGCAAGCCTAAGATAGAGATAGGAATAGGTATAAATACGGGAGATGTAACGGTTGGAGAGATGGGGTCTTACGGTAGAGCCGACTATACCATCATCGGTGACCCCGTAAATCTAGCCTCTAGGCTCGAAGGTCTTTGCAAGCCTTATCATGCGCATATCGTAATTAGTGAATTTACGAAATCCGGTCTCAAAAACGACTATACTATTAGAGAACTAGACCTTGTAAGGGTAAAGGGCAAAAACGAGCCGGTATCTATCTATGAGGTTTTGGACGATAAGGCGCCCAGCGAAGAATTTAAGATTGAAAATACGAGATATCAAGAGGCTTTGTCTGCATACAGGGCTTCTTTGTTTACCGAGGCTTTGTCTATATTTAAAGAGCTTCATGACAAAACGGGCGTCTATCTGTATAACGTATATATAGAGAGATGTGAGCACTATATAGAAAATCCGCCGAGTGAGTTTGACGGCGTATTCACATTTACGACTAAATAGCGGGGGCTTAAATGATAAACCATATAGATGTGCTTGGTGCATACGGTGGCAAAGGGTGCGGCAAAAACACGACGTGCTTTCGCATAGCCCAAAATATAGTAATAGATGCGGGAAATATCATTGCCCCTCTAAAAGAAAACGCCGCAGCTATAGAGCACATTTTTTTAACGCATTGCCATCTTGACCACATCATAGATATAGCATTTTTGATAGACGCTTTTTATGCCATAAAGACAAAACCCCTTAATATTTACGGACTGAAAGACACTATCGCAAGCCTCAAAGAGCATATCCTAAACTGGAAAATATGGCCGGATTTTTCAGAGCTTGATTTGCTCGATAAGAGTGATAAATCGATAATGTTCCATGAGATAAATTATGGAGATAAGTTTGATATTGGCGGCATTCAGATTGAGCCGTTCGCAACATGCCATACGGTAGCAAGTTGTGGATATAAAATAACAAAAAATGCTAAAGCAACCATGATAACTTCTGATACAGGTGTTTGCGAATCTCTTTTGGAAGAAATAAAAAATACGAAAAACCTAAAAAACTTGGTTATAGAGTGTTCATTCCCGTCAAGGTTTAAAAAGCTAGCCCTAGATAGTATGCACCTAACTCCCGCATTATTGGAAGAGGAGCTTGGCAAGCTTGACAAAATAAATTTCAATATATTTATCAATCATCTTAAGCCTTTTTACGAATCCGAAATAATTAGCGAGATTAACGGAATAGATATTTTACACAATGCCGTTGTCTTGGAAGATGGAAGCAAAATAGAATATTAGCCTTTGAGGCAAAATCACAAAATAAGCCCTTTTTTTGTATGATTTCAGTAAAAATTTAGGAGATTTGGGTGCAAGACTCCACGATTGAGGGCAAGAGCAGAAAAAGGGTTTTGGTCAAATTTTCCGGCGAAGCGCTAGCTAGCGATGTCGGCTACGGAATAGATACCGAAGTATTAAAATACGTTGCAAACGAGATAAAAAAACTTGTTGAAAGCGATATAGAAGTCGGGATAGTCGTCGGCGGCGGCAACATCGTAAGAGGTGTAACCGCAAGTAAAGACGGCCTTATTAAAAGAAACGCAGCAGACCATATGGGGATGTTGGCTACGGTAATCAACGGTATAGCTATTCAAGGGGCATTGGAGAGTCTTGGCGTTCGCGTTAGGCTTCAAAGCGCCATTAAAATGGAACAGATATGTGAGCCGTTCATAGTTCGTCGTGCGGTAAGACACCTTGAAAAAGGAAGAGTTGTCGTATTTTCGGCAGGAACCGGGAATCCGTTTTTTACTACCGATACGGCGGCTACGCTAAGAGCCGTTGAGATAGGTGCCGATATGATTATCAAGGCTACAAAAGTAGACGGCGTATACGATAAAGACCCAAATAAATTTAGCGATGCAAAAAAACTGCATGAGCTTAGTTATGAAGAGGCATTGCAGGATAATATCAAAGTTATGGATGATACTGCCATAGCATTGGCAAAAGACAATAATCTACCGATAGTGGTGTGCGATATGTTTTGCGAGGGTGTTTTGGCAAGAATTATCAACGGCGGCACGGCTGAGTGCTCTATAGTAAAAAGAATTTAATAAAATAGGATAACAAAAATGAGAATGGAAGAGATAAACGCAAAAGCTTTGGTGTATGCAGGCGGAGATAGATATCTTCTAAGCGTAGCGGTTAACAAAAGAGTTGATGAGCTATTTAAGGGCGCAAAACCTTTGCTTGACCTTGATATCAAAAAAATAAAACCGGTTGATATAGCGCTTATGGAAATAAGCGAAGGCCTTATAAAAATAACAAAATCATAAAATCTCCTCTTGCAAGAACTAATCAGAGACGTTAGCGGCATAGATACGGTAGAGGCCGCTAAAGACTTCTTATTAAAAAAATTTAAAGGCGAAACCTCTTCGCTTATTGCAACAATCTCATTTTGTATAGAAGCCCACAAAGGGCAAAAACGTAAAAGCGGCGCCGATTACGCCGTGCACCCCATACTGGTTGCGGCTATAGTGGCTCATTTTGGCGGCACGGAAGATATGATAAAAGCTGCGCTTTTGCACGATGTCGTCGAAGATACCGGTTTTGCCAAAAGTGAAGTTGCAGCCAGATTTGGAACGGTCGTTGCCGAATTGGTTGACGGTTTAACCAAAATAGACGAGCTAAGAGAGCATGAGCTTCCGCCATCCAATAAAGACGAAAAACTTTTAAAAGCGGCGCTATCTTTTAGAAAAATGCTAAGTTCCGCCATAGACGACCCTAGGGTTCTCGTAATCAAGCTCTCGGATAGACTTCATAACCTACTTACGCTAGATGCCCTTGAGGTAAAAAAACAAAAGCGGATAGCCGAAGAAAGCCTTGTCGTTTATGCCCCGATAGCTTACAAACTCGGTATTAGCAAACTAAAAAATTACATTGAAGACCTATCTTTTCGGGCTCTTTTTCCGGAAGACTATGCAAAAATAGACGACTATATGCACAAAAACGATGCCGCCATCGACGCTAGACTCCATGCAATAATCGAAAAAATCAAAGATTTGCTCGTTAAAAGCGGAATTGAAGAGGATAGTTTTGAGATAAAATCGAGGGTGAAGCACTACTTTTCAATTTATCAGAAAATGCAGAGAAAAGGGGTTAGCCTTGATGAGGTGCTCGATCTTTTAGCGCTTAGAATACTGGTCAAAAGCACAAACGATTGCTATAAGGTACTCGGTATTTTGCATACAAATTTTAAGCCGCTTGTGGGACGATTTAAGGACTATGTGGCAATTCCAAAAGAGAACGGATATCAAACCATACATACGACTCTTTTTTTCGATAACACGATTTTTGAGGCGCAGATACGAACCTATGATATGGATGATATAGCGGAATTTGGGATAGCGGCGCACTCAAACTATAAATCCGGCGTTTCCGCGCCTGCCGCTATGAGCGGGTCAAAGTGGCTCAAAAATTTTGAGTTTCACGGTGATACCGCAATGGAGTTTTATGAGCTTGCCAAAAATGATTTGATAAGCGAAGATATAGTCGTTTACTCTCCAAAAGGTGAGCTTTTTACCCTTCCGGTCGGGGCTACCGCTCTTGATTTTGCTTACGCCGTACATACCGAGGTGGGACATAAGGCCAAGGAAGCATACGTCAATAACGCCAAAGTGCCGTTGTTGCACACTTTAAACAGCGGCGATATATGCGCCATCGTAACCTCTGACAAGCCGCAGGCAAGATGTACGTGGATGGATAGCGTCAAAACTTCCCGCGCCAAGCACTCCATCAGAAATATATGTGCCCAAAAAATAAAAGACCTTGATAGGCGTGTTGCAAAAAATATATTAGCGCACACTTTTGGGTTTGACTACTATGAGCTTAGAAGCTGGCTGGATGACAAAAAATACTCCCAAATCATCTACAAAATCCCAAGAGACAAGGCTTATTATCAAGAGTTTGTAAAAAAAATAAAAGAGGAGTCAAGCCTAAAATCTCGCTCACTTTTTACGAGGATTATGGGGATAAAATTCAAAAAATATCACTTTGACCACTTTGATTTTTACTCCAATAAGCCGGTGACGGAGCTTAGTTTTGATGTCTGCTGCCACCCGAAAAAATGGGATGACATAGTTGCATTCTTTCATAAAGGCAAAGCCACAGTCCATCACAAGCTTTGTTCCCATGCCGATGAGATGATAGCTTCACATCAGCCGATGGTGTTTGTGGAGTGGACAAAATCCGAGATACGGACATTCAGGGTTGTGGTGGCTCTTGAAAACCGCAGAGGCTCACTTTCGCACTTTGTAGGCTTTTTGGCAAAACACGATATAAACATCGTTACACTCGAGATTGGAAAGGCGAAAGCCTTTACGGAATACTGCACCGTGGAGATAGAAATCAAGCACGATTTTAAGAGCATAAAAGATAAAATCGCTAGGAATTTTAAGCTTATAGACTTTGCTTTCGCTGACGACGCCTACAAGGAAAATCAATGACTTTTACCGAAGCCCTCGCTGAAATACAAAGAGGCTCATTTGAGATAATAGACGAACAAAAAATAGCTACCCACATCAAAGAATATATAGAAAATGGCAAGACATACACCGTAAAAGCAGGGTTTGACCCGACCGCTCCGGATTTGCACCTAGGGCACACGGTACTTCTCAATAAACTCGCTACATTTCAAAAATACGGCGCGCAGGTGCTGTTTCTCATTGGCGATTTCACCGCTATGATAGGCGACCCGACCGGAAAAAGCGAAACTAGAAAGAAACTGACAAAAGAGGATGTGCTGGCAAACTCCGAGAGCTATAAAGAGCAGGTATTTAGAGTCCTTGACCCTGCAAAAACTACGGTAGTTTTTAACTCCGAGTGGCTCGGGAAATTAAGCTCATACGAAATGGTAGAGCTTGCGAGTCGTCAGACAGTGGCTAGAATGCTTGAGCGAGATGATTTTGAAAAGAGATTCAAAAGTAACTCCCCGATATCTATTTATGAGTTTTTGTATCCGCTATTTCAAGGCTTTGACAGCGTACACCTAAAAAGCGATATCGAGATAGGCGGCTCCGACCAAAAGTTCAATCTACTTATGGGCAGACACCTCCAGGCAAGCTACGGCTCATGCAAAGAACAAGCGGTGCTTATGATGCCTATCCTAGAAGGGCTTGACGGCGTTCAAAAAATGAGCAAGTCGCTAGGCAACTATGTCGGTATAAACGAAGAGCCAAAAGATATATATGCCAAAATACTAAGCATATCTGACGAGCTTATGTGGAAGTATTACTACCTGCTAAGCTCAAAAAGTATAACCGAAATAAAAGCTCTTGAAGAGGGCGTTGCGGACGGCTCAAAACACCCTAAAAAGGTCAAAGAGGAGCTAGCCCTGGAGCTGACGGCTAGATACCGGGGCGAAGAAGCGGCCAGGGCTGCCAAAGAAGAATTTGATAACGTATTTTCAAAAAACGAGCTGCCAAGCGATATGCCTGAGTTTGATATGAATGAGGGAATAGGACTGCTTGACGCGATGAGGGAATCCGGTCTTGCGGCTTCAAACTCAGAGGCTAGACGCGCCGTCGAAGCTGGAAGCGTAAAAATAAACGGTGAAAAATCCACGGATGTAAAAAACGTGCTGGTATGCGGTGAATATATAGTTCAAGTCGGAAAAAGAAAATTTGCAAAGTTAAAGGTCTCAAAATGAGTCTTCCATCTCTTAAAATAGGCAAACATGAGATAAAAGTCCCAATTCTTCAAGGCGGTATGGGCGTCGGTATTAGCTGGGATCAACTCTGCGGCAATGTCAGCAAAGAGGGCGGACTGGGAATTATCAGCGCCGTTGGCACAGGCTATTATGAGAATAAAAAATTCGCAAAGAATCTTAGTTTTGGAAGACCTTTTGGGGTTGATAATTTTTACTCCAAAGACGCTTTGTTCGAGATAGTCAAAAATGCTCGAAAAATATGCGGTAGCGTACCGCTTGGAATGAACGTACTTTACGCTATTAATGACTACGGAAGAGTTGTAAGGGATAGCTGTGAGGCCGGAATAGACATAATAGTTACAGGAGCCGGACTACCTACTAATATGCCTGAATTTACGGCAGATTTTCCCGACGTTGCGCTTGTCCCTATAGTATCAAGTGCAAAAGCTTTGAAGATACTAAACAAAAGATGGGAAGGTAGATATGGACGTCTGCCTGATGCCGTGATAGTAGAGGGGCCACTTTCAGGCGGGCATCAAGGTGTGCAGTTTGAAGATTGCTACAAAGATGAGTATCAACTAGAAAACCTTATACCTGAGGTTATAGAAGAGGCTGCAAAATGGGGAGATATTCCGGTAATTGCTGCGGGCGGCATATGGGATAACGCCGATATCAAAAAATTTATGGCGATGGGTGCCGCCGGTGTTCAGATGGGTACTAGATTTATAGCTACTCACGAGTGTGACGCTCCGCAAATATTTAAAGACATACTAATAAACGCAAAAGAAGAAGATATAGTGCTTATGAAGTCGCCGGTCGGCTATCCTGCCAGAGGCGTGAAAACCAAGCTTCTTGATATGGTTGAGGCCAAGACCGCTCCTGACGTAAAATGTATATCAAACTGTGTTGTCCCTTGCCATCAAGGCGTTGAGGCCAAGGCTGTAGGATATTGCATAGCAGATAGACTTGCCGACGCCGCTATGGGTGATGCCAATCTAGGTCTTTATTTTTCCGGCTCAAACGGCTACAAAATAGACAAAATAGTGAGCGTAAAAGAGCTTATGAAAGAACTCGCAGGGGATGATGCTTAGAAGTTTTTTCTTAGCTCTGTTTTTTATATTGCCCCTTCTGGGCTCACCATTGCCGGAAGTAACGAACGTAGAGATAAAAGATGATGTTGTTACGCTAAAAATCTCAAAACCTCTTCTGTCTACCCCAAAAAAAGCCGCACTCGATATACCCGATAAAACCAAACTAAAATTTTACTTCAATATCGGTGCGACGCTAAGAGGATCGTTTAAAAGCGGCTCCAGCCTATCTATGCCCGAGATTAAAGTCGCACAGTTTGATAAACAAACTGTCAGGGTTGTTGTCGTAGCCGATAAAAACGCAAAATTTAATATCTCGGAAGGGAAAGATTTTGTATCAATAGCCCTTGTCGGCGGTAAAAAATCTACCGAGCAGGCAGCCGATAAGATGATTCGGCAAATCGATAAGCAGCCCTCAAATATTTCCCCCAAAGACGATTCGCCTATGATAAAAGAAGATAGCCAAAAAGAGCAGAATACCTTTATCGTAGCTAAGAAAAAAACAATAGTCATAGACCCCGGCCACGGCGGCAAAGACCCCGGTGCTATAAGCACAAACGGTGTCAAAGAAAAAGATATAGTGCTCAGAGTGTCTCAGTTGTTGGCGGGTATGCTTGAAAAAAAAGGATACACGGTACACCTAACCAGGGATAACGATATATTTATCGAACTTCAAGATCGTACAAGTTTTGCGAACAAAAAAAGTGCCGATATTTTTGTATCGGTGCACGCAAACGCCATAGATACCAGATATTCCGATCCAAACAAGTTTCATGGGATAGAAACATATTTTTTATCTCCGGCGCGTAGCGAAAGAGCCAAGAAAGCCGCCGAAAAAGAAAATGGAGTCGGCCTGATGGATGCTTTTAGTAAAGAGACTTTTTTAAATTTTCTAAACCGTGAGAAAATAGTTGCGTCAAATAAACTTGCGATAGACGTGCAGCGTGGAATGCTTGGGTATGCTAAAAGTAAATACAAAGATACGACCGACGGCGGTGTAAAAGAGGCGCCTTTTTGGGTGCTTGTGGGGGCTCAAATGCCTGCCGTTCTTGTCGAGCTTGGATATTTGACTCATGACGGAGACCTTGAAAAGTTACGAGAAGATTACTACAAAGCGCTGCTTGCAAAAGGTATAATGGAGGGGATAGAAAACTACTTCCAAAATAACTAGGGGGCAAAGTCATGGAACTATACGCTTACCATTTGGAAAAATCCCCGCAAAAAGAGGAGATAGAGCTTCGTCTCGGAGTCCGTTTTGAGCGTGTCTTGGAAAAAGCCTTTTATGCCAAGGTTGGCGATAAGTATCTATTTTTTACCGTGTTTGGATGCTTTGCGTTTTTGGGTTTCACAAAAGATGAAATATACGAGTTTATAGCGCCTCTCGGCGGGATGCTTAAGCTTGGGCATATCAATCAAGATTATAAGATAGAAGAGTGCGCCGAGCTTACGAGCGAGTTTAGGGTAACAAACGAGAAATTGTTGATACGCTCTTTTAGCGATTCGCTTCTTTTTGTCGCTGCACTTATAGCCTCTCAGAGCGTAGGACTCGAAAAATACGAAACGGTACTGGATAGAAAACTAACTACAAGTAAGAGCTTACTCAGTAGACGTGAAAAAGGATACTTTGGCAAGCGAAAGTCTCTGATAGAGTTGGCAAGTTCTTTGGCGCTTTTGCGTCATGAGATTATCGTCGATATGCATCTTCTCGATAAGCCTAACATACTTTGGGATGACGAGACTGCGGAGAGACTTTATAATGACCTGTCGGTATTTTTTGAGCTAAAAGAGAGATTCGAGATAGTCGAATTTAAGCTGGGTCTTTTAAAATACGACATAATGTTCTTGACGGATATACTAAATCACAAAAAAAGTGAATTTTTAGAGTGGATAATCATCTGGCTCATTGCGTTTGAAATCATTATGGGGCTCTATAAGATGGCCGAGTAGCTACTGGGCAAAGTAAAAATGCCCAGTGTATACTATGGTTTGCCCACATTTTTTGCACTTATACGAGAGCCCTTTTTTTTGTATATCGTTGTGGGCATTTTTTGGTATCGCATGTACTTTTCCCTCGCAGCCGCAAGAATAATAGTACCCATCCTGTTTTTTGGTCGGCTGGCTATCCTCTTGTTGCTCTTCTTTTGCTATGCTTGAATGGGTTTTTTGCTCTTTTGTACCGTTTTTTTCATCCAGTATGCTTCTCATCCTGTATTTTTCTATGAGCATATCATGGTGTAATATATGGTCTAGCAACCACTCTTGGGCTATGACGCCAAGTTTCTCTTTCATCTCGTTAACGTTTTTTATTTGCAAAATTGTTGCCGCAAGCTCTTTGACAATGTGCTTGTGTAGCTCTCTGTGGTCGCCCAAAAGAGGGTAGTCTATAGACTCCATATATGCCTCTTCGTCAGCAAAATGAACTTTCATATACTCAAAAAATTCAGCCAATATCTCTCTTATCTCTTCTCTGGAAGCATATTTGCCCCCCATTAGAGAGGCTTTTTTGGCAAGTTCAAAAAGTTTTTTATGTTGATTGTCGATTTTTGTGTTGTGGATGCTGTAGCTATCGTGCCAGTTTATTAACATGTATATACATCTTTTAATAATATTATAAATTGATTATATATAAGGGAGAATAAATATAAAGTTAAGAAAAACGTAATATTGTCATTTATTGCGCTATTTCTTTGACTCGTCCGACTTCACCGCTCATTAGCCGCACTTTTATACCGTGCGGATGGGTAGGGGAGTTTGTGAGTATGTCTTTGACTACACCTTCCGTTAGTTTGCCAGTTCTTTGGTCGGCCTTGAGTACTATACGCACCTTCAGCCCGGCTCTTATGTCTATCCGTCTATCTCCTGCCACGCTTGTCCCCATCTTTTTTATGTCCGGTTTGCGGACGTTCATTTCTATTTCCACGGTTATTTGTATTTGACCCTCGACCAGAAGTATTGCCGCCTCTGTTGCCGCCGCCTCTTGAGATAGGCTCTGCTTTTATAAGCGGATCCGGCTCGAAACCTTCCATGATGCGCTTTGGTATCTCTTTTTTGATTAGTTTTTCTATCCCCTTGAGGTACTCTGCTTCGTCCACGCATACCAGTGATACGGCTTCACCTTCGCATCCTGCACGCCCCGTTCTACCTATTCTGTGGACATAGTCTTCCGAAATATTCGGTAGCTCGAAGTTGACTACGTGCGGCAATGCATCTATGTCTATGCCACGTGCCGCTATGTCTGTGGCGACTAGCACTTTTACTTTCCCCTTCTTAAAATCATCCAAAGCCTTTGTTCTGGCCCCTTGGCTTTTATTTCCGTGTATTGCGGCGGAGCTGATTTTGGATTTTTCTAGGTATTCGCTGAGTTTATTGGCGCCGTGCTTTGTCCTCGTAAAAACTAGCACTTGCTCCCATTTGTTGTCCGTGATTAGTTTTAGAAGTAGTGCGCTTTTGCGTTTGCAATCGACTAGATACACGCTTTGCGCTACTAGCTCGCTTGAGGTATTGCGTCTAGCCACTTCCACCTCCGCTGGGTTTTTGAGTAGGCTATTTGCCAGAGCCTTTATCTCATCAGAGTAGGTTGCCGAAAAGAGGAGGTTTTGTCTTTTTTTCGGCAACTTTTCGATAACCCTTTTGATATCTTTGATAAAGCCCATATCCAGCATTCTATCCGCTTCATCAAGAACAAATATCTCCACCCCGCCAAGATCCACCGTCCCTTGTCCTACATGGTCGAGTAGACGCCCCGGTGTTGCGATAAGGATATCTACGCCGTTTTTGAGCGCCGTGATTTGCGGATTGATGCCGACACCGCCGAATATTATCGTGCTTTTGAGGGTTAGATATTTACCGTATGTTTTGACGCTCTCGCCTACTTGTGCGGCTAGCTCGCGTGTAGGGGTTAGGATGAGCGCACGGATACGTCTTTTTGGTTTTGCGGGAGGGGTTTTGGATAAAATTTCTAGCATAGGCAGAGTAAAACCAGCCGTTTTGCCGGTACCCGTCTGCGCCCCGGCTAGCATGTCGCGTCCCTCTAATATATACGGAATAGCCTGTGCCTGTACCGGAGTCGGTGTCTCATATCCTTCGTCTTTTATTGCTTTTAGGATTTCGGGGCATAGTTTTAATTGTGAAAAAGACAAATTGGTTCCTTGTGGTTATTGGTGTGGATTTTGGGGTGATTTTACTGGATGGCTGATGTGCAATGCGGGCATTTTACCGCTTCTATATGCACTTCGCTTTTACAGTACGGACAGGTTTTGGTTGTGGGTTGACCTTGTTCAACGCTTTTATTTTCTTCTATTTGCCGTCTTAGTTTATTTATTGTCCTAACGAGAAAAAATGTTGCAAAAGCTACGATAACGAAGTTAATTAGTACGTTTAAAAATAATCCGTAATTTAGCGTCACGGCTCCCGCTTTTTTTGCTTCCGCCAATGTGTGATAAATGCCTGCGCCATTTGTATCTTTGAGGATAAAAAACTGGTTTGAGAAGTCTACGCTCCCCATGATAAGGGCTATGGGAGGGGTGATGATGTCCGCGACTAGAGAGTTTACGATAGCACCGAATGCCGCACCGATGATAATACCGACCGCCATATCGACGGCATTGCCTTTGATTGCAAACTCTCTAAACTCTTTGAACATTGTAATTCCTAATTTTCTGCCGCTTAAAGCGGCTAGCGTAGCAAGACGAGCTTTACCCGTCTTAACGTACTTATTTGTTATACGCTTTTATTGCGTCGTCAAGGATTTTTGTAGCAGATGCTAGGTCTTCAAAACCTTTTACTTTTACCCATTTGTTTGGTTCAAGCATTTTGTATGTTTCAAAGAAGTTTTTGATTCTGTCTACCGTGATTTTTGGCAAATCGTCGATTGATTTGATGTTTTCATATCTTGGGTCTAGTTTTTTTACAGGCACGGCTAGAAGTTTCTCGTCCATTCCGCTTTCGTCTTCCATGATAAGAACGCCTATAAGTCTACATTTGATTACACAGCCTGCTTGAAGCGGGTATTCGTTGAGTACTAGTACATCCGCAGGGTCGCCGTCGTTTGATAGTGTGTTCGCCACAAAACCGTAGTTTGCAGGGTAGAACATCGCAGAGTACATTACTCTATCTACGACTACCGCGCCGCTTTCTTTGTCTATTTCGTATTTGATGTTTGTGCCGTAAGGTATTTCGATTACTACGTTGATGCCGTCCGGATTGCTACCGATTTCTATTTTTGATAAATCCATATTTTCTGCCTCTCCTGCATAAATTTTATGGCGTATTCTACCCAAAAGGGCGTTAAAACTGTATCAGCCCGTTCATCGGCGAGCTTGCCGAAGCATACGGTTTTTTGGCTATTCTTCCCGCCAAAAAGCCCATTCTACCCGCCATTACTGCGTGTTTCATAGCCTCAGCCATCATTACGGGATTTTGCGCTTGCGCTATCGCCGTATTTGTCAGCACCGCGTCCGCCCCTAGCTCCATCGCTATTGCCGCGTCACTGGCACATCCGACGCCAGCATCCACAATGACAGGGACTTTGATAGCCTCTTTGATAAACACTATGTTGTATCTATTTTGTACGCCAAGCCCGCTTCCTATTGGTGCAGCTAGAGGCATTACGGCTGCGGCTCCCGCATTTTCAAGCCGTTTTGCCATTATCGGATCGTCGTTGGTGTACGCAAATACTGTGAAGCCCTCACGCGCCAGTACTTCCGTAGCGGCAAGCGTCTCGATGACGTCCGGATATAGTGTCTTGTCGTAGTCGCCGATGCATTCAAGCTTGATAGTGGTGATGCCGGTTGCCTCACGCACTAGACGAAATAGCGTGATTGCTTCATCTGCAGTCTTGCACCCGGCTGAGTTTGGCAGTAGCTTCACATCCGTGTCTTTGAAATAATCCATTAGATTTTCTTCGTCTTTGTTCATGATGTTTACGCGTCTGACGGCCACGGTTATCATCTCGCTCCCGCTCGCCAGTGTCGCTTCTCTCGTAGTTTTGAAGTCCGGATATTTGCCACTACCTACTATTAGGCGGCTTTTGAGTTCTAGTTGACCTATTTTTAGTATGTCGCTCATATATTATTCCTTGATTGATTTGCTTGGATAATTGTATAAAAAGATGGATTATGACGTGCAATATAAAAACGTGGCATTTTCGTGACCGTATTGTATTTCGTTTTTTGGGTATAATAAATCATAATAACCTAATCAAAGGTGGCAAAAATGAAAGCGCTATTACTTTTTATCGCAAGTTCGATGATGTATATGTCCTTTGCAGCCGAGGCGGCAGGGATATTCAAGAGTGTAGGCGGTGACGTAAAAATCATAAAAAACGGCAAGAATTCTTCAACTCCAAAGGTTGGGGAAAAGTTTTTTGAGAGCGATACAATAAAGACGGGGCAGGGCGGCTCCGCAGGTCTTATATTTAGCGACGATACGCTTGTTTCGGTCGGTCAAAATGCCGAATTTACCGTAAAAGAATATATGTTTAAGCCGGGCGATAAAAAAGGTAGCTTTGTCGGCAAGATAGGCAAGGGGACTATAGCCTGTATGACCGGGCTTATCGCCAAAATGAACCCTGAATCTATGAAGGTTGAATCAAAAACGGCGACCATAGGAATTCGCGGCACCTATTTTGTGGTAGAGGCCGAATAATGAATATATATAAAAAACTACTTGCACCTCTTGCCTTGCTGTTTATGGTCGGATGTGCAGATAAAACAACGGTAACCCTGTTGCCTGAAGAGGGTGGAAAGGTAGGCAAGATAGCTTTTGTCGATAAAAGCGGTAAAAGCGTAACGATAGATAAGGCATGGGAAAAGCTTGAAGTAAAAAAAGACGGTAGCGCCTCAAGTGAAGTATCGGACGAAAAGGCCGTTATGGGCAAGTACAAAGATACCATTTCGGCAATGCCTCCTAAGCCGTTAACTTACTTTTTGTTTTTTGGCGCGGAGTCGGCGGAGCTTAACGATGAGAGTATAAGGATGCTGGATGCTGCGGTAAAAGAGATTGCCGCCAAAAAGGCAAATCTTGTAGTCTGCGCCGGTCACTCGGATAGCCTGGGCGAAAAAGAGTATAACATGGCGCTATCCCTAAAAAGAGCCGAATCGGCAGCTAGATATTTGATAAAACACGGCGTGAGTAAAGAGATAATAGAGGTTCGTTACTATGCGGACTCAAATCCGCTAGTCAAAACGCCGCATGGCGTGCCGCATCCGAAAAATAGAAGAGTTGAGGTGGTGGTTAAATAGCCAAAACTTTTAATATCGCTTTCGGATAGAGTTCGTGCTCGATTGCGTGAACTCTATCGGTGAAGCTTTCCAGGGTGTCGTCTTTTAGTATCTCAACACTTTCTTGCATTACTATTTCACCGCCGTCCATCTCGCTTGTGACAAAATGAACCGTAACTCCCCCTTTGTCCATTCCGCTAAGAAAACTCTCTTGTATCCCGTCTTTGCCTTTAAATAGCGGCAGAAGCGACGGATGGATATTTATTGCTTTGACGTTATCCGTAAAGACCGTACTTAGGATGCGCATAAACCCGGCAAGGACGGTAATTTCAGGAGAATACCCTTTTATTTTTTCTACAAGCGCCTTGTCAAACTCCTCTCTGGAGGCAAACTCCGTGTGCGGCAATATGTCTACGTGGACGCCGAGATTTTTGGCCGCTTCTATGCCGGCGGCTTTTGGATTGTTCGTGATGGCAGCTACCACGTCCACACTTTTTCCGTGCAGTTTTTTTATGATACTTTGCATATTTGAGCCGCGCCCGCTAAAGAGTATGACTATTTTTTTTAGAGCCACTTCAACCCTTCCAATAAATCTTCTATCGTAAGAGAGTAGTTTGCCCCTTTGTAGTTTGCCGCCGACAGAGCTATCATTAAAGAGCCGTTTTTGGCCGCCTCGAGCGGTTCGTACCCTTGTGCAAGCAGGGAGGCTATCACTCCGGCGAGAGCGTCTCCGCTTCCCCCTTTTGCCAAAGAGGCAGACCCGAGCGGCATGACATATAGCTCCCCATTTTCGGCTATTATCGTATTTGAGCCCTTCAAAACAAGCGTTTTATCTTTATAGATTGCGGTAAATTTTTGCGCATATCCAAACCTGTCTTTTTGGAGTGTCTCCACGGCAAGCTCCTCGCCCGTGCATTTTTCCCAAAGAGAGCAAAACTCTTTTGGATGCGGGGTCAGGACTATCTTTTTATCCATCGCCAAAATATCTTTTACGCACTCTTTTTTGAATATATCAGCGTCTATAACGACTCTTTGTACCGTGGATATAAAAGAGATTATTTCATCGTCGGAATATGAGCCGCCAAGCCCTTGACCTACCAATATCGTGTTGGCTCCCTTTGGAGGTTGAACAGATAGCATGATTTGCGGCTCTGATATTAACATCATATCTCGCTCGGTTATCGTGACAAGTCCGATTCCGCTTCTCACGGCAGCTTTTGCCGCTATGACCGAGGCGCCTATCATTTCACCGGATATTATGGATAAATGCCCGAAATCGCCTTTGTGGCAACTCTTTTTAGCTCTGCTCGGCAATATCACGTCGCCTTCGTCTAGCACATATCCGTCAGGCTTGAAGCCGTCGGTATATTTTTGCGAATCGAGTCCTAGGTTTTTAAGGACTATTTTTCCGACAAAATCTTTTGCGTAGTCTTGGTATAAGGCGGTCTTGTGCGCCCCCATCGTGAGCGTAAAATTTGCGATAAAAGTGCTCTCGCAAGCACTCATCCCGTCTCGTACGCCGCTTGGAATATCTATTGAAATTTTGATTGATTTTTCTTGATTGAGTTTTTCTATTAAAGCTTTTATTTCGCCGTCGAGAGGTTTTGAAATGCCGCTACCAAGTATTGCATCTATTATTATCTCAAATCCGTCTATGGTTGCGGCACTAGGAATTCCCAATTTTTTAGCTCTTTCAAACTGTAGTTTGCAAAGTTCGCTTTTTGGCTCAGCCGCGGTCATAATAAATGCGTTTGGCAACATTCTAGCAAGGGCTAGTCCGTCGGCTCCGTTGTTGCCACCGCCCGTTACTATGAGAATTTTTTTGTTTTCTAGTGCATGTTCTTTTAGAAAATCATATACGCCCCTTGCCGCATTCTCCATTAATATCTCTTGTGAGATATTGTATTTTGTCGTCGCAGCCAAGTCTAGTGCGGCTAGTTCTTTATAAAGGGGCAGCATTTTGTATCCTAGAATTTTTCGGCAAACTCCATAAAGCTTTTTAGTAGTTTGCTTTGATATTTTTCTTTGTGCAGTAGTCTAAGCAGTTTTCTTTTAAAAACAAAGTTTTTCATTTTTACTTCAAACAGCTTGCCCTCGTCAATCTCTTTTTGAACCGCAAGGCGTGATATGCATGTTATAGAGTCGCTTTGCTCGACTATTTTTTTGATTGCTTCGTTATGTCCGAGTGTTAAAAAGATATTTAGTTTTGCAAAATCGTCACCCAAACCGTCTTCAAATATTGCCCTAGTGCCAGACCCTTTTTCTCTAAGTATCCATTTTTGATTGGACAACTCATCCAATTTGTATTCGTCTTTTGAGAATTTCTTTTTATTAGATGCGATAACCAAAAGTTCATCGTCTTTCCAGTGTTTGCTATCAAGTTTTGAGTCGCTTACGAATCCCTCGATAAAGCCTATGTCTATCTCGCCGCCGTCTAGTTGGGCAAGTATGTCTTTTGTGTTTGCTACGACAAGTTCGCATTTTGCATCCGGATATTTTTGCATAAACGCATAAATCAGCTGAGGCATTATGTAGTCGCCTATAGTCTGGCTTGCACCTATTCTGAGTTTCCCGCTTATGTTATTCTCTAAAAAGCTATTTTCTAGCTCTTCAAACTCTTTTAACAGTCTATTTGCCCTCTCAAGCAACAACCTGCCGTTCTCATTTAGAATTAGTTTTTTATTTCTTCTTTCAAAAAACTTTGTTTTTAAATTTGATTCTAGCTCTTGAAGCGCCATCGATATGGCGGATTGCGAGATGCCTAGAGCCTCCGAGCTATTTGTTACGTGCCCGGTTGTGGCTACCTCTTTAAATATTTCTAGTTGTCTAATGGTGAAGTTCATAGGATTGCCTCTTGATATATCTTTTTGATGATTATACCACAAATAATTTTATTTTACTTATTTCTGCTTTTGGGTTATAATTATTTTAAGATTTTCGTAAGGAGTTAAAGTGTCATTTTCGATGCAAAATAGAGCAAGTACGCTCAGCGGGATTTGGTTCGTATCGCTTTTCGCGTTTGCTTCTATGTATATCTCGGAGCTGCCGTTTATAAGCAGTGTCGGCGTTAGTCCGCTTGTCGTGGCTATTATATTTGGAATGATATACGGCAACACCTTAAGACATAAATTGCCCTCCGAATGGGCGCCCGGGATAGTTTTTTCATCCAAGAAAATACTGAGATTTGCCGTTGTTTTTTACGGTTTTAGGGTTACTTACGGACAAGTATTCGGTGTCGGGGCCGAAGCTCTCATAATTGATGCGGTTATCGTGATAGGAACTTTCTTGCTTGGCTGGCAGCTTGGCACTAGATTTTTTGGACTAGATAGAGACTCATCTATGCTGATAGGCTCTGGTGCCGCGATATGTGGCGCTGCAGCGGTAATAGCGACCGAGGGGACACTAAAGAGTGAGCCGCACAAAGTCTCCATGGCGGTTGCCACCGTTGTAATATTCGGTACTATTTCTATGTTTTTGTATCCCGTTCTTTATAATTCCGGGATATTAGGTTTTGATGCAAAAGAATACGGAATATTCGTTGGAGCTACGATACACGAGGTAGCTCAAGTAGTTGTAGCAGGAAATGCCGTAGGCGAAGACGCGGGAACTACGGCGGTAATCGTCAAAATGACGAGGGTTATGATGCTTGCTCCGTTTCTTATCGCTCTTGCTTATTTCATATCAAGAAGCGGTAAAAATAGCAGACAAAAAAGCGAGATTATGATTCCGTGGTTTGCGGTTTATTTTTTGATTGTTGTCGGATTTAACTCTCTTGATTTGCTGCCAAAAATTGCAGTAAGCACTATCAATTCGATAGATACTTTCCTTCTTACGATGGCGATGGCCGCACTTGGTATCGAAACAAATTTCAATAAGATAAAAAATGTAGGCATGAAGCCTGTATATCTTGCGTTGATTTTGTTTGCTTGGCTCCTTTTTGGCGGCTATGCTTTAGTTAGATTTATAG
Source organism: Campylobacterales bacterium (assembly GCA_050252455.1). Classification (GTDB taxonomy): domain Bacteria; phylum Campylobacterota; class Campylobacteria; order Campylobacterales; family UBA6016; genus UBA6016. The sequence continues at coordinate 96,997 of JBFWKW010000002.1, read as the reverse complement.
CTTAGTAGGCTCTTAATTCATTGTATAGGCTATCTCTCTCGACGGGAGAGAAGCCTGCGTCTTTTATATAAGAGACCAATAGCTCCTTTGATACTCCCCCTTTACTTGCCGCTCCGGCTTTCGAGATAATAGACTCCGTTTGTATCGTACCGTCCAAATCATCGGCGCCAAACTCCGCCGCTACCAATGCCAAATTCAGGCTTGCCGCAACCCAATACGCTTTGATGTGAGGTACATTGTCAAGCATTAGACGGCTTATTGCTATCGTTTTTAGTATCTCATGTCCGCTTACGGGATGCGGTACGTTTAAAAAGTTGTTTTCCACATTGTAAACGAGGGGAATAAAAGCGTTAAAACCGCCCGTTTTGTCTTGTAGCTTTTTGATTCTCTCTATGTGGTCTATCCTGTGCGCCCTCGTCTCCACATGCCCAAAAAGCATCGTTGCATTTGATTTTTTGCCCATTTTGTGCCAAAGCTCATGAATACGAAGCCAGTTTTCGCTGCTTACTTTCCCTTTTGCGATATAGCTTCTAGTTGCTTCGTCAAATATCTCGGCGCCGCCGCCCGGCATTGAATCCACGCCCAGCTCTGCCATTTTTTCCAGTACCGCTTCATAGGGCATTTTTTCAAGCTCGGACAGGAAGTTCACCTCTGCTGCCGTTAGTGCTTTGATATGCAGATGCGGATGGGCTTTTTTGATAGCGCCGAAAAGCTCGCCGTAGTAGGAGAGCCCCATATCCGGGTTGTGGGCACCCACGATGTGAACTTCCGTTATATGCGGAGCGTAAGGAGCAAGGTCGCTCATTATCTCTTCTATGCCCAGGGCGTATTTGTTCGGGTTTTTGCGGCTAGCGGAGAACGCGCAGAATTTACAGACATCTTTACAGATATTGGTCGGATTGATATGTTTGTTGGAGTTAAAAAATAGCTTATCACTCCACATCTGCCGTCTTACTTTGTCGGCCTTCTCTCCAAGTTCTAATAAATTTTCACTATAAAGTTCTAGCATTTCGTCTCTTTTGTAGTTAGTTTTTTTATCTCTTCGCACCTAAATCCGGCTTTTAGCCTTGCTTCGATGTTGATATCCTCTTTTTGTTTGACCGAGTTTGGCAGTACAGATTCCACTATATCAAAGTAGGTATCCGGTGACACACTCTCTTTTTCACAAGCATATAAAAACCACTTTGTTCCCTTGGTTACATGGTCTATCTCGTCTCTTAGTATGATGTCTAGCACACTTAGTACCTCTTGTGATAGCTCGCCGCCCGCTCTCTCTATTCTTGCCCTCATTTTGCTGTTTGCGTCCAGTCCGCCTGCCTCTAGCCATCTTGGAATTGCAGCCATTCTTTTGAGAAGCGTAGGTGATTTGCGACACGCCTCAAAAAGCGACGCATGCACGGGGTAATCGCCGTATTTGCCACCCGCTTTTGTGAGCAGAGATATTAACATCAAAAAATGGTCGCACTCCTCTTTGGCAACCTCTAGCCAATCGCGGTAAAACTCTTTTGGCAGAGCGCGGAAGCTGTGGCATGCGTCAAGGGCAAGGTCTATGGCGCTGTACTCGATGTGTGCTATGGCATGCAAAAAGCGGGCTTTGCCTTCGTCCGTGTCCAGATTCCGTCTTTTTTCTACTTTTGAGGGGTGTTTGATTTCGCAAAAAGAGGAGTATGAGGGTTTTTCTTGGAAAGTCGGCTCATCACCGTCAAAGTCTTCAAACTCTCCCGCCTCAAACCTCTCCCAAAGTGCATATGTTTTTTTTGTTTTCTCATCCGGCGCACTTTCATTTAGCGCATCCCAAACTAGCTCAAAAAAGTTATTTTTACCCATTCGCCGCCAATGCCGTAAGCTCCGTGACGGTCTGTTCAAAAGGTATTTGTTCGTCTTTGTCTTGCTTTAGGAAATTCTCTATCGACTCTTTTTTATTAATTGCCTCGTCTATTTCCGGGTCAGACCCTTTTTGGTATGCCCCTATCCGTATAAGCACCTCGTTTTCTTTTAGCGTTGCGTAGAGCCTGCGAAACTTAAATGCCGCCATTTTGTGATCTTTTGAGACTATGTCGTTCATGAGTCTTGAGGCGGAATTTAGGATGTTTATCGGTGGATAGATACCAAAGTCAGTTAGGCTCCTATCAAGGACAAAGTGACCGTCTAGGATAGAACGGGACTGATCCGCTATCGGATCGGACATATCGTCCCCTTCGACAAGTACGGTAAAAAATGCGGTTATCGAGCCTTTGCCTTCCTCTTTTCCGGCTCTCTCCATTAGTTGCGGGAGTAGTGAGAGGGTGGATGGCGGATATCCTTTGGTGGTCGGAGGCTCACCCAGGGCAAGTCCTATTTCGCGCTGTGCCATCGCAAAACGGGTCACCGAGTCCATCATAAAAAGTACATCATGCCCTTGCTCTTTAAAGTACTCCGCCACGCTCATTGCCGCAAACGCCCCATACTTTCGCATCAAAGCCGAGTCGTCCGAGGTTGCTACAACTATGACGGTGTTTGTCAGGTCTCCGCCGAGGTTTTTTTCTATAAATTCAGGGACCTCTCTGCCCCTCTCACCTATCAGCGCTACGACTTTTATTTTGGCGCTGCACCCCTCTACTATCATACCCATCAAGGTTGATTTACCGACACCCGAGCCTGCGAATATACCGAGCTTTTGCCCTTTGCCGCAGGTGAGCAGTCCGTCTATCGTCTTGACCCCAACGGAGAATACTTCGTCTATAAGCCCTCTTTTCATGGCGGCCACGGGTGGGCGTATGACGTTCATTAGCTCGTCTAGCTCCATATCACCTTTGCCGTCTATCGGCTTCATTAGCGGATTTACGACACGTCCGAGTAGCCCTTCTCCGACAGGGATTTTGAGCCCCGTTTCCGATGCGTAAACACGGTCCCCTATCTTAAACCCTTCGACAAATCCGAAAGGAGAGATGCTAAATTTACTCTCATCCAGAGCCGTCACCATCCCGAGGCTCTCATTTTTATCTTCTACCGATGAGACCCGTACTATATCGCCGACACTAGGGCGAAGGCCTATCGCCTCGAAGTTTGTAGCGTTCACTTTCGTGATTACCGCAAATGCAGGTGATAAGTTGATTTTGTTTAGCTTGTTTTGTAGATGGCTAAGCGGCATTAAAACCTATTACCTTGCGGCGTATTTATAATTGAGTAAAACTCGTCTCTAGTTCTCGCATCCTTCATAAAAAGCCCTCTAAGCGAAGAGGTCGTGGTGGAGGCGTGCATTTTTTCAACACCCCTCATCTCCATGCACATGTGTCTTGCCGATACTACGACCCCTACGCCTAGCGGATTGATGACATCCATTAGAGCGTCGGCTATCTGCTCGGTCAACTGCTCTTGTATTTGAAGTCGTCTAGCAAATATATCCACGACCCTTGGGATTTTGGAGAGTCCCACTACTTTGCCGTTTGGGATGTATGCCACATGAACTCGCCCGAAAAAAGGGAGCATGTGGTGTTCGCACATGGAGTAGAACTCTATATCACGGACTACAACCATCTCCGAGCTTTTGCTCTCAAATAGCGCATCGTTTAACGCCTCTTTCGGGTCTTTTTCGTATCCGCCGAAGATATGTCCATATGCTTTGGCAACCCTATGAGGAGTCTTTATTAGCCCCTCTCTGTCGGCATCTTCGCCGACTAGCTCTAAAAGCTCTCGTACAAGCTCTTCTATTCTTTTCTCTTTGCCCATTAAGTCCTGTTTCCTTGTTTGAACCTTTTGCGTAAATATAACAAAAATGGGCTGTTGTGTAAGCCCGTACAATAAAGATATTTTTGATAAAATCAGCCTATTTTAAACAAAAAATTTTAGGTTTTAAGGAAACGTATGAAGTTATCGGCAAGCAAAAAAAATAGCGCGAACGGCAAAATAGAAGTAAAAGTATCTAAAGATATTTTGGATTCAAAAGCAAAAAAAATAGCGGCTAATATCGCTAAAAACGTAAAAGTAGACGGTTTTAGAAAAGGTAAAACTCCTGCGGCGGTAGTTGAGAAAAGATACGGCGAAAAAATACAAGAAGACGCTAGACAAGAGGTAATTACGGAAGCTCTAAACAACGGACTAAAAGAACTTGGCGTAGAGCAAAAAGACCTAGTCGGTCAGCCGCTTGTTACAAAGTTTGAAGAAAAAGAGGGCGGTATTGAAGCGGAAATCAGCTTCTCTATGAGACCTGAAATTGCGTTTGACAACATTGAAAAACTAATTCCTGACTTTAAAGAAGTTGAAATAGCTGAAAAAGAGCTACTAGAGAGAATAGAGACAATGGCAAAAGCTATGGCTCCTCTTGAAACTTACGAAGGTAAGAGAATGACCAAAAAAGGCGACTTCCTTACTATCGACTTTGTAGGAACCGTTGACGGCGTAGAGTTCGCAGGCGGCAAAGCCGACGATATGGTTGTCGAGCTTGGCGGCGGTAGATTCCTCCCTGATTTCGAGAAAAATCTTGAAAAAATGAAAATCGGCGAAGAAAAAGAGTTTGAAGTTGTATTCCCTGCAGAGTACGGCAACAAAGACCTTGCCGGAAAAACAGCCGTATTTAAAGTAAACCTAAAAGGTATACAAGTAAAAGCCGACGTAACTGTTGATGACGAACTTGCTAAAAAAATGATGCCTGAAGACGCTGAGGCAAACCTTGAAAAACTAAAAAACGTTATAGAAGAGCAGCTAAAAAGTGAAAAAACTACAAAACTTTTCACCGATGAGCTTAAGCCAAAACTGATAGAAGTTCTTGTCGGAAAATACAGCTTTGACCTTCCTGATATGATAGTGGAACAGGAAATGGACTTGATGTTCAGGGGCAAGGTAGGCTCTATGAGCGAAGAAGAGATAATGGCCCTAAAAGATGCCGAAGATAAAGTAAAAGCAATGAGAGAAGAGATGAGAGCCGAAGCTGAAAAAAGCGTAAAAGCTACATTCCTTATCGATGAGCTTGCTAGAAAAGAGGGTATCGCCGTTAACGATAACGAGCTTGTACAAGCTATATTCTACGAAGCAATGGGTATGGGAGCTGAGCCAAAAGCTATGCTTGAATACTATCAAAAACAAGGTCTTCTACCTGCAATCAAAATGGCTATGATAGAAGACAAGTTGCTTACCCACCTACTAAACAAAAAAAAGGCGGATAAATAAAAATGAGTTATGTACCGTTTGTCGTAGAGCGAACCGGAAGAGGCGAGCGAAGCTACGATATATATTCTAGACTTCTAAAAGATAGAATTATTTTTCTATCAGGCGAAATAAACGATGCGGTAGCCTCTACCGTCGTCGCACAACTTTTGTTTTTGGAAGCGGAAGCTCCCGATAAAGATATATTCCTTTATATCAACTCACCGGGCGGCGTAGTGACAAGCGGCTTTAGTATATTTGATACTATGCAATATATTAAGCCTGACGTATGTACTATTTGTATAGGTCAAGCGGCTTCTATGGGAGCATTCCTCTTATCTAGCGGCACAAAAGGCAAGAGATATGCTCTTCCTCACTCTAGAATAATGATTCACCAACCTCTAGGCGGTGCGCAAGGTCAGGCTACCGATATAGCTATTCAGGCAAAAGAGATTCTTAGAATGAAAGATGAGCTAAACTCTATTTTAGCTGCGCAAACAGGCCAAAAACTTGATAAAATAGTAGCAGATACGGAGAGAGACTTTTTTATGGGTGCTGCAGAGGCAAAAGAATATGGACTCATAGACAAAGTGTTAGAAAAAAGCTTTAAATAAAGGTAAGAAAAGTTGCTTATACAAAAAAGCGGATTGAAACCTAGCCTTGGCGGTTCAAAATCTCCGTCTTTTGGCGGAGACTCTCAAAAATCATTGGGAGTTCCAAGAAAATCTGGTAGTTCCGCACTTGATGAGTTTGCGGCCGAGGTGCTAGCAAAGATAAACGAAGAGGGATTGCCCCCGATTCCTAGTTATTTTGAGCTTTATTTTGAAACATTGCTACAAGATAAGCCTTTTGATTTTAGAAAAGAGGTAGCCGAGCAGCTTAACTCCCAAGATACCGGCGGCGACGAAAAAAGAGCGCTTCTTGAGACAAAACTCAAAGAGGGTTTTACCTCCGTTAAAGATATACTGCAAAACGTATCGGTACTATACAAACAGATTCTATCGGTAATAGAAACTACGAAAAAACGCTCACAAGAGGCAAAAGGAATCAATAACCCGTCTGCGGTTCAAAATTTTGCTACCACTCTTTCAAGTGATGCCGAGATGCTTGCTAACTTTTTGTCAAAACAAGCCGGCGTATTCAAAGATCTTTACCAAAAAAGTGCAAATATAGTCAAAGAAGTTGAGACCGAGAGTATATTTGATGCTAGATACGGTATCTACAACAAGAGATATCTATGCGCCCAGATAGATCAAGAGCAAAAAATGATTGCCAAATATAGCCACAGCAGCACCTTGCTTCTTGCTAGCCTCTCTTCAAAGGTCGTGGATGATATCGGTAGCGAAAAAGGCATTACCCTTGTTAACAAGACAATGGCAAAGCTATTTATGAAAACATCGCGCAGAAGCGACGTTGTTGCATACTTTGGGCAGGGAATATTTGCGCTGCTGCTAAAGCATACCGATATAAAAAATGCAACCAGAACTTCAGAGAGATTGTATGACATGATGAGTTCTACAAACTTCTTTTTGGGCGACAAAGAGATAGAGCTCAAAATTTGCTCGGGTATTGTTGCCCTTGACAAAGAAAATACGGTTGATGAGACCATAGAGTCTGCGCTGACCGCTCTTAGAACATGCGATGAGAAGGGCGATGCTCCTTATTGCGTCGGAGAGTAAGTGAATGACAAGAAAGGTAATAACATACCCGGATAAACGTCTAAAGCAGCACTCAAAAGATGTCGACAAGTTTGACGATTCGCTACATGCGCTTCTTGACGATATGTATGATACGATGCTTGAGAGTGGGGGGATAGGCCTTGCGGCTATACAAGTCGGTGTCCCTTTGAATGCCTTAATTATAGAGCTTTACGATGAAGACGGTAATAAAATATCCGATTTGATAGAGGCGATAAACCCGAAAATAACCAAAAAAGAGGGCGAGACAAAACATAAAGAAGGGTGTCTGTCGGTGCCTGATTTTTATGAAGATGTAACTAGATTTGAGAAAGTGAGCGTATCATATTTTGATAGGCATGGAAATCAAAATGAGATAAACGCCGAAGGCTTGCTGTCCATAGCTTTTCAACACGAGATGGATCATCTAAACGGCAAGCTTTTTTTTGAGAGGCTATCTATTTTAAAAAGAAAAAAATTTGAAAAAGAGTACAAGGCAAATTCAGCCGCACTAGGCAAGAAATGACCGAAGTACGCTCCGCTACGCTTGAGGGGGCAAAAGCTTTTAGCGTTCAAGTGGAGTGCTCTCTCATCAAAGGGCTCCCATCCTTCACAATCGTCGGCCTCGGCGATTCATCAATCCAAGAATCAAAAGAGAGAGTTAAAGCCGCCCTGTCAAAAGAGGGAATAGCGCTTCCTCCTTATAAGTTAATAGTGAACTTGTCTCCGGCCGACCTCAAAAAAAGCGGTTCCGTTTTTGATTTACCGATAGCGATTTCTATAATGTCCGAATGTGCCAAAAAGCAAATAAATCTTAAAGATGCCGTATATTTGGGCGAATTGGGTTTGGATGGAACGCTCAAGCACTCAAATCAGATATTTCCGATAGCTCTTAGTCTTGCCAAAGATGGATTGGCAAAAAAGTTTGTGGTTCCTTTGGAGAGTGCGCCGTTCATCTCAAGGATATCGTCAATAGAGGTTTATGCGGCATCAACCCTTGGTGAAGCTTTTGAGATGGTATGTAAAGAGGACGCAAAACCTTTTGAATGTAGCGATGACATACAAGCCAATTTTATTGAAATTGACGGGATAAAATATTTTTACGAGAATAGATATGAGCTTGATTTTACCGAGGTGAGAGGGCAGGGGGTTGCCAAAAGAGCTGCTATGATAGCTGCCGCGGGAATGCATAATATAATTCTTGAGGGCTCTCCCGGATGCGGCAAAAGCATGATTATGAAACGTCTTCGGTATATTTTACCTCCGAGTTCGACGGAAGAGATATTGAAGTTTGCTATGCTTGATTTTTTGGACGGTAGGGAAGCTAGTTTTCGCCCACTTCGCCCTTTTCGTGCGCCGCACAATAATGCTACCAAGTCTGCACTTCTCGGCGGCGGCTCAAAAGAGGGGCAAATGGGTGAGATTGCTCTATCGGCAGGTGGAACGCTTTGGCTTGATGAGTTGCCGCATTTTGATAAAACACTATTGGAGGGGCTAAGAGAGCCGCTGGAAAACTACCGTATTTTAATTTCACGGGTAAACTCCAAAGTCGAATATGAGGCCGATTTTTTATTGGCAGCCTCGATGAATCCGTGTCCATGCGGTAATTTGCTTTCAAAAACCAAAGAGTGCAGGTGTAAAGATAGCGAAATAGTAAAGTATAAAAGCAGACTATCCGAGCCGTTTCTTGACAGGATTGATTTGTTTGTGCAAATGGAAGAGTATGACAAGGATGCAAAAGCCGATGTTAGCTCTGGGATGATATTTGACGAGGTGCTTAGGGCGTTTGAGATGCAAAAGCGCAGAAAGCAAAGAGATTTTAACGCAAGACTTAACGAGAAAGAGATAAAAGATATTGAGATAGCATCCGATGCGGCGGATATTTTGACACAGGGCGTGATTAGGTTTGGACTTTCCGAGAGAGGGAGGGTAAAAACGCTAAAGGTAGCAAGGACAATTGCCGATTTGGCAGGCTCTCACGTCATAGAGAAGCCCCATGTTTTAGAGGCTCTTTCATATAGAAATAGGAGTTAATTAGAGACGCGATATTTTGGCTTGTAGTTTGAGCCACTCTTTGTGCTCCATCAACGGGAAGCCGCTATATGTTTTGCCGCCGTCAATAGACTTTGTTATTCCGCCTCTCGCGGCTATCGTAGCGAATGCGCCTATTGATAGGTGTCCTGCCGATGCACTTTGTCCGCCCATAACAACATTTCGCCCAAGAGTTGTAGAGCCGGCGACACCGGATTGGCTTACAAGTATAGAGTACTCTCCTATTTCGCAGTTATGGCCTATTTGAACGAGATTGTCTATTTTTACCCCTCGCTTCACCCTTGTGACGCCGAATACGGCTCTGTCTATAGCGGTGTTTGCCCCTATTTCTACGTCATCTTCGATTATTGCTATGCCGTTTTGGTATATTTTGACATGTTCGCCGGTTTTTGTATGCGCAAAGCCAAAGCCGTCCGAGCCTATCACTGCACCGGCATGGATGATGCAGTTGTTGCCGACGTGACAATCTCTATAAACGACCGCACTTGGATAAATAACGGTATTTTCACCTATCTTGGCGTAGTCCCCGATATAAGCGCCGGACATGACAACACTGTTTTTACCTATTGTTGCCCCTTTGCCTATGTATGCGTTTGGCATTATTTTGGCACTTTCATTAATATATTCAGGCTCGCCGACTTCAAAAGGCGGTTTGGCAAATAATTTTGTGGCAAGTGCAAGTTTGAGATAAGGTTCCGGCGTTATTAGCCCGATCACGTCATTTGGCAGATATGCAGCATTCTCGGCCGTCAATATGACAGCCGTAGCTTTTGTAGATTTGAGATCATTTATATATTTTGGATTATCAAGAAAGCTAAGCTGCCCTTCGACGGCATCTTTGAGGGTGTTGATTGAAGTTATTTCAATTCCCTCGCCGTTTTCTAGTCCGATTGCCGCCGCTACTTCGCTTAGCTTCATTGTTATCCCTTATTTCTCTATTGCGACTATGCCGCCTCTTACTATCTCTTTTGGAGAGAATTTTTTGACAGCCTTCAAAAATCCTTCGATTCTTTTTGGTTCATCGGATGCCATTATTATTACGCTGTCATCGGTAGCGTCGACTATTTTGCCGTTGTACGCCGCAGATAATGCCTCTATGTCGGCTAGTGAGCCGGATGACGGTATTTTTACCAGTACCATCTCTTTTTCCACCATCTCTTGGTGTTCGATGACTTTGTATGTCGAGATTAGCTTGTGTAGCTGTTTTACTATTTGCTCTAACACTTTTTTGTTGCCGCTAGTTTCTATCGTAACTCTCGATAGATTGCTTCCAGGCATAGGGGCTACGGTCAAGGTCTCTATGTTGTAACCGCGTCCGGCAAAAAGCCCTGCGATTCTTGCTAGTACGCCGTGTTCGTTTACTACTTCAACTGATATTATTCGTCTCTCTGTCATTTTCAGTCCTTAAACTCTAGGAGCATATTGTATAGCGTTCCCCCGGTCGGAACCATCGGTAGAACGTTTTCTAGTCTATCTATTGCTACGTCTATAATAACCGGAACACTCAGCGTCATAGCCTCTTTTAGGGCAAGCTCAAAATCTTCATAAGTATCAACTCTGTAGCCTTTTGCGCCGTAAGCATCGGCAAGCTTCACAAAATCGGGCTGCATAGATAAATCTACCGCCGAATATCTCTTGTCGTAAAAGAATGTCTGCCATTGGCGTACCATTCCGAGATAATTATTGTTTAGTATGACGTTGATTACGTTGATTCCGTGTTCGGTAGCCGTCATCATCTCTTGAATGTTCATCTGTATTGAGCCGTCACCGGTGATATTGACGACCGTTTTTTCAGGGTAGGCTACTTTTGCCCCCATTGCCGCCGGAAAACCAAAACCCATTGTTCCGAGTCCACCGCTTGTTACCCATTGTCTAGGCTCGTTAAACTGGAAAAACTGCGCCGCCCACATTTGATGTTGACCGACGTCCGTTGCAACTATCGCATCTTTTGGGAGTATTTCGCCCATTTTTTTGATAACCGTCTGAGGTTTTAGCGCTTTTCCGTCTTCGCTGTATGTTTTTGATAGCGGATGGAGCTCGTTAAATCTCTCTATGAGTTCTCTCCAATGCTTTAGTTTTTCTTTTTCAAAACCGTCGGCTTTTAGCGTGGCGACAAGCTCGGCAAGAACCGTTTTGAGGTCTCCTACTATCGGATAGTCGGCATTTACCAGTTTTGATATTGAGCTAGGGTCTACGTCTACGTGTATAACTTCTGCGTTTTTTGCAAATTCGCTCAGCTTGCCGGTAACTCTGTCGTCAAATCTTGCGCCAAAAGATATGATAAGGTCGGCTTCGCTCATAGCCATATTGGCGGCGTAGGTACCGTGCATACCTAGCATGCCGATTCTCTGCTTGTCGCTTGACGGCATAGCTCCTAAAGCCATAAGGGTCTCAACGCAAGGCATTCCCGTGAGTGCGGCAAATTCCCTTAGCTCTTTTACGGCGTCAGCCAATATTACGCCGCCGCCTATGTATACTATAGGTCTCTCGGCAGCTTTCATAGCCTCCAAGGCTTTGCTTATTTGCTTTGGATTGCCTTTGTGTACCGGTTTGTATGTTTGCATAGAGAAATTCTCTTTTCTATACCACTCCCCGATAGTTGCCGTAATGTCTTTAGGTATATCTATGTGTACCGGACCCGGTCTGCCGCTTCTAGCGATATAAAACGCCTCTTGAAGTATGTGCGGCAACTCTTCTATGTTTTTGACCAAGTAGTTGTGTTTTGTGCACGGTCTTGATATTCCGACTGCGTCAATCTCTTGGAACGCATCGGTTCCTATGAGCGAAATAGGCACTTGCCCGCTAATAATTACCATCGGTATTGAGTCCGTGTATGCCGTCGCTATCCCTGTAACCGCATTGGTAAACCCAGGGCCGCTCGTTACAAACGCCACACCTACCTTGCCCGTAGCTCTTGCGTAGCCGTCAGCCGCGTGTACCGCCGCTTGCTCATGTCTTGTCAAAATATGTTTGAAATATGTTTGTTTGCAAATCTCGTCATAGATGTTTAGTACCGCCCCACCAGGGTATCCGAATACAACGTCAACACCTTCGGCTTTCATAGCCTCTACAACCATTTGCGAGCCGTTTAATTTTAAGCTCATCTTTTATCCTTAAAAAATATTTATTTTCTTACAGGAGGATATGGCTACCCCCTCTCTCAAACCATCGTCAAATACGATGCACTCTCTAAACCCTGACGCCTCAAATATTTCTTTAAATATTAAAATCCCGGCTATTATTAAATCTTCTCGGCCGAAGCCCACCAGCCTGGTTCTCTCGCCTTCGCTGATTTTTAGTAGTTTTGTAAATATCTTATCTACGTCGTCAACGCCTATCACTGCGCCGTTGATTTTTGCTCCGTCGTAGCTATCATAGTCCATTCCGGCTTTTAGAGCCGCTATAGTCGTAGGAGTGCCGGCCGTTGCGCAAAATACTTGCGGCTTCAAAAAAGCGTACATCGTATCTTTAATAAACTCTTTTAATTCGGAACACTCTTTTTTAATCCCTTTTTCAAGGGCGTCAAGACCTTTGTATTTTTGGGCCATACTGACGATGCCTACCTCAAAACTCTCCATGGTAAGCTTATCGCCCTTTTTGAAGACTATTTCCGTAGAGCCGCCGCCTATGTCGACAAGTAGAAAGCTGTCCGAATCATGTCCGGTAAGTCTCATGCCGTTATCAACTGCCATTGAGGTAAGCAGAGCCTCGGTTTCGCCGTTGATTATATGTGTTTTTAAGCCGAATTTACCTTCAAGCTCTTTTAGAAATTCAGGCGCATTTTTGGCTTTTCTATAAACCGCAGTTGCTACTGCGACCGTCTCGTTGTCGTCACCGAGTTTTTGTCTCATCTCTTTAAGGGCAGCCTCTATTCTCCCTTTTGCCGCATCGTTTATGATACCGCTGGAGTGCGTGCCGTCAGCCGCTTTGACGATTTTTTCAAATGTTCCGGTTTTCTTTTTTGTTGCACAGTCAAACTTTGCCGCCCTAATCGTGTTAGAGCCCATATCGATAGCTATCAATCGTAACCTTAATTTTTTAGGCGAATTTTAGCAAAAGCTTGTTTATACCCTCTAATGCTAAAATACCCCCAAAAGTTCGCAAGGGAAACGATGAAACTCGGGGTTAATATAGACCATATAGCGGTGCTACGAGAGGCTAGAAGATGCGGGGATCCTTCACCTATCGACGCATTGCTTCCTTCTATGCTCGGTGGAGCCGACCAGATAACGATACATCTAAGGGAAGATAGAAGACACATACAAGACGCTGACGCAAGAACTATCGCAAGCATTTGTAGATTGCCTTTGAATATCGAGTGTGCCGTTGAGCCGTCCATTATAGATATCATTTGCGATATAGCGCCGCAAAGGGCTACGCTTGTCCCTGAAAAAAGAGAAGAGGTGACAACCGAGGGCGGAATAGACCTCTACAAAACGGCTATCCCGCTCAAAGAGGCGACAAAAAGGCTGAGGGATGCCGGAGTATCGGTGTCGTATTTTATAGACCCGTGTGAAATTACCGTTGCCCTCTCAAAAGAGTACGGAGCGGACGCTGTAGAATTTCATACCGGAAGATATGCAAATCTTTTTTTGGCTCTAAATACAAACATCCAACAAACACACCACAGGATAGACTCTCTAGGTGATGACAGGGGTTGGCAAATGAACGAGCTTACAAAGGAGCTTGAAACGATACAAAAATGCGCGTCGCTGGCTCAGGAGATGGGGCTTTTTGTGGCTGCGGGACATGGCCTCAACTATCAAAACGTAAGTCCAATATCGGATATAAGCGAGATAGAAGAGCTAAATATCGGGCAGTCGATAGTTGCTAGAAGCGTGTTCGTCGGATTTGAGAGAGCCGTTAGAGAGATGAAGGAGCTTGTATGCAAAAACCGAAAATAGCGATAAGTATAGGTGACATCAACGGGGTAGGTCCTGAGATAGCCATACAGGCGCATGAGAAAATCAAAGAAATTTGCGAGCCTATCTACTGTGCGCCGAGGGCATTAATGGATGAGATAGCTCTAAAAATAGGGATTGAAGAGCTGGATTTTGATTTTTTGTGCGTGGATTTTAATTTTGAGTGTATTTTGCGTCCCGGTGAGGCGGCTGCGGATAGCGGCGAGATTTCTTATAAGTCGTTCAAGCTAGCGACAAGCTATGCCAAAAACGGCAAAGCCGACGCCGTGGTGACACTATCTATCAATAAAAAAGCATGGGAGATGGCTGGAGTGCCGTATGTCGGACATACCGACGCTTTGAGTGATATGTTCGGCGAAAAAGGGATTATGATGCTCGGCTGTGAAGAGATGTTTGTGGCTCTTTATACCGACCATATACCGCTTGCCGATGTGGCTGCCCTGATAAAAAAAGAGCCTCTTTGTGATTTTCTGGCTAGATTTCACAAGGCAGGAGGCTTTGAGTCTGTCGGTGTGCTGGGCTTCAACCCTCATGCAGGAGACGGCGGCGTACTCGGGAGCGAAGAAGACGAGATAAAAGCGGCAATAGAGGCGGCAAACAAACAGATAGGCAAGGAGGTCTTTTTTGGGCCGCTTGTTCCGGATGTTGCATTTACCCCTGGGTCAAAAGGCAAGTATGCGGCATATGTAGCAATGTATCATGACCAAGGGCTAGCCCCGCTAAAAGCGCTCCATTTTGACGAATCTATCAATGTTACTCTGGGACTTCCTATCATCCGTACATCTCCCGACCACGGTACGGCGTACGACATAGCGTATACGCTATCGGCAAACACAAAGAGCTACGAAAATGCGGTAAAAGAGGCTATAAGGCTCTCATCCAAGGACAAAAAAGAAAGCTTTGTGTAAAATTTGAAAAATTTATAAGGAACTCATAATGCTAATAGAAGGCAAACTAGCCCTAAGCGGAAGCGAAAAAATAGCGATAATATCTGCTAGATTTAACCACATAATCACCGATAGACTTGTTGAAGGTGCAAAAGATAGCTTTGCAAGACACGGTGGAAGTGAAGCCAATCTTGATTTGGTACTGGCTCCAGGCGCTTTTGAGATACCGAGCGTGCTTCAAAAACTGCTTCTAACTCAAAAATACGACGGTATCTGCTGTGTAGGTGCGGTAATCAGGGGCTCTACGCCGCATTTTGACTATGTGTCTGCGGAAGTAACGAAAGGTATTGCGGCAATGAGCCTAAAATACAATACTCCGGTGACATTTGGCGTATTGACGACCGATAGCATCGAGCAGGCTATTGAGAGGGCCGGCAGCAAAGCGGGCAACAAAGGCTTTGAGTCTATGACGGGTCTTATTGAGATGATTTCACTATTTAAGAATATCGGTTAATGGCTACACGTAGACAAGTCCGTGAAACCGTAGTTTCCCTTCTTTATTCGGTAGACCTTGGGAATGAAGACGCCGCAAAGCATGCGGATACGGTATTTGAAGAGAGAAAAATCAGGAACAAACAAAGAGAGTTCGGTAAACACTTATTTGAAAGCATTATTTCAAATCTAACCGTGATAGACGAGAAGCTTCAGGGCGTAATGAAAGATTGGGAACTTGAGCGTGTCGGAAGCATCGAAAAAGCGGTGCTTAGGCTCGGCGCTTACGAGATACTTTTTGAAAACCAAGACAAAGCGGTTGTTATCAATGAAGCGGTAGAGCTTGGCAAACTATTCGGCGCAGAAAATAGTGCGAAGTTCATCAATGGCGTGCTTGACGCCGTAGCCAAAGGCAAATAGTGGATATCTGCGTAGCCCTCGACCTCCCTAGCCGCGAGGAAAATCTAGCGCTTCTAAAAGAGATAAAAGATTTTGACGTTTGGATAAAAGTAGGTTTTCGCTCCTATATCCGCGACGGCAAAGAGTTTATCGCCGATATTAAAGCTATAAATCCAAATTTTAAAATATTTCTCGACCTCAAGCTGTATGACATTCCAAACACTATGGCAGATGCCGCGCAGGAGATAGCCGCGCTTGGCGTAGATATGTTCAATGTCCACGCAAGCTCTGGGGCAAAAGCGATGAAAGAGGTGATGGATAGGTTATCCTCTCTTCCGTCTCGCCCTCTTGTCCTTGCGGTTACTGCACTTACGAGTTTTGATGAGGACGGTTTTAAGGCAGTCTATAACGACGGTATAGAGGCGAAAGCGGCGCAATTTGCACTCGATGCGAAAAATGCCGGGCTTGACGGCGTGGTATGCTCTGCACATGAAAGCATGCTTATCAAAACCGCTTGCGGCGATGATTTTGCCACTCTATGCCCCGGTATTAGAGATGTTAGCGATGACAAAGGCGACCAACAACGAACCGTGGACGTAGTAAAAGCCAAAGAGCTAAAAGTTGATTTTGCGGTCATAGGTCGCCCGATTTATAAGTCTGAGAATCCAAAAGAGACACTTGCAAAACTTTTAAAGCGTATTTAAAGAGGCGTCTGCTAAAATTACGCCCTCTTAAGTCTTGGACAGATGGGTGAGTGGCTGAAACCACACCCCTGCTAAGGGTGCATACCTAAACACTGGTATCGAGGGTTCGAATCCCTCTCTGTCCGCCAGAGATACTTCCATATAAATCCCGAAAAGTCCTTTAAACCCCTATAAAATAAGCCTTCCAAACATTTCATAAGTCCGAATGAGTCCGAGTGATTACCCCTACCTCCAACACTTTTTAGGGTAACCGTAAGGGTAACTGGCATAAACTAATAAATTATTAGACGGGAGTTACCCCTAAAATGCCAAGAAGTACTTTACCGCTTAACGATACACAGCTCAGAAATGCCAAACCAAAACAAAAAGATTACAAACTAAGCGACGGCAACGGTCTATATATAATCATCAAAACAACTGGCTCTAAATGGTGGCGTTTTAAATATCGCTTCGATTCAAAAGAGCAAACTCTATCTTTAGGAACATATCCAG
Source organism: Campylobacterales bacterium (assembly GCA_050252455.1). Taxonomy (GTDB): domain Bacteria; phylum Campylobacterota; class Campylobacteria; order Campylobacterales; family UBA6016; genus UBA6016. The sequence goes on along the minus strand of JBFWKW010000002.1, from coordinate 80,252 downwards.
AGATAACACTTCAAACGGCTAGGCAAAGAAGAGACGAAATGCGCTCAAAGGTTGCTAACGGCATAAATCCAGCCGTCGAACGTCAACAGGCAAAAGTAGAAGAAAAAATAAAAATAGAAAACACTTTCGAGCAAGTTTCTAAAGATTGGCTAAAAAATGTTAGCAAGGGATTGTCTGAACATTACAGAATAGGAATTGAGGGATATTTTAAAAATCATATCTATCAATATATTGGAAACAGACCCATAAATGAAATAACAAGGCTTGAACTTTTAGAGGTCATAAAAATAATCGACCAAAAAGGATACGCTGAAACAGCAAGAAGAGCTTTAAATGTTTGCGGCAGTGTATGGAAATATGCCGTTACTATGGGCAAGACAGAACACAACATCGTAGCCGACATAGACAAAAAATACGCCCTCTCAAAAACAGTAAAACAGCACTATCCAGTAATCACGGAGCCAAAAGAGCTTGGCGCACTTCTTAGAGGCATAGACGGCTATCACGGCTCGCTCATAGTAAGACAGGCTTTGAGGCTTGCAGTACTTGTATTTGTAAGACCTGCAAATATCAGGTTTGCGGAGTGGCGAGAGTTTGACTTTGAAAACAAAGTTTGGCGTATTCCTGCCGATAAGATGAAGATGAAAGCCCCACATATAGTTCCGCTATGCAAACAAGCCTTAGAGATACTAGAAGAGCTAAAGCCGATAACAGGTAGCGGCAAATATTTATTTCCAAGCCCAAATACCACGCTAAAGCCTATTTGTGAAAATACACTCAATCAAGCTCTTAGAAGATTAGGGTATACAAGAGAAGAAATAGTTAGTCACTCTTTTAGGGGTATCGCCTCAACGATACTTCACGAAAACATCTCAAAGCACGGATTTCATAGTGATGTTATAGAAAGACAGCTTGCCCACGCAGAGAGAAACGGCGTAAAAGCCGCCTACAACCACGCCGAATATTTAGAAGAGAGAACGAGGCTTATGCAGTGGTGGGCGGATTGGCTGGATGGCCAAATGTCATAATATTTGGCTAGGTATTGCTATTTTCTCTGTGAGGCAAAACCAGAAAAAATAGATTAGTAATACTTCTAATTTCAACTGTGACAATATGCAAAACTGAAAATATTGCAATATCAACCAGTGTCCTGTGGTCCTCATATAGCCCAAAAGACAGAACAAAGATAATAAACATAATACTAATAAGACAAAAAACAGCTACATAGAAAAATGGAATTAATAAGCACTGGAACATTGTAAGCTGTATATTTAGTGCTCTTTTGCCACCATCTATAGTTTTTGCATCTTTCATATTTTGTGAATTTGTTGTGAGAATTACTGTTATTGATGCAATTGTAAAGCCCATAATAATAGAAGCTATCGTTAATATACTATTTAATAATTCAACCTTTTTGTCTATATCTTCTATGCAAAATCTACCACCAATAACTATAAAAGCTGGTATTAATATGTCAAAAATGAATTCGTTTCTTTTTGTGCTTGAAAAATAAGCAATAATTATGTGCATAAACTCTCTATATAGCATAATTTCAACCTTTACATTGTTTGTATAATCGCTTCCAAGCTTGAAAACATAGACATACTCTGAATTTCACCAGTTTGTGGATTAACAGGCACATTGATATATTGCTTTCGTTTTGCGAACTCGGAGTTTAAAACCACTGGGTTATTGTCAATATCATTACCCTCAATTAAAACTTCGGTTATTCTTGTTTCGGTACCAGTAGCAAAATTTCTTACGACTTCAAGTATATCTGATTTGATATCATGTTTAGGTTTACTTTTTATAACAATATCTATGGTGTCTCTTGTGCTGCTTGTTAGATTGGCGACATTAAGATAGTTTGAGCCAATGAGTTGTTTATTTATTTTTAATGTTGCAACTTTCACTCGGCTTATTTGATTAAAGTCATCTATAAAATTATCAGAAGCAATTACTCCGAACTTTAGCGAATGATTTTGCGGTATCGCACTACTACGCTTCATAAGTTCATTGATATACTCGGCTAACTGTCCAATAGTAAGACCATGACCAGGTTGTCGCTCCTCCAAAAGAATAATAAGTTCGTTTGTTGCAATATCAATCTTGGCAACAAAATGCACAGCATCCTCTTCGCCTTCGCTCATTGTTTTGGCGTTTGGCCTTTCTTGCATTGTGTGTCTATCGATATAATCTGGCCTATAATTTCTGCTTGCTGTAATAATTTTCCCCTGATATGAGCCAGTATTCTGAATGAAATGACTCAAAACACAGAATCTATCCGTACTTAAATCATACGCATTTTGTAATCTCGTATTGTTTGAAAAAGCCGACTGGAGTGTATTTACAATTGGAAGCGGATTTATATTCAGACCAGCTGCATTTTGTATAAACATTTTATTAAAACTTACAGTTCTTTGCACGAAAACCACCTTGTTTTATTTTATGTACTAATTAAACTCTATCTAAATGTAAATTAAATTATTTGTTTTTTGTATCTTGACAAACTTAAAAATATATTTGTATAATATATGCGTTTTATATATGTGTTAAACATATCTATAAAAACATTAAGGAGTAAATATGATTAGTAGGGTTTTGGTCGGCGCAAGGACTGACGAGAGCGAAAAAGTCGGCTTTAGTATGCAAATGCCAAAAGAGCTAAAAGAGAAGTTTGACGCATATTGCAAAAAGAATAAAGTAACAATGACTGCAATGCTTCAGTCGTTTATGCAGTACATTGTGAATGTTGACGAGGGCATAGAAGTAGATAGAAGTGAAATTCCATCTTTTCACAAGGCTACGATTGTATCACTTTTGAGAAACTCAATATCAAGTGCAACGGACACCCTTGAAGAAATGGAAAGAAACGGAGCGGACGGCAGTGACGCATTTATGAGTTTAATAGGCAAGCGACAAGACTATGTGTATGCACTAGACTTTATATTGGGAGATAAAAAATGATAGTCAAACTAGAAGCAACCTTAGACAACATCTACAAAGGTGGAGATTTTAGGGATAAAGAAACTGGTGAAACAAAAGAGGGTAAAACATATCTTCAACTAATGGTTGACGATAAACTAAGCAACGGGCAGACTAAAAAGCAACTCATAAATATGCCGATAGCTCCAGAGAGGGCAAAGCAGTTTGAAGCCTCTATCGGTCAACAGGTAGAGTTAAAATGCAACATCTCGGCGTATGAGAGCAAAATCTACTATGAAGCCGTCTAATTGTCAACCGTGCGCCCCTGTCGGGCCTTTGGCCCCGCTTTGGCGCCCTTGACTATTTAATAAAAAGTTGTGGACAAGCAAAAATGAGTTACTACGGATTAAATGAGATAGACATCTATCATGTTAAAAAGAAGTTAGCAAGACAAGATAGCTTTTTAAAATCCAATGTCATAGAAGATAAACTAAGCGGCAATATAACGCCCCTTAAAGATATTGTCTTTTCCGCATATCATAATCCGACCCGCTACTACTCCGAAATTCAAAACAGAGTAAATACACTTATGGAGTACGCCAAAGAGAAAAATCTAAAACCGCTTTTTATGACCTTAACGCTCCCAAGCAAATACCATAGACTTAGGATGATAAAAAGCGGCATGTTTAAAGACAACCCAAAATACGAGGGCTTTACGCCTGCCGAAGCTAAAAAAGAATTAACAAAGATGTTTGCAAGACTTCGCCAAGATAGGAGCCTCAAAGAGTTAAGCAAAGACGAGAGGGTATATTTTAGAATTACGGAGCCACACGAGGACGGCACACCGCATACCCATATACTGCTACTTGTTCCAGAAGATAGAGTGGATAGAATAGAAGAGGCATATAATCGCCTATTTCGACAAAATGCAAAAGTAAACGATATTCAAAAGATAACTTCCAAGATAAATAGCGCCGTAGGCTATATAATGAAGTATATTAATAAAACTCTCCCGTTATCCAAAAAAGAGAGCCTTACGCCAAAAGAAGAGCATTTGCATTATTGGTACAGCGCACACCGTATAACTAGATTTAACTCTAGTAATTCGCTTGCTCCTATCTGTATATATAGAAAGGTATATGAAAATCTATCACTTAAGGCTCTGACAAAAGTATATAAACAAAAAGAGCTACAAATATCCCAAGATATAGACACAAGGGCTATACTTGAAATACAAGACAAGATAACGGGCGTTATCTACTATCAAAAAAATATCAACATAACCCTATATGACGAGCAAAGCAATAGACGCACTATAAATATCAAAGCTCTCAACAATCTCACAAAACGGGCATTAGAGGCGGCGTGATGGAAGAGAGGTTTTTGAGGTTGCCTGAGGTGCTGGACATGGTGGGGTGTTCTAAGTCCACTTGGTACGATATGGTAAAAAACGGGCAAGCTCCAAAGCAGATAACAATATCAAGAAAATACACGGTTTGGAAATTATCGGATATTAGAGGGTGGATGGAGAGTAAGATTTCCTAGTGTATAATTGCCTCATATTAGCTATGCTTATCATTCGAATCACATTGCAAATGGGTTTGTAGGGGTAACCGTAAGGGTAACTAGCAGGAATTTATTTTGTTGGTATCGACAAATAAAGGACTTAGAAGATGATGTGAATCCCTCTCTGCCACCATACTTCTATAAATCAAATATCATAAAATAAACTCTTAAATCATTCACGGATATGAATAAATAAAATCGTTTTTGCGAGGTTTTAACCAAATGCTAACGGCTATACATAAGACTTTTATCACATTTATTTTTGCAATCTTTTTTTTGGCGGGTTGTGCCGAAAAAAATACCCAAAGCCTTCAGACCGTCGGCAATGTAGACGTCAATAGATATTTGGGCGTTTGGTACGAAGTTGCCAGATATGATAATTGGTTTGAGAAAGGGTGCTTTGGCGCAAGAGCGGAATATAAGCTAAGCGGTAAAGATATAGACGTTTTAAATAGCTGTTTTGACGAGAAGCAAATAAAGATAAAAGACGCAAAAGGTGTAGCCAAGGTAGTCGGAGATAATAATAGTAAATTAAAAGTTAGCTTTTTTTGGCCTTTTTATGGCGACTATTGGATTTTGTTGTTGGCCGATGACTATAGATATAGCGTCGTTGGGGAGCAGTCCAGAAAATATTTTTGGATACTTTCAAGAACAAAAGAGCTGAGTCGCGCAGACAGAGAATTTATACTTTCCAAAATGCCGGCTCTCGGATATGACGCAAGCAAACTGATTTGGTTGAATTATGATTGAAGCTTTTAAGCGGAAATAATTGCTTAAAATCTAACCCCAAAATTGTCCGTTTTTTAATCTACAATTTTCCAAAAAACTTTTGGAAACAAATCAATGATAACCCCAGAAATAGGAACCGCAAGGCTTAGAAAAGAACTAGAGCTATTGCTTGATATAGACGTTCCGGTCTTTATACACGGCTCTCCCGGCATCGGTAAATCATACATAGTGCATGAGCTTGCAAAAGCAAAAGGGTGGGAGCTAAACGACGTTCGACTAAGTCAACTAGACTCTGTCGATTTGCGCGGCGTGCCTAGCATCAAAGACGGTAAAACGATATGGATGCCTCCGGTATTTTTGCCGACCCAGGGGGAGGGAATCTTATTTTTAGATGAGCTTAACTCTGCGGCGCCGAGTGTACAGGCGGCCATATATCAGCTGGTGCTTGATAGAAAGGTGGGTGAATATGAGATGCCAAAAGGGTGGAGAATAGTATGTGCCGGAAATAGAGTGAGCGACCGCGGCATAGTCTTTCGACTTCCGTCTCCGCTTGCCAATAGAATGGTTCACCTTGTGGCGTGTGCAAAATTTGAAGATTTCAAGGTTTGGGCAATCCAAAACGGCATCCATCCGACAATCATAGCTTTTCTCGGGTTTCGCCCCGACCTTTTGAGCCAAGAGGTGCCAAAAGAAAGCGAAACAAATCCCGCATTCGCAACCCCTAGAAGCTGGAGCATGCTCTCAAGCATAGCGCACAAAGCGGGAGATATGGATTCTTATGCGCCGCTTATATATGGAAGTGTCGGATATGGGGCCGGAGCCGAGTTTTTGGCGTATCTGAAAACGTATTCGGAAATACCGGATGTCGAAGCTATTCTTAGGGGCGAGGAAGTGTCGATACCTTCAAATCCGGGTGCTCTGTATGCCCTTACCGCCGCCCTTGTCGAGAGATGGGATTCTTCCGAGGCGGAGGGGGAGATTTTGATACGCTTTTCGTCGCTAATGCCGATTGAATTTGGCGTAATGCTTATTAAAGACTTGGTCGTAAAAAACGAAGCCATAGCGGTCGCTCCGTCTTTTGAGGATTGGCTTGAAAAATACGGCGGCTACATAGTGTGAATACGGAAGAGCTATTTACAAAAATTAGGGTCGATTTTTTATTTGCACACCCTTTTTTGTCAGTGCTCGCACTATCCATAAAACATATATTCGGTAAAAACGAGAGATATCCTATTGTGACTGACGGAGTGTCGGTGGGCATAGATATCGACAGATTGTCATCTATGAAAGACGAAGAGATAAAATATCTTTATGCCCATGTGCTTTTACATATAGCGCTAAAGCATCCGTCAAGGCAAAAACTAAGAGATGCGGCTCTTTGGAACAGAGCGTGCGACATAGTGATAAATCTGGTTCTTTCAAAGTTTAAAAATATAGGTAAGGCTCCGGCCGGAGAAGAGCCGATAGAGCGGTTTGAGAAGATGATAGCCGAAGAGGTGTACGAGAGGCTAAAAAGCGACGAAGGCGGCGAGGGTGAACAAAAAGATATAGAGGAATCGGAATATAGCGACGCCAGAGAGGATGGTGAGCATGAGGCTCTTGACGCTATCTTGGTGCAAGCTCTATCTATGGCGAGAGCCGATGCGGCGATAAGTGACGGATTGATGCTCGAAATCGGAGAGATTATCAAGCCGGATATAAGGTTTGACGATACTTTTCGCGAGTATCTGTCGGTCTCTCTTTTTGAGAAGCGTGAGAGTTTTGCCAGGCCGAATCGAAGATATATCCATGAAGGGCTTTATATGCCAGGATACATACGTCCGAATGAATTTTTGAATTTATATATCGCCGTTGATAGCTCGATGTCGGTCGGCGATGAGGAGTATAGGAGATTTCTCGGTGCCGCCTCGGCTGTGGCGCAGAGTTTTAGTGAATATACGATTACCGTCATACCTTTTGACTCAAAAATAAATCCAAATTTAATACTAAAAATAAATACCTCGGAACCGCTTTGCGAAGACGATTTTTGTATTCCAAAGACGGATGGCGGGACGGACATTGGGTGTGTTTTTGAGTATGTAGAACAGGATGAGAGGTTGGAGTCTACGGCTGTGCTTGCAGTGCTGACCGACGGCTATTTTGTAGTGCCTCGCACACCGCCTATTGAGACGGTTTTTTTGGTGAGCGATAGAAAAAATCTTGGCAGATTTGAAGAGTATGGAAAGACAATCTGGCTTGGAATATAGGGCACTCATAGAAAAACTATCGGAGAGCCCAAACTTTGAACAAGAGGGCGATGCGCTGTTTTTGCGTCACAAAGATAGCGCCGCAAGGCTGCTCTGGGCTTTTCATCGCCCAGGCGGTTCTCATCCGTCCCAGGTTGCAGATACCGACCCCGTGGTTTCGGCAATGGGTTTTAGCCATTCAAAACTAGGCGCCCTAGAGCGGTTTCGTCTGCTAAACCCAAAAGTTTTGGAGAGTGCGGAACTAAGACAAAAGATATCCAAAAGGGCGAGAATGCTATTTCGTGCCCTTGCCGATGACGACTTCTCGGAAATGGCGGCGACGGTGAGAGAGTTTCCTATTTATGCGGAGCTATCGGTGGATCAGCTAATCAACGGACGCAAAATGATAGAGGAGATAGGGCTTCATTTACCTAGCGTCAATGAATATCTATACTTGGTTGAGGACTATTGGAATGAGGCGGCAACCGTTGCATTGACATTGAGGATGAGACCGATGGGTGGATATGATGAAGAGAGTATAGCGAGACTACTAAAAGATATTAAGGGGCTAGACAAGGTGCATACGGTACTCAAAAATATATCCGTTTTTGCTATCGATGCTGCCGCCCCCAAAACATCCCATCCCCTCAAAAAAATAGCGTTGCAAAAAGAGGCACAGAAACTAAGGAGTGCATTGTGAATGAGTTTGATATATCAAAGTACGATAAATTTCTGGACAAAAATCCAAATCTTGAAACAAACGAGCATTGGGCAAGGGCAAATAAGACCACTTACACGCTTTTTAACGTTTTGATAGACCAAGATTTAAGGGAGCTTGTTTTTGTCCTTGAGCATTACCCGCAGTACATCCCTTTGGTTTGCGGACATTTTCGTTATAGCTACGGATATAGCGAGCACGAGGCGGATATAGAGTCGGCTTCAAAGCTTCTTTTTATGGGGGAGGAGCACAAGACAAAGCAATTTGTCAGAAACGTGCTAATCAAGCTTCCGAAGCTATCCGCTCTCGACACGGCCGAGGTCTCGGCGCTCTTGAAAAAGCTGGAAAATATGCGAGAGAGCGTGCACCCCGCAATACTTTTTTTCTACAAAAGAGAGTTTGCGAAATGGATGCAGACAAATCAAGTGCATCCACTTCAAAAAATAGTTTTTAAAAAATCGATTGACGCTTTTGGGGTGGATGAATATGAGGATATATCCAGCAGCGACAAGGACGACGGGCTTAATATACCTTATTTAGCGTAAAATACTGCAAAATTACCAGCAAGGCTTTTATTTTGCTTATTTCCGAGATTTTCTATTCACTTCAGGGCGAAGGCAGATATGCAGGAAGACCTAGCGTGTTTGTCCGTTTTGGCGGATGCAACCTCAGATGCGAAGGTTTTGGCGGCGCTTGCGATAGTGCCTATGCAGTCGACGTTGCTTACAAGAATAGCTGGATGAAGTATGATGCGGCAGGGCTGATAGCCGAGTTTGAGCGCAAAAAGCCGTTTGCTCACGTAGACACCGTTCTTACGGGCGGAGAGCCGACCTTGTGGTTTGGTAATCCGGATTTTATCCGTTTTGCCGAATATCTATCGGGCAGCGGCTCTTTGGTGACGGTTGAGACCAACGGTACAAAAGCAATAGACTTTGGATTTGAGCCGTATCGAGATTTTGTTTTTGCGCTATCCGTGAAGCTCTCAAACAGCGGCGAAGCATATAAAGACAGGATAAATAAAGAAGCTTTGGAATTATTCGTAAAAAATGCGAAATATTTTTTTAAATTCGTATTGGATGCCGATTTCATAAGCTCTGGCTCGGCAAAAAAAGAGATAGATGAAATCAAAAATGAGTTTGGCATAGACCCTGCCGATATATATTGTATGCCGCTTGGAGCATCGAAAGAGCAGTTGCAAGATAGTGCAAAAAGCGTATTTGAATTTTCTGCGGCCGAGGGGTACTCTTATTCGGATAGGGTGCACATAAGAGTTTTTGATAAAAAACGGGGCGTATAGCCGCAAGGTTCAACCCCTGCGGCATAAGATTAGTTTGTTTTAAATTGAGCCAAAGACGCCGAAAGCGTATCGGCTAGTTTTGCTAGGTGCTCTGCTGCGGAGGCTATCTCTTCGACGCTTCTTGCATTTGTTGTCGCAAGTTCGCTGATTGTGGCAATCTGGGCTATAACCTCTTTTGTTTTTTCATTCCCCACTTGTGCGTCTTTCGCCGTTTTTGAGGCTATACTTGCTGCATTTGTTATGATTTCTACCGTATTTTTCATCGTTTGTTCTACATCTTGAGATTTAGCGCCGAGATCTTCTATGTCTTTTGCGCTTTTGCTCATCATTTCTGTTGCGTCGTTAACGGATTGGACGATTACGGATACGGTAGCGTTTGACTCCGATAGGCTTTTTTGCGTTCTCTCCGCTAGCTTTCTAACCTCATCGGCGACAACCGCAAAACCTCTACCGTGCTCCCCGGCTCTTGCGGCTTCTATGGCAGCGTTTAGCGCTAGAAGGTTTGTCTGGTCTGCTATGTCGGTTATTACGGACAAAACGGTCTTGACTTGCTCGGCCTCACTAGATAATCTCTCCAGTCTCTCAGATAGCTCCAGCTGCTCTCCGACTATTGATTGAAGTGAGCCGGATACGGACAGAACCTCTTTTGCCGCGCTTGATACCTCTTTTGAGGCCTCTTGTATCTGAATACCGGCTTGCTGTGAGCTTTCTGCGCTATTTGCAAGTATGGTTGCGACCTGCTCCGTTACCTGTTTTGTCTCCTCAACCGCCCTTGCCGTATCTTCCGTTCTATTTCCGATTTGTAGGCTTGTAGCAGACAGCTCTTCTGCTACCGATGCGTTTTCCGCAGCCGAGCGTTTGGCATCCGACAATGTTTTGGATATCTCAGCCAAAAGCTTGTTTACTTGACCCATAGCCTCCGCTACTTCATCCGCTTTTCCGGTGTTAATGTTTTGCGTCAAATCTTTTGTTGAGATTATTTTGTCACAGCCGTCTTTTGCCGCCTTTATTGATGAGTCTATTGATTTTAAAACAATTCCAAAAACTAGCACAAATACGGCAAATATCGCACCAAGCGTAAGCTCTGCGAATAGTGCGTTACTCTCTATGGTATCCATATTTCTTTTTTGCATGTCTATTTTTAGCTCATGTAGCTTTTCGCCTATTACCTTGTATCTATCGGCAGATAGCTTCGTTAGCTCGGCTAGTTTTTTGCCGTCCTCCGATGCCATGAACGTTTCGGTTGTGTTGTCTTTTTTGTATTTTTTGAGCGTTTCCACCCTTGGGGCGTTGCCGTCTTTCCACTCTTTTGCTAGAGTTAGAATCTCTTTTATTCTTTTTTTATTTGCCTCGCTTCTTGTGATGGCGGATAGTGATTCTAGGGTTTTTGTGAATTTATCATAGTTTTTTTCATACCCTTCTATGAATCTATCTTCAAAAAGGAGCTGATAACCTCTAAGGTCCATCATTATTTTAGCTTCTGTAGTTTCTATATCGCCGAGCATAACCATTCTTTCTACGGTTTTTAGGGAGTCTTGGTTGCCCTTAACCGTCAAAAAACCAAGTAGTGCAAATCCGATAATAAGGACTGCCAGCAATAAAATTAGTTTTGACTTGATGGTCGATAACGTCATATATACCCCTTACATTTTTGTTATATTTTCTGTGTGTTTATGATATATCCATTTTGGTTAAATTATTATTAATTTTAATAACGTAGTATAATCAATCAAATAATATTTGATTATATTTTGTTGCATTATTGTGGCATATTCATTTTTTATATGATTTTTCAGTTTTTTAGAAGTACAATCAAATAATTATTGATAAATATCGGAGCCAAAAAACAAAGTGAAGCAAGCATTACTTTTATCCATCATGGTCGCATCTGTTTTTGGCGGTACGGAAGATCTCTCCAAGCTTCTTGAAGAGACCACCGAGGTTGCCACAAAAACAAGAATAAATGCGGATTATGTGCCCGGTACCGTGAATATTATCAAAGGCGAAGAGCTCAAAGCGCTCGGAATTTTGAATCTAAATCAGCCAAATGCGCTTGATATGATAGTCGGTATGGATAGTTCGGTCAATGCGCTTAGGGGTAGCGGCGCGGTATACGGCGGACAAGGCGTTAAGATAAAGTGGCTACTGAACGGTAGGGCATTGAGCTCACAAATATGGAGCGGCTCTACTTTTGGAAGGGGGATTATATCTTTCCCCGTTGCGGTAGATCAAATAGACAGAATAGAAATAATAAGAGGCCCGGACTCCGCCGTTTATGGGGATAATGCAATATTTGGTGTTATCAATATAATCACAAAAGCGGACAGTAACGAGCTATCGGCAAATTATGGGTATCAGGGTGACGGCAAAAGTTCGACATCCGCGAGCGCCAATTTTAATTATAAAAAAGACGCCTTAGAGCTAAGTTCATCTTTTTTGATTTTTGACACCGAGGGCTACAATGTTTACATAGGCGAAAATGGAAATTTTGCCAATAGTACGACCGGTAACCATGCACCGGGATATGGTCCCGGCAATCTTCCCAACGGCTCAAAAGGCTACAATTTTTTATTTGACGCTAGATATGACTCTTTTGAAGTTTGGCTAAATCGGTTGGAGACAAAATCGGCACAAGGCGCTTTCGGCAATTGGTATCCGACTGATATGCTTCCAAAAGATGACAATAAAATGGTTAGAAAAGAGGTTTATACTCAAGTCGGCGCACAAAAAGAGTTTAAATTCGGTGATTTTTATCTAACGCCAAAAATTGGCATCGATACCATGGAAAGCAAACTTGACGATTATCTACGAGTATCGGCTAATTATATGAATAATGCGACCGGAATAGACGGTATTAGAAGATTCATATATAAAGAAGAAAGAAAGCATGCCGCGCTTGATGCCGACTACAAAACGGACGACCATCATTTTGTGGGCGGATTATTTATTCAATCTACAAAAAATATAAAAGACTCAAGATATGAAAATTTTTCTTATGTCGGCCCTTGGTCACCACCGCCTATGGTTAATGTATGGAAAATCGACAATGTATATAGTAATGTAGTTGCCCCACAAAATACATACAGAGGGCAAAAAGCTTTTTATATTCAGGACTCTTGGGACTTGACGGATAAAACCACAATCACCTACGGCGCCAGATACGATACCTTTAGCGGGGATGTAAAAAGCATGGGATGGTCGCCTAGACTAGCTATTGTGTATAGACTAAATGAGAGCAATATACTAAAGACGCAATACGCTAGAGCTTTCAGGCCTCCTACTTTTGCAGAAACGTCCGGAATTCCCGGTATCAAATCTGAAACGGTCGATACGGTGGAGGCTTCGCATATATATAGGCAAGATAAAACGGTCCTTAAAACCACGGTGTTTGAGTCTAGAATTTATGACATGATTACCATGGATGATTATTCATATGAGACGCTCAATCTTCCAAAACGCGGGATAATACAAGGGGTTGAGCTAGAGTATAAATATAGCGCCGATAGTTTTAGTCTAGGCTTTAATAGTGCTATATACAAGACAAGAATGGAAGAGCGTATGAGCTCATACGGGTTTAAATATAAAGCCGGGTCATTTCCTTTGGCTCCAACCTTGATGTCAAATATAATTTTAACCGTCAATCAAAATACAAAATATCCGACTACTTTTTGGTATCACTATATTAGCGGCAAAGAGAGAAAAAGCGAATATACCGCCACAGCAAATAACTATGGTTTCATGAAGCAAAGCAATGGCGATGTCGCACCGCAGGATTATCTCAATATAACCCAGCAGTTCAAGGGCGTGGTAAAAAATCTGGACCTATCCGTGGGTGTTCAAAACGTATTCGGTAAAACTTTGAAAACACTGTATATGCCGCTCAATCAGCCGAATAATCAAGATATTCCGTACATGGGGCAGATGTTTTGGATGAATCTCTCTTATAAGTTTTAGATTTTTGGATTAGGTTTTGCTTTTAGTTCCTACTTAACAGGCAGGAGCTAAAGTGAATATTTCTTCAGACTACTACTCTTCTTCACAAAATTATAAAGAATCGCTTTTTTCAAACGATAGGCAAACACTCAATGAATCCCTTGTCGGAAACGCCAAAATAACAAAAACGGAAAGTTCCGAGAATAAAGACAAGACAACTTCCGACAAAACAGCCACTACGGCGAGAGAAACATACGGTCTTAGTACTTTGGAGCAGATGACCGACGAGGAGTACGCCGCTTTTGCAAGGGCTACGGCTAAAATGTCGCCAAATGAGAAGATACAGGCCGCACAGTCTTTGCATTTGGTAGCCAAGAGCTTTGAGCAGGCTCAGCAGATGTTAAACGGTGGCGGACTGATAGCTGCCATGAGCGGCAACTCCACGGACAATGGCTATTTCAAAAGCAATCCGGATATGCTAGACAAGGGCATTTCCGTATTAAAAGAGATGTCAAGCGGGGAGGGGAAAAGCATGGCAAGCTTCCTTACAAGATACAAGGGTGCGTTAGCCGGTGGCGGACTGAACATCAGCGCATAAAATATTTTTTAAAAGCCTCTTCATGTACGACGGTCTCTTCGGTGGCGAGACCGTTTTCTACTACTTTTAATCTATCGTCCACGAGCATTATTCTGCCATTTGGCGTTTGGATGATGGCAAGCTTTTTTTGCGTAAATATCGTATTTGGATGGGTGGCATTGAAATAATTGGCAAGGCCAAACTCTATCCACTCTTGTGCAGTGTCCGCAAAAGCGTACTGCGCCGCCTTATCTCCTGTGATTTGGGTGGATAGCAGGTATTCACCGTCTTTTATTTGTAGAAAAAATCTCTCGCCCAGTAGCTCATCCTGCGTATTTTCGCCAATCTTTATCGGAGCCCTGAGTCCATAGCCGCCAAAGCCGCAGTCACATAGATACTTCTCGCCGCCCAGACACACTACCACGACCATATGCGTCTTCGGTCTTCTCTCGGCGTATGTCATCGGTCTTGCGGCGAGAAAGTAGTACTCAAAACCTATTGCTTCCAGTGCCATAGCAAACAGCCCGTTTAGCTCGTAACAGTATCCGCCACGTTTGTCATGTATTATTTTTTGGACAATGTCTTCCGGCTTTAGCGACGGTATCCGTCCGGCCTGCACCTCAGTGTTTTCAAAAGGCACTGAGCGCAGCTGCGCACTCATCAGTCTGGACAATGTATTCAAATCGGCGTTTACGCTATCCGCAAATCCTATCCGTTCAAAATATTTATCGAGCGAGAAATTGTCCGCCCTCATTTGCTCATTTTGCCGATTGCGCAAGATACAAAGCTTTTTGCGCTCGCTTTTATGCTGTCTATTGTGTTTAGCTCATCCGTTACAAGCGGATACCCGAGTCCTCTGAGCGCAATTTTTAGCTCTTCTAGTCTGCTTTCGTCGATATCAAGCGTTATTTTTCTAGGCTCAGACTCCAAATCTACGGTCACCTCTCCGAAATCTTTTGTGAGGCTTTTTGTCAGCGTGTTCGCACAACCGCCGCATTTTACGTTGAGAACTTCAAAAGTTTGCAGCATCTTCCATCCTTTTTGGTTTTTTGTATTGTACTACTACTTCATTTGACTTCAAACAAACTCAAAGTCTAAAAAGTAATCCGTCCAAAGTTTCTCTAGGGGTAAATTCATCTGCTTTTTCGGCTTTTCCAAACGCTACGATCGCTATCGGCTCAAAATCTCCGAGCCCAAAAACATTTTTTGCTTTTTGCTTGTCAAAGCCGGCCATCGCATGCAGCGAAATTCCCCTTCTGTTTGCTTCCATCTGCATAAATCCCCAAGCGCACCCGCAGTCAAACTTCGCCCAATCGTTCAGCTTTTCCGGCTTGTCGCCTCTGGCATCAAATGTGTTTTTGCAAGCAATCAAAACAAACGTTTCTAGCTTGTCGCACCAAGATATATTGCCGTCACTCAAAACATTCAAAAATTTCTCTTTATCTGCCGTATAAAATCGCCATGGCTGCACGTTAAAACAAGAGGGCGCGGTTGTTGCCGCCTCGATTATCGCCTCAAAATCATTTTCTGATATATCCGCACTGACAAACTCTCTCGGGGAATACCTGTCTTTAAAAAATATGTCCAAGTCGTGTTTTGTATTTCTCATAAACTTAACCTTTTTGCATTATATCTACGGTTGACATATCCAGGCCTTCGCCCCTTTGCGAAAGCTGATTTATTATGCTCTTTTTGCGCTCATCAGATAGGTTCTGCCCCGCTTTGACTTTCATCGACTTGCTTGAGGGTGTCAGCTTCCATATCGCCGTTTGAGATACCATCTTCGTGTATATCGGATTTGCAGCGTCTATCGTCTCATATTTGCCTTCCGGTTGGAGTTTTTGCATCATGGCGTTTAGTATTGCGCATTTTTCCGTGTCGTTCTCGACTATTTCTACGCTTCCGGCTATGTGTGCAGAGGCAAAAAACTGTGTTGCCGGACATGCCGCACGGGTATCGCTAAAGTAGGATGGGATGAGAGAGTAGGGTTTGACGATGCTAAAGGCGGCTTTTGGATTTTTCTTTATTATTTCAGCTTTTCGTCCTTCACGAGAGCCGTGGAAGCAGACTGCTCCACAGTGCCATACGAAATTCACTGGCACACCGTACGGCTCACCGTCGTCAATGAGGCTTAGAGTGCCGTATTCACATTTCGCTAGCAACGCCTCAAATGCCGCCTCGTCCGTGACTTCAAATTCTGAGCGTCTCATTTATCATCCTTATATTGCAGTGTGTAAATACCGTATTCGACGCCGAAGATATTTGGCGCTTCCTTTTTGTATTCAAATCCCATTTTTAGATACATGGCAAGAGCGGTTTGCATGACTTCGCTTGTGTGCAGAGCAATCGTCTTCGCACCGTCTCTTTTTGCCCGTTTGATACACTCCTGCGTCAGCGCTTTCCCGATACCTTGTCCTCTTGCTTTTGGAGATACGACAAGCATACGGATAACCGCCCAGTCCGGCTCAAAAAATTCCGCTCTCGGTTTGTGCGGCGGCACATAAGCGACTGCACCGACTAGCTCGCCGTCAATCTTTGCCATTATAATCTCTGAATTTTCGGCAAGAGAGGGCATGGCGGCTATGCGAGAGATGAATATATCCCAGTCGTCATATATGCCTTTGTACTGCTCAAATGCGGCTACGGCTAGATTTGCCAGCTCTTCGCCATCTTGCGGCGTAAAATTAGATATTGAACAACTCATGAAACTAGCTTTATGGAGCCTCTGCCCAAAGCCACAACCCCTTCCTTTTCAAAGTTTTTTAGTATGCGGCTGATGACCTCTCTGGATGTGCCTAGTATCTGCGCTATCTGCTCATGCGTTGCGTTGACGGTGTCTCGTCCTTGTACGAATAGCCAGTTGAGGAGCCTCTCGTCCATTCGCTTGAATCTTAGCTCTTCGACTAAGTGCATTATCTGTGTCAGTCTTTTGGCGCAAAAATCAACCTTGAACTCCCTGTATGCGGATGAATTGTCCATGAGCCATTTGATAGACGAGTAGGGCAGTAGCCACCCCTCTATGCTCTCGTCCACTATTGCAGTGGCTGGGGCTGGCGTGTGTGCGACGGTGCTTAGCGTATTGACTAGGCACTGCTCGCCGGGAGTGATGTAGTACAGGGTGATTTCGCCTTTGCCTACTTCATCCGAGTGCAAAAATACCTTCACGCACCCCTTGGACAAAAAGAGTATCCCCTCGTTCACGTCCCCTTGGTAGTAGAGAAATGTGCCCACCGGTAGGGATACCGCTTTGGCGTCCCCTTTGATTTTGGCTAGATTTTCAGGTTCTAAGGAGCTAAAAAATAGATAATCTTCGAGTTGCATGTTGTTGCCTCGTATTAGCTTTTGATGATTTTAACAGCCTATGATTAAAAAGTCATACTCTGAGCATTTGGAGCAAACAGCGCACCCGCTAGGTCGCCCGGAGTCGCTACTTCTACGCCTTTTACCATCTCTGATTTGTTGATGCCTCTAGCTTTGACGAAGCCTTCGCATATCATCACTTTGCCGCCTTTTTTTAAAAGCTGGCTTATCATATCTTTTGGCATTGAAGCGCCGAATTTACCTTGTTTGGTGTTTGTCAGTGCATAGTCCACTGCGTCAGCCGCTACAAAAACCGTGCTTTGCACACCCGCATCTTGCATGGCGTTTGCCACCGCCAGACCAAATCCCGCACTTGAGATGTTGTGGCTATGAAGCGTGATGACTATTTTTTTGGGCGCATCTGCACCGTTGTCCGCCGCTACTGCGCTAGTCGTGATACAAAGCGCACCGAGAAGTGAAGCCAAAAACATTTTGAAATTCATAGGAAACCTCCGTTTTGTTTTTGCGTCTTTTGACGCTGAGAAGGATTTTAGGCTTTTGAGGAGTTCTCTTCTGTGACCAAAGTCACATAACAATTTTTTGCGTTTTGATTTAATGCCGACAGTAAAAATAGGAGGTGCAAGATGAAAAAATTTGTTTATGCGATTGTGCTTTGTGCGGCGTTTTTGTCTGCCAAAAGCTTTGACGACAAACTCAGGGACGAGGCGCTAAAAATAGGGCTAAAGAGTACGCCAAAAGATTTTGGCTCTTTGGCAAGCGCCATGAAAGAGCGAAACATCACGCTAAATGCCGACGGGATAAGGCTCGGCAAAAAGCTGTTTTTTGATACCAGGTTTTCAAAAAGCGGCTCCATCAGCTGCGCATCATGTCATGATGTATCAAAAGGCGGTGATGACGGGCAGCCCACAGCGATAGGACACGAGGGTGCGGCAAATCCGTCACACCTCAATACCCCGACGGTGTTCAATACCGCTTTTTCAAAACGGCTGTTTTGGGACGGCAGGGTGGACTCTCTCGAAAAACAAGCGGCGGGACCTTTGTTTGCCCACTTTGAGATGGCTAGCGACAAGAGGCGTATCGAGACGGTGATAGCAAGCGACGCTGAGTATATCCGTATGTTTAAGGCGGCGTTTGGAGTCCATCCAAACTTTGAGAATATGCTAAAGGCGATAGCCTCATACGAGCGAACGCTTGTCACCAGAGGTGCGTACGATAGGTTTTTGGAGGGCGATTCTAATGCTATTTCGGACTCGGCAAAAAGGGGATTTAGAATATTCCTCGACCGTGGGTGCGGGCTATGCCACACGGGTGTAGCGCTGGGCGGCGAGGAGATGCGCAAGTTTCCTATTAGATACCACAAAGCATGGTCGATGGCTGGGCTGAAGCTAGCTAGAAATGTGCTAAAAGAGTACGAAAAATACTCCAAAATGCAGTTTCGTAGCGAGGATAGCAGGTATGACATCGTGCTTATGGGGCTGGGTGAAGAGAAGACAAAACTACTATCGGAGGGATTTTTCAAGCAATATGCAAAAGTCGAGACAAATGCAACCAAAGGCTTTCAATGCAAAGGATGCCACGGCGAAAAGAAAAACCTTGAAGCCTCCGTATTTCCGTTTGTGAATGAGGGCGGGTTTTTGGGCGATAAAAACAGAAGGTATTTTCGTACGCCCATACTACGCAATATATCCAAAACAGCTCCGTATTTTCACAACGGCACGGTCAAAAAGCTAGAAGAAGCCGTGGAGCTAATGGGCGCTCATCAGCTAGGCGTGACATTTGACAAAAGACAGGTCGCCGACCTTGTGGAATTCCTAAAGACCCTTGACGGCGAGCTTGTAAATTACGGTATTTAGCGGTATTTTGCCTCCAAAGATAGCAAAAACTCCTTGCGCCATACCCCGCCGTTGTATCCACCTATGCCGCCCCCGCTTGCGATTACACGGTGACAAGGTATGATGATAGCTATAGGGTTTTTGCCGTTGGCGTTTGCGACTGCTCGTACGGCTGAGGGGCGACCTAGCATTTGCGATTCTTTGGCATACGATATTGTCTCGCCGTACGGTATCTTTTGGAGTATCTGCCAAACACTCATCTGAAACGGCGTACCGACGGGTGCGAGAGGCACGCTGAATTCTCGTCTTTTGCCCTCGAAGTACTCGTCAAGCTCGTTTTTTAATCGCAAAAGCAATGAATTATCAGATGTGAAAGTCTCATCGCCTTGCGCAAAATCAAGCAAACATATCCCGTTTTTGTCCGCTTTTGCCAGCATAACTCCTATTGGCGTGGGTATGGTTAGCGTATCCATCGCTAGTTTATGTACTCCACAAGCTCTTTTATATCGGAGCGCAATCTCGTTTGCTGCTCTTTTGCCCTATATCCAAAAGGTATCATCAGCGCTACGCCGTAAAGCTGCTTGTCTATCGGGAGTACACTCTCAAGCGCCGCCTTGTCGTAGCCGCCTATCGGGCAACTGTCTATGCCGATGTATGCTGCCGCCGTCATCATATTGGCTGCCGCTATGTGACACTGCTGCATCGCCCAGCACTCCAGCGTTTCGTCGCTCATCGGGTCGATAAAATCCCTGTACCAGTCTGCTACTTCGTCGGCGCCGAATAGTTTTTTGTATTGCCCTTTGATGTATGGCGTTGTTGAGCGCATTTGTTTTTTGTATAGTATGGCGACCAGTTCGCTGCATGTGGTAATTTGCGGCTGATTCCATGCGATGGGGCGAATCGCCTCTTTTAGTTTTTCGTCTCTTATTACTACAAATTTCCATTGCTCCATACCGCATGAACTGGGGCTCATCCGTCCGGCTTCAAGTATGAAATCAAGGTCTTCTTGCGACATTTTTTTTGTTTCGTCAAATAGCTTGCATGCGTGGCGAAAGTGCATCGCCTTTTCAAAATCGTTTCTCATGTTAATCCTTTATGCTTTTTGGAGTATTTCGGCTATAACTTCCTTGGTATATATTCCCCCCATTCCCCATAGGCTAGCCAAGCCGTGAGCGTTTTGGGCTATCGCGTCTATATCCGACTTTGGTATATTGGCATCGCTTAGCGTAGTTGGAGCCTTGATGGACCCAAACCAGTTTTCAAGTGCCGCGATACCGTCCTCCGCGCTATTTAGTCCAAAAACCTCTTTTGCAAATCTTTCAAACTGAGCCCTATTTTTCCCCAAATACCACTTCATCCACGCCGGAATCACTATGGATAGTCCAGCACCGTGCGCTATATCGTACAGAGCCGATAGCGAGTGTTCTATCATGTGGTTTGGGAAACTTCCGCCGCCTACTCCCGACGTCGTAAGTCCGTTTAGAGCTTGTGTCGCCGCCCAGGCAAACTCTGCCCTTGCGTCATAGTCATTTGGATTTTGCAGCAGTGTCTCGGTCGTTTCGATAACCGTTTTTACGATTGATTCCACTAGGCGAGACTGAAAATGCGGATGATCCGTAGCCGTAAAATAAAACTCTACGGCATGAGCAATAATATCTACCGCAGAATACGCAAGATAGTCGGCGCTTACGGAGCTCATAAGCTCCGGATTGATTATGGATATTCTTGGATTTATCAAGACGGATGCTATTGAGTATTTCTGTTTTGTATCATCGTTTGTTACGACCGAGTTTCCGTTCATTTCGCTTGCCGTCGCCGCTAACGTCATTATCGTATATACCGGCAGAGCCTCTTTGATAGAAGCCTTGCCGACAAAAAAATCCCATACATTCCCGTCATACAAGGCACCGACGGCGATAGCCTTGGCCGAATCCGCCACCGAGCCGCCGCCTACGCCTAGTATCGCTTTGACTCCTTTTGTTTTTGCAAGCTCTATGGCCGCCTTTACATGAGATAGTCTTGGATTGCTCACCACGCCGCCAAGCTCCTCGAATGCGACGCCCGCTTCCGTCAAGCTTTTTACGACTCTCTCGTACAGCCCACTTTTTTTGATGGAGCCTGTGCCGTATAGTAAAAGTACTTTATCTATCCCTTGTTCTGCGATTAGTTTGCCTATCAAATTTTCTTTAGATTTTCCAAATTCTATTCTCGTAGGATTGTAGTAGCTAAATTGGTTCATTCGTTTCCTTCTTTGTTTTTGGCTAGATGTTTTTCTTTAGATGCTCTCTGAGCCCCGCAAGCGCAGAGGCTAGGTCGAATTCGGATTTGTATATGTCGTGTACGGCGTAACTAGGTAGCTTCTGTGCCCCGCAAAATTGGAAAGTCTTGTGAAGCGCCACGTTTGCTTCATCAAGGCTAAGCCCGTCGAAAAAGCCTTTAGGATTGTCAAATTCGCTTGTCGGGCAGTTGTAAGTGAAGCTTAGCATATATTTTTTACCGTTCATTAGTCCGCCGCTACCGTATGTTTTTGACGGGTCGCTTCTGGTGCGTCCGTCGCTTGCGTATGTCACGGTGCCTACGCCGCCGGAGAATATCTCGTCTATATATTTTTTGCCAAGCCAAGGTAGCCCCATCCAATAAACAGGCGATTGCACAAAAATTATATCCGCCCATTTGAATTTTTCAAGCTCTTCTTTTACGTCGTATCCGGCTTCGATTACCGTGTCTTTGATTTGGTATCCGTTGGCTCCAAAAAATGATTTTGCCTCGTCGATTAAGTTTTTTGTGAGATTGCCGTTTGCTATCCCCTCGTATTTTTGGTGAAGGGTCAGAAGTAGAACGTTTTTCATTTTCGCACCTTTTTGTTTTGGTGAGATTTTATAATGTGCGGTTTATAATGTCAAGAACATACCAAAAAGTACTATACTAACCAAAAAGTAACTATAAAAAGGCAATCAATTATGGCAAAAGAGAAAATATACGGATGCGGTTTTGAACTTACGATAGAGCTCATAGGCGGCAAGTGGAAGGGGCTTATACTTTGGTATCTGCATGAGCACGGCACGCTTAGAAACGGCGAAATGCTAAGGCTCATCCCATCGATTACCCAAAAAATGCTAACCCAACAGCTGCGAGAGATGGAGGATAACGGTCTAGTCGTCAGGAGGATATACGAGCAGGTGCCGCCCAAGGTCGAGTATTCGCTCACAAAACACGGGGAAAAGCTGCGTGATATCTTGGGAGCCATGAAAGAGTGGGGAATGGATTATGCGAGAGATAACAAAATAGCGATGGCGTGTTCCGGTCAAAAATAAAATTTTTCTTGACCGCTATCAATATTTTTGCCCCTCAAACCAAATATACTTCCTCCAAAAAAAGGATAAGAAGTGAACCATATAGCTTTTTTCAAAGATACCAGATTTGCCGATAAGCCGCAAATTGACCTGATGCTGGATGCCCCACACAGCAAAGAGATACGAATTTGCATGCAAAAAGGGAACAAAATGGAGGAGCACACGGCTCCCGGAGCCATAGTGATAATGGTTTTAAACGGAAGCGTAGACATAGGCTCAAAAGAGGGTAGTGTAAGACTTGGCGCAGGGGAAGCGGTCTACTTTGCGGCTTATGCCCCACATTCACTTGAGGCGATAGAAGACAGCGTGATAAGACTTAGCCTCTCAAAAAACGATAGTATCAAGAGGGTAGAGGGGTTAGTGCTGTAACGACTTCATCTCCTTGTAGCCGTAGACTGTCGCACCGATATGCAACAATAGTAGTACCGCAAAAAGCTCTTTTAGCGAATAGCCGAGACTAAAAACGAGCATCCCAAATATCGAAGCAACCACCATAAAAAGAGCGTTTAGGATGTTGTTTGCGGCTATGGTGCGGCTCCTGCGCTCCGTGTCGCTCGCTTTTTGAAGTAGAGAGTAAAGCGGCACCGTAAAAAATCCGCTAAAAAAGCTAATCCCAAAAAAGTCGATAGCCGAGCGTATCACACCGCCTGCAAAAAATGCCAAATCCGCTAAAAACAGAGCGATACCTACTGCTCCGATAAGCACATATTTAAGCTTGATATCACCGTGAGATATTCTCTCGCATGCGACCGAGCCTATACCGATACCCACCGAAAATATCGCCAAGAATAGCGTGATGACACCTTCGCTCTCATGCAAATACTCTTTGACAAAGAGCGGCAGCTGGGTGAGGATGATAGCCCCCAAAAACCAAAACCACGAGATAGAGAGCACGGAAAAGACGAGTATATGGCGGTTCATACCTTCTCTTGTGACCTGTGCCGTGGCTTTTGCGATGTTTGGCTCAAATGCCAATGTCGGATTTGAAGCGGGGGCGGGAGGCATATATCTGCTAGCCGTGTATCCGATAGCCGCTACGCCGACGAGAAGCACGGAGACGATGAGTGTGCCGTGTTCGCCCGTGATAGTGGAAGCCCCAAGGATAGTGCCCAGAAGTATTGCTATGAATGTGCCGCCCTCTATGTATGCATTGCCTCTCATCAGGTATTTTGGCGGTAGATACTGCGGGATTAGGGCGTATTTGACGGGGCCAAAAAATGTAGCTTGCACGCCAAGTCCAAAAAGAGCAGCCAAAAGTAAGGGGGCGCTATGTGAGAAAAGCCCTATACAGGCAACAACTGCAATCGCTAGTTCAAGTATTTTGAGCCGTCTTGAGAGCGTCGCTTTGTCGTGCTTTTCGGCAATGATGCCAGCCCATGCGCCAAAGAGCAAAAACGGCAGGATAAAAAGCCCCGCCGCAAGGTTGACTAGAAGCCCAGCGTTGTCCGAGCCGATAATGCCGAAAGTCACCATCACGAGTATTGCGTTTTTGAGTATGTTGTCGTTCATGGCACCGAGGAACTGCACGACGAACAGCGGCAGGAAATTTCTTTTGAGTAACATCGCTCTCTTTTTGTTTTGAAGTGCTCTTAGTATCGCAAAAGTTGGTTGAAACTCACCGTGCATAACTTGGTATAATTGGGGTAAAAAAGGCTCCCATGTTTCTACCCACCACGCCTGCCGAAAAAGAGCGGCTCGGCATAAAACAATTTGACATTGTTCTTGTGAGCGGCGATACCTATATCGACTCGGCCTACAGCGGCACAGCCATCATCGGGCGGTTGCTTGCGAGCAAGGGGTATAGTGTCGGCATCATCGCTCAGCCAGACATAGAGAGTGACGACATCGCAAGGCTAGGGGAGCCGAAGCTCTTTTGGGGCGTGAGCGCTGGGCTTGTGGATAGCATGGTAGCCAACTACACGGCTGCCAAAAAGCCAAGGCGGAGCGACGACTTCACCCCAGGGGGCAAAAATACCAAAAGACCGGATAGGGCTAGCATAGTCTACACGGGGCTAATCAGAAAGCATTTCAAAAACACCGTGCCTATCGTACTGGGCGGCATTGAGGCTAGCCTCAGGCGAATTGCACATTTTGATTTTTGGGGCAACAATATCCGAAAATCCCTACTTTTTGACGCAAAAGCCGACGCCATCATCTACGGAATGGGTGAAAAGACCGTGCTAGAGCTAGCCGCCGCTTTGAAAAACGGGAGCGAATGGAGGGATATAAGAGGGCTTTGCTATATGAGCAAGGAGCCGAAAGCTGATTATATCACCCTGCCTAGCTTTGACGAGGTCAAATCTGACAAAAACAAATTCATAGACGCCTTCCATCTCTTTTATCACAACAACGACCCGCTAAGCTCCAAGGGGCTTTGCCAAAAGCAAGACGATAGATACCTCATCCAAAACCCGCCGCAATATTATCTGAGCGAGGCGGAAATCGACGCCGTCTACGACCTGCCTTATACCAGAGATGTTCATCCATACTACAAAGCGGACGGCGAAGTAAAGGCGCTGGAGACTATCAAGTTCTCCGTCACGACGCACCACGGGTGTTATGGCGAGTGCAACTTTTGCGCTATCACCGTCCACCAGGGCAGGGCGATAAGAAGCCGTAGTGAAGAGTCGATAATCAGGGAAGTGAAGGGCTTCACGGCGGCAAAGGATTTCAAAGGCAATATCTTCGATGTTGGAGGGGCGACTGCAAATATGTACGGCTATGACTGCGCCAAAAAGCTAAAATCGGGCGACTGCCACCACCAAAGATGCACGGGTGACAAGGTGTGCAAAAGCCTAAAACCAAACCACAAACGACTCATCAACCTACTGCGAGCCATCCGCAAAATCCCAAAAATCAAAAAAGTATTCGTCCAAAGCGGCATCCGCTACGACCTCATCAACGCCGACAAAGAGTACGGGGATATGTACCTGAAAGAAATAGCCGCAAACCATGTAAGCGGACAGATGAAAATAGCCCCGGAACACACGGAGCCGAAAGTGCTAAAGCTCATGGGCAAGCCCGACAAAGAGACCTTGCTGGGCTTCAAGCAAAAGTTTGAAAACATGAGCAAAATCAGCGGCAAACAGCAGTTTCTCACCTACTACATGATAGCCGCCCATCCTGGGTGTAGTGAAGCCGACATGACGGCGATGAAAAATTTCGCATCCTCAAGACTACGGCTAAATCCCAAACAAGTACAGATATTCACCCCGACCCCATCGACTTACTCGACGCTGATGTACTACACCGAGATGGACCCGTGGACGAGAAAAAAAATCTTTGTCGAAAAAGACCCCGTGAAGAAGCAGAGGCAGAAGGATATTATTGTGGGTGGTCTTAGTGTGAGGTAGTTTATTGGTTCCTTTGACTTGCTATGTTGCCTTATGAGCCTTCAACTTTTTGTAGTTTTTCAAACCATTTCCATAATTCTTCAAAGTCTGCATCTTTTGGCAAAGGATTGTTATCGATGAATTTTGCTTCTATGTATTGGTTCCAATATGCTTCTAAAGTTCGCCGTGGATGATTTGCAATCCATGAATTATAAAAGTCTTTTTCAGTTCTGTAGTGATGGGTATGTATAAATGGCTTCCATGTGTCATGTAAATCATCTTTATTGCGTACATCTATAATCTCTGTTTCTTCAAATTGTCTTTTTTCTACATCTCCCCATGCTGATTTCATTAATTCTATTGCTCTTGCGTCAGAAGAAGGGGCGTCATAGCCAAAGATTGTAATCATGAATGTGTGTTTTAGTAAGTCTTGTAAAGTTGCCCATTGCCTTGAAATAAACTCATCCAAGTGATAATTTTTTTCACTAATTGGGTATAGAAGTTGCGTCTGTTTGAATTGCTCTCCACAGCTACTACAGAAGCTGCCTTTGTTTCCCATTGTGTGACCATTCGGACAATAACCAACCTCTACGTTCCCGTGCAAAAACAGTAATCGAGGGAGTTTAAATCTACGTCCATTTCTGCGATAGGCTTGCACAAGGAATGGATCCCAATTAAATGTAGCAATAAAATCTTTTTCTCTTAATGAAAGCAGTAAATGGTCATATAGTGTTGGGTTGTCAGGCAATTCCATCTCTGCAAAATAGTTATAGACTTGCTTCTCTAAAGTTAAACACAGAGATTGGAGGTTCGAATCTTTCCGCAATCTGTCATAAATTATTTCAAAATTATTTGATTCAAATTTTATTCCAGAGCTTTTTATGAGTTCTTCCAGTCCGAGTGTTTCAATAAAATTATTCATGAGCGGTAGTTTGCGTCCATTTTTGTCGCCATCTGGAAAAGCGGCATAACTTGCACCTGCACCAAGGATTACAAGGTGTGGTTTCCCATTTATAACCTGATTAATTTCATTTTCTTGAGTTAACACCATATTATTCATGCTCAAAATATAGCATCTTTACAAATAAAATAGAAGATAGGTGTTAAGTATTCAATCTTAACTTTTATAACTTTGCATAAACAATGAAAAACATCCCTTGTCATCTCGCGTATATAAATGGCGTAAAGCTGATGTTGGGACTATAATTAAATGCTCGTACAAAAATCGTCTTTGCCGTATAGAAAAAAATATGTTAATATCGCAGTATGAACACAAAAGAAGAGATTATCGAGTTTTTGAAACAAAACAGAGGGCTGTTGTCGCAGCGCTATCATGTCGCCAGGATTGGGCTTTTCGGCTCGTTTGCCAGAGGGGAGCAGACGGAGCGTAGCGATGTTGATTTGCTTGTCGATTTGGATGAGAGTGCCGTGGATGTTTATGACACAAAAAACGCCCTCAAAAGCTTCTTGTCCGCCTCTTTTGGCAGGGATGTGGATATAGCTAGAGAGAAGTATCTCAAGCCGTATGCAAAAGAGCTTATACTTAAAGACGCACTCTATGTCTAGTGACACCCTGAATATCACGGCGCTTTTGGAGGCGATAGGAAAGATAGAAGTCTACACGCAAGATGCGGCGGATGCGGAGCAGTTTTATCACGACCAAAAAAGTTTCGACGCTACGATGATGCAGTTTGTGGTGATGGGCGAGGCAATCT
This sequence comes from Campylobacterales bacterium, assembly GCA_050252455.1. Lineage (GTDB taxonomy): Bacteria > Campylobacterota > Campylobacteria > Campylobacterales > UBA6016 > UBA6016. The sequence continues at coordinate 52,729 of JBFWKW010000002.1, read as the reverse complement.
CTCGTTTGAGTGACAAATACAAAGAAATCCACGCCAATGTTCCGTGGCAGAAGATAAAAGACTTCAGAAACATCATAGCTCACGACTATTTCGGTATTGATGCCGACGAAATATGGGATATCGTGAAGCGCAAAATTCCTCAGCTGAAAATTGAATTGCAAAAGTTGGTTTAGTTTTTTGTAAAAAGCAAATCGAAAATACAGGAATAGCGAGGGCGGCAGATGAGTGAAGAATACCGATGCGGATGGGTGAAACTAAGCGACCCCGTGTATGTGGCATACCACGATGAAGAGTGGGGTAAGCCGCTCCATGACGATAGGGCGCTTTTTGAGCTTTTCTCATTAGAGACACAGGCGGCGGGGCTTAGTTGGCTGACGGTGCTCAAAAAACGGGACGGATATAGAGAGGCTTTTGGCGGCTTCGAGCTTGAGGCTGTGGCGGCGATGGGCTCTGACGATGTAGCTAGGATAGTGGATAGCGGTCTTGTCATCAAGAGTCGCCCGAAGATTGAGGCGATAATCAACAATGCAAAGCTGTTTTTGCAGATACGAGAGGAGCACGGCTCGCTGGATGCGTACTTCTGGGGCAAAGTGGGCGGTAAACAAATCATCAACGATGTTGCCGACTACCGCACGGCGGCGTGCACTTCGTCAATCTCTGATGCTATGACAAAAGAGCTTAAAAAACGGGACTTTAAATTCATCGGCTCCACCACGATATACGCTTTTATGCAGGCTTGCGGGACGGTGGATGACCATGAAAATGAGTGTTTTTGCAAAGGCAAAAGATAGTGTCGAGCAGCAAAGTGCTTAGGCTGTTATTTGTCGGCGTTTTGACTTGCGTGTGTTTTTCAGGTTGCACCTTTAGTCCGCAAAAGATGTATTATGTGCTTGACGGATTGCCGAAAGAGGATTTTTCACAGCACAAAGAGATGAAAAATATATATTTTGAAAAAAATGGAAGCGAGTTTGCCGATAAAGTCGTAAAGATATACGAAAAAGATAAAAAGCAGATTGAGACGACGCACGGCTTTGAATTTCGCAATGAACATGCGATATTTTTGTGCGTAACAAAAGAGTGTTATGACAAATATGCCGTAGTCACGGGGGCTGGAGCGGAGACACACTACAGCGGCGACATTATCCTAAATGGGCGCAAGTTAATAGCAGAAAACAGAGTGGAGACGGTTTTTACGCATGAGTTGTCGCATGCAATCTGGTATGAAAACGGCGTAAGGTGTATGCCTAGATGGTGGGAAGAGGGGCTTGCGGTGCTTACCTCAAACGGTGGCGGCGCTGAGACGGTGAGCGTAGACGAGGCTATAAAGTCAATCAAAAACAAAAAAGTCTTTGAGCCTTCCGATGTGAGCAGTTGCAGGTTGTTTTTTGGCGGAGACCTATCAAAAAAATACGATATATCATGGAGTATGTACTACCGCCAATCCGAGATGTTTGTAAGATTTTTGAGAGAGTATAACGAGAAGGCGTTTGCGGCGACGCTAAAAAATCTCAAAAATAGCAAAGATTTGCACAAGTCAATCTACGATTCCTATGGCAAAAGTATAGAGATGCTGTGGGGCGAATGGGTGGAGTCGGTGAGGAAAAAGTAACGATTGGAGCAAAAATGATACTATCTAGCATTGGTGCATTCATAGTTTTGTGCATTGCGCTTTTGCATGCTTATTGGGGTTTTGGTGGGAAGTTTTTGATAGACAAGGCAGTGCCGACTAGTGATGACGGTATGCCGATGTTTATTCCTGGGAAGATTGCTACTTTTGCGGTTGTGGCTGCATTATCGGTGCTTACATGGGCGATGGTGTCAGACGGGGTGGCAGCAAAGACTATAAGCGGAATATTTGCTCTCATCTTTTTTGCCCGTTTCGTCGGTGATTTCAACTACGCAGGGATGTTCAAAAAACACAAAAACTCAGAATTTGCTCGCATGGATACGCTTCTTTATTCGCCGCTTTGCTTGTTTTTGTCGGTTTGCTGTTTGGAAAGTGTTTCCTGACCACTGCCAAAGTGGCGGCTTATTTGGCGTTAATTAGTGCGTCCATATCTGCTCCGACAATCACATCTATATTTCGCTCTATTTTTGCAATCGGCCAATCCCACCATTTGATATCTAGTAGCACTTTGATTGTTGCATCGCCAAAGCGTTTTTTGACGACCTTTGCGGGATTGCCGGCCACAACGGTGTAGGGCTCTACATCTTTTGTCACCACCGACTTCGCTCCTATGATGGCGCCGTCCCCTATCTTGACGCCCGGCATTACGGTGGCGTCCATACCTATCCACACATCATTGCCCACCATGGTATCGCCCATATTTGCTGCATCTTCAAACATTGCGGTTATGTCCTCGCTGGTCGTCTCGGAGGTCATCATAAAAGTATTGAACGGATATGTAGAAAACCCGCTCATCTTGTGATTTGCGCTACTTGTGATAAACCTCACGCCGTGCGCAATCTGTACAAATTTCCCGATAAATAGAGAGTCTTTACTAAGAGGAAATAGGTATGGCGCCAAATACGACGCATAGTCTTCCAAGACTTCAAAATTATGATAATAAGAAAACTCTCCGACATATATTCGCGGATGGTTTATAACTTCTTTTAGGTGGACTGTCTGCTTGATGACTGTGCCGTCCGGTAGCGTCATCGGATGTTTTTTGCTGCTATCTAGTAGTCCCAACTCTTTGTCCTTTGACTTATAAATATACACTTTTTTGATTATTTTTGTGTTAATCTGAATCAAAAAATAAAAAGGTTGTCCATATGAGGATTTCTACGGCAATTATAGCCTTTGTATTTTGTATTTCTTGTGCCGATGCACAAGCCGGACTTATCCGTGATATGCTCAAAAAAAGAGCCGAAAAGGCTTCCGTGTCGGATACAAAAAAACTATCGGATGTCGCCTATGGAAAAGACAAAAAACAGACCCTTGATGTGTATCTGCCGAGCGCCCCAAAAAATGCACCGATAATCATCATGGTGCACGGCGGGGCTTGGAGTATCGGGGATAAAAGCTCGTCCAATGTGGTAAATAATAAAGTAAATCGCTGGGTAAGCAAAGGCGCGATATTCGTCTCCGTCAATTATAGATTGTTGCCGGAAGCCGACCCGCTAAAGCAAGCCGAAGATGTTGCCTCCGCGATAGCGTATGTGCAGTCTCACGCCGTTGAATGGGGCGGCGACGCAAACAAAATAATCTTGATGGGGCACTCGGCTGGGGCACATCTGGTGTCGCTCGTTTCGGCAGACTACACCAAATATGCGGGGCTGAGACCGTGGCTAGGCACCGTGTCGCTGGATAGCGCCGCAATGGATGTGGTAAGCATAATGTCCGCAAAGCACTACGGATTTTACGATGAGGCTTTCGGTAGCGATAGGGCGTACTGGGAGAGTGCGTCACCGTATTATAGGTTAGGCTCTTCGTCGCTGCCTCTGCTAATGGTATGCTCAACGGTGCGCCCTGACAAACCATGCAAGGAAGCTGAGCATTTGGAGCAAAAAGCAAAAAGTATGTCTATAAAAACGCAGATAATTCCGCAGCCCCTAAAACACGGCGAAATCAATGAACAACTCGGGCTTGACAACGAATACACTAGAAAGGTTGAGGAGTTTATGAAGTCCGTTGGTTTTTAGTTTTTTATACCTCAAAATAAGGATGTTTGGATGAATAAGTATCTACTTTCCGCTTCTTTGCTCGGGTTCTTCACATTTGGCGTGCATGCGATAATGGGTGGTATTGACACAACTGTGCCGCTTTTGTCGTCTGCGATAGACAAGGAGCCGAAGCTAACGCTGTATGCGGTGTGGCATATGGTTTCCATATTTTTGCTCATCTCCTCCGTAGCCGTGTTTTATGCGGCAAAAAAGAATATTGCACGAGAGCTTGTCTTGTTCATAGGCGTTTGCTATACGCTATTTGCGACCGTATTTTTGCTTGTCGGTATATTGGAGGCTGGGAGTATTATTCTTTTGCCGCAGTGGATATTGTTGTTTCCAATAGGCGTCTTGTGCATTATCGGAAGTAAAAAGGCAATACAAAGTGAGCTTTAGAGCCGTCGACGATTATCTGCTCTCCAAAAACGGGGCGACATACGACTATCCGTTTGATGTATATGTCCGTGTTTATCGTGTGTGCGGCAAGATATTTGCGCTCATAAACGAACAAAACAAGCCCATAGCGATAAATCTCAAATGCAACCCGCTTTATGCCCTAGAACTTCGCTCGACATACGAGTGTGTAGCGCATGGGTATCACATGGACAAAAAGCACTGGAATACCGTGACAACTGGCGGGGATGTGGACGCCCTTATGCTTGAAGAGCTAATCGACCACTCGTACAACCTTGTTGTGGCGGGATTGACTAAAAAGCAGCGGGAGAGTTTGTAGCTAGGGAACTTTTTTTGCTTGTATGCCGAAAAAAATAGAGGATAAAGCAATGAATATCTCACAAACAAGCTCCTATCTATACACCTCTTCTCTGCAGAAAACGGCAAACAATTCAAATGCCGCTAGCTCAAACAACGCTCAAGTATCTGCTTCTGACGGCGCCGACAGTGAAGTCAAAAGGTACGATTTTACAAATATCAGCAGGGGTGAGCTCCTTGATACCGTAAATAATCTAATCAAAAGTGGACAAATGTCACTTGACGAGTCTTCACCCCTTGTTTTGTTGATGGGTCCAAAAATAAGCTTGGACGGCTCAAATATTGACGCTTCAAATGAAAAAGTAGATGTTTTTTCAATGCTAAAGCAGTCCATAGCGTTTAATAATTCAATAGGCAATACAACGGCTAGCGCTTATGACACAAAGGCTATGAACTTTTTGCAAAAACTACAGGGTAATATCTTTGGGCTAGATATAAAGGCGTAAATCTAGCAAAATATAAAGATTTTTCAGGGAAAACAATGAGGCTTGACGATTTTCAAGACGGGTTACAGCGGTTTTCAAATGTCAAAAGCGTAGAAGAGATTACGGCTCTATGCGAGAACTACTGCAATCTTTTTGGATTTGATACATTCGTATATGCGCTGCGTGTACCGGAGTATTTTGCAAGCTCAAAGCTCGTCATAGTCGACGGCTATCCGGCTTCTTGGGTAAATCACTATTTTGAGCGTTCGTTTTACGATATAGACCCGGTGATGGAGTATAGTAAGAAGCATATTATCCCTATAGAGTGGCGCAATCTTCGTATAGACAATGGGTCGATGCAAGAGACGATGATGAATGAGGCCAGGGCTTTTGGGGTCAAATCCGGTGTTACGATGCCGATACATAGCCCACATGGGGAGCTTGGCGTGCTCTCTTTTGCTCTCGATAGGGATGCCCCGCACGCAAACGAGATTACGACCCATAGTATGCCATACATTCAGCTGCTTGCTAGCCATACTCACGAGGCGCTAAGGCGCATATGCGGGCTTGTGGACGGTGACGGACAGCCCCTAACGCAAAGAGAAAAAGAGTGTCTCAAATGGGCGGCGGACGGCAAGAGTGCGTGGGAGATTGGAAGTATCTTGCACATCTCGGAGCGAACGGTAAATTTTCACCTAAACAACATCGTTCAAAAACTAGGTGTCACAAACCGTCAACACGCCGTGGCAAAGGCAACCCTGAGAGGAATTATCCAGCCCAACCCTTCAAATACCTGTCAAATCTTACAGTAGATATTTTACGGTCTCTTTGTTACACTCAGCATAAAAACACAAGGGTGCGGCATGCGAAAAATATATAGTATGGCTTTTGCTCTGATGTTGCAGACGTATGCGTTCGGTTTTGGAGCTGTGCTTCACTATCAAGGCGAGGTGGATGATAGGGAGATTTATTTTGCCGATTTGCGTGTCATTTCCACTAGAACGCCTGCCGATAAGCTGGGTGGGCCCACGGAGATAAAAGAGATAGATGTTACGGCGGTGTACGAAAATCCGAACAAGCCGGAGTTCGTCCATATGAAGCTTCAGTTTGAGTGCCCAAACGCCTTTTCTATTGATATGAAAACGCACAAGCTAAATGAAAATATCAAAAAAGTAAAAGCTGGAGATAGTGTCAAATTTCGCATAGGCAAAGGGAGCTACAAGCTTCGTCGCTCTGATCTAAAGTCTGAGTCCATAGCCGTGAGCGATTGGAAAACGTCAAGTGCTCCGATGCTCTCAAAAGCGGGAGCTATTGCTTGTAACGATATTGAGATAGACAAAGCTTTGCACGGTTCCATTAAGGGCAGTGATTTTGATTTTGACGGTTTCGGTGAGCGCATAAGCAAGTTGGGACTCCCATCCGATATGATGCTCATCGGTCAGACATTACCGCCTGAGTTTTTGGATTTTGCGTGGCATCAGTTTTGGTGGGAGAAGCTTTTTGCCGGAGAGCGCCCGGATCCTAGCGGCAAATGGAAAAAGAGGGTAAGCAAAGCCGAAAAAGAGGCGGCAATCAAAAAAATGGAAGAGATGCAAAAGCAGATGCAACCACAAATCGAAGCCGCAAAACAAAGCCTAATGGCTGGAATCAAGAAGTCTCAGGCGCAAATGGCAGCCCATAAAAGCAGCGGCAAAAGAGCGGACGGCACGAAGCTAACGCCTATCGAGTCAAACCTAATGATACTTTGGAAAGGGCGAGCTGAAAAAGAGCTTGTCAATGTCATGGGAAATCCGGCATTTAATCAAGCGGGTGATAGCAGATTTTTGCGTTATATGAAATACTGGGAAAAACCGGGAGTTACCGTAATAGGCGGCAACGGTGCAGTTGTCGGCGGCGAAATGGGCGGTTATGCGGAGTGTTTTGTGGAATTTCTGACAAAACAAGACAAAGACGGCGAGTGGCGAGTAGAAGATATATTGGTACGCTCAAACTACGAGGGCGATGGGCTAGGTAGAACAAGGGCATTGTGTGAGGACCTTGCACGAGAAGCATCCAAATAATAGGGGGAAGTATGAAAAAGGCTATTTTGGCGGTTGTGTTGGTGTTTCAGTGTGTTTTTGCCGGCGAGGAGGCGTTTGATGTTTTGGGAAGCGTGATGGATACGAACAAAAAAGAGCTAAATGCAAAAAAAGAACATGAAAAAGGGAACAAAGGGTTTACAAAGAGCAAATACGGCAAGTATTATAAAGAGGGGTATTGGCAGTTTTTTCATGCTAGCTCCAAGGCGAAAAAAGGGGAGTATTGCACCGCTATGTTTGCCAAAGAAGGGATGAGTGTGTCGATACTGGGTCCCGGAGGTGATTACAAGGGCGCTTTGATGATGTTTGGCAATCTGGATGACAAAAACACCGCATTTCCGGCATCAAAGAGCTCATCAAAAGTGACGGTGACGCTAAAACAAGGCAAAGATGCACCTCAAACACTAAAGGCTTTCAATTATACGCTCGGCGAATCACAAAATCCGGTAATAGTGTTTGCCGTGCCGACTATCGAAGCGGCGATGGATGCGATGGAAGAGAAGATGGATTTTTATTTGGAGTATGACGGCAAAAATATTGGGGATATCGAGTGGCATGGGGGCAAGAGGGCAAAAGAGGAGCTCAAAAAATGTTTAGCGGGAAAACCTTTTTATGACAAAAATCCGCTAAAAGATAAAAGTGTCAAATAAAGCAAATGAAACTCCGTATAGCTAAATTATTTTGCGTTTGTCTGCTTGTTTTTGCTTTTTCAGGTTGCGCAACGCTTGGCAAAACAGATATTTACCAAACAAATAGCGGCGTGAAAATAGAGTATTTTCTCCTTGAAAATAACGCTTCGTCCGAGACAATCGTGTTTGAAAACGGGCTTGACGGCAAGATGGAGTGGTGGGCAAAGGTAATTCCAGAACTCTCCAAAAAAGCAACCGTATTTGCCTACAACCGCCCGGAATACGGCAACAGTGACGCCGCCACAACCCCAAGAGATAGCGAACATATTACTTTAGAGCTCAAAGAACTTCTAGCGGCAAAAGGTCTGAAGCCGCCGTACATAGTGGTTGGACACTCTGTGGGCGGGCTGTATATGCAACACTTTGCGAGGCGTTATCCAAACGAGGTAAAAGCGCTCATATTGGTCGATTCTACGCATCCGAGGCAATTTGACGGTGACGGTTCGCCGGATAATTGGCCGGCATGGTTTCGGTTTGTGTTTTTTAATATTGCTCTGACAGATATAGGCAAAAAGGAGTTTGCACTTATCTCAAAAAGCGGCAAAGATATTTTGGCGTTGCCGACTTTTGAGAAGAAAGTTATCGTCCTTAGTGCTTCAAAGCCGATGAAGGATAGCTCAAAACTCGCCGACTATGCCAATAAGCTAAGAAAAGATATAGCAAATTTATATCCCAATTCAAAGCAGATTTGGGTGGATAGCGGACATGCCGTGCCGTTTGAGAGGCCTGATGCGGTTATCGAAGCCGTGAAGGATGCGCTGGAGTAAACACAGTTTTATATTCATTGTTCTATCCTACTCGTCATGAAAAACAAAAAACAAAAATGCGAGTACTTTACCAATGAATACGACGCAGCCAAACATCATAGTTTTATCCGTATATTAAAATGGAGATTTGCGTACAAAAATCCGCAAAAACAAGAGCTTCAAAACGATACGTTTGTTCCAAGGGTTATAGAGTCGGCGGCTCCAGGTAAGGGCACGGATAAGCTCATTTGGCTTGGGCATGCTAGCTTTATCATCGACCTTGGCGGCAAAAGGCTGCTACTTGACCCGTGTCTGACGAGTCCGCCAACCATCAAAAGACGGACGAAACTCCCGTTTGGGATAAATGAGATTGAGCCGGATTTGCTTCTTGTGTCGCACGGACATTATGACCATTTTGACGCCCGCACGATAAAGGCTCTAGGCGGCAACGGACATACGACTCTTATGCCGTTAGGTCTTGCAAGGTACGCCAAAAAGTTAGAGCTAAAATGTGTTGAGATGGAGTGGCATCAAAGCTTTAGGGTGGGCGATGTCGGGATAATCTTTTTGCCATCATATCATTGGCATAGCAGATACGGTTTTGACAAAAATAGGGCGCTTTGGGGTAGCTTTTTGATTCGTCATGGCGGCAAACAGATATATTTTTGCGGCGATAGCGGCTACAACACCCATTTTGCGAAGATAAGAGAAGAGTACGGCGAGATGGATATTTGCATTATGCCTCTCGGCGCTTATAAGCCGGACTTTATCATGAAGCATAGCCATATGAACCCGCAAGAGTCCATGCAGGCGTTTAGAGACCTTGGCGGTAAAGTGTTTGTCCCTATGCATTACGGCACTTTTGTATTGTCCGACGAGCCGCCTGGAGAAGGTATAAAAATTGCTACGGACGCCGCAAAAGACGGAAGCCTCGGCGGGGAGCTTAGAGAGCTTGATATAGGCGAGATTATGGAGATTGGGAAAATAGATGTCATCTAAAATAGCGGAATTTAAAAATCTTTTTGTGAGTTACGGCGAGGGCGACGTATTGCACGGCGTCAGCCTGGATATCGAGGAGCTAGAACACACGGCGATACTAGGGGCAAACGGTAGCGGCAAGTCCACCCTTATAAAACTTTTTTCAAACGATATATATCCGAGAGTGCGAGAGGGTTCGTCCAAAAAGATGTTTGGCGAGGAGCGTTGGAGTATCTTTGAACTCAAGAGGCATCTCGGCATTATCACAAACGACTTTCACTACTACGCTCAAAACATGGCGCCGAATATAAGTTGCTTTGAGTTGGTCGTTAGCTCGTTTTTTAGCTCGATAGGGATAATAGACCATCAAGAGTACACAGACGAGATGAGAGCCAAGGCTGCGGAAGCTATCAAGGAGGTGGGCATAGAGCGTCTAAGAGACAAACCGCTTTGCGAGATGTCGACAGGAGAGCTGCGAAAGTGCCTGATTGCCCGTGCTCTGTCGCTTAAGCCTAGCGCCTTGCTTTTGGATGAGCCTACGGTAGGTCTTGATATGAGGGCTCAGATAGAGTTTTTGGATACGGTGAGGACTCTTGCAAAAGAAAAAACAATCATACTTATCACTCATCACATAGAAGAAATTTTTCCGGAAATTAAAAAAGTAGTACTGCTAAAAGATGGAAAAATCTTTAGATGTGGCCCAAAAGAGGATGTCGTAACAAGCGAGAATTTATCGGATGTTTTTGGTGTCAAAATAGAGCTTGGAAATGACTGCGGGAGATATTTTGTCAAAAAGATGTACGGATAACAAATAATGATACAATAGGGCAAAAAGAACAAAAGAGCGGGCATGAAAATAGGCGTCTACGAAGTAGGCTCAACGATTTATACAAGCCAAAGGACTATCGTCTACGGCGCAGTATCGCCGAGCGGCGAAGCCGTAATCATCAAAACTACGCCCGATACGGTCGGCTCCTACGACGCCAACAAGCTATATCAAGAATTTCTCATAGCCAAGGGGCTTGACGAGAGATATGCTTCCAAATACATAGAGATTATCGAAGAAGACAGAATATATCTAGTCAAATCCGATGACGGCCTAAAAAGACTATCCGAGCTTATCCCGCAGGGCGGAATGGAGATTGGGGAGTTTGTCAAATATGCTTTGGCGATTTTGGATGCGGTGGAGTCTATACACCTAAGCAAAGTGCTTCACCTCGACATAAATCCTACAAATATATTGTGTAACGAAAAATCACACCTCGCGAAGCTTTTTGATTTTGGTATTAGCGTGCTATCTACAAATGTCGGACGAACCGCAAAAAGCAGTACGCACATCGAGGGAACGGTGTCATATATATCCCCCGAACAGACGGGGCTTGTCAATCAAAGCATAGATGAGAGAAGCGATTTTTATTCGCTTGGAGTTACTTTTTACGAGATGTTGACCGGAAGAGTGCCGTTCGAGGGCGGCGATACTTTGGCTGTTGTGCATGCCCATCTAGCCAAGAGCCCGACGGAGCCGCATCTGCTCAAAAGCCAGATACCGCCAAATCTATCAAAGGTGATAATAAAACTTCTTTCAAAAGACAAAGAGGAGCGGTATCAGACGCTTCACGGGCTTAGATATGATTTGACGGAGGCCGCAAGAGGCGGCAAAGAGCCTTTCTTGCCGGGTCAAAAAGATGTTAGCGAGAAACTCTCTATTCCGCAAAAACTTTACGGGCGAAGCGGCGAGCTAGAGCTTGCGAAGTCAAAAATATTGTCAAGCATAGGCGACAACCCAAAAATCATAATGATTAGCGGATATTCCGGAATAGGTAAAACAAGTTTTGTTAACGAGCTAAGGCCTACCGTCCTCATAAAAAACGGCTATTTTGTCAAAGGGAAGTTCGACCAATACAATAAAACAACTTCGTATATCGCATTTTTACAGGTATTTAGGGGACTACTTTCTATTGTCGGCAATATGCCAAAAGTGCAAAAAGATAAGACTATCGGTGAGCTAAAAAATACTTTGGGCGAGAGTTGCTACGTTTTGACAAGGATTATGCCGGAGCTTGAAGAGACTTTTGAGCTTGGCGGCGAGGTCTTGCTCTCACACTCTCAGCTCAAAAACCAGTTGTCGGTAGCGATAGAGAGATTTCTAGGGTTTTTTGCCTCCAAAGAGCATCCGCTGGTTGTATTTTTGGATGATATGCAGTGGGCGGATATGGCCTCTCTTGAGATGTTGGAGCTTATATTTTCATCACAAAGGCTCAATAGCTTTCTCATCATAGGAGCTTATAGAGACAATGAGGTTAGCCCTTCGCATCCGATGGTTCTTGCTTTGGACAACATATCAAAAAGTGTCGGCAATATAGACACGATAACTCTCGGTGTTTTGGATTTTGACGCGGTGAAGGCGCTTTTGTCGGACACCCTAAGAAGAAACGGCGTAGACGAGCTAGCCTCCATGCTGATACAAAAAACGGAAGGCAACCCGTTTTTCCTAAAGCAGTTCATATACACGCTCCAAAGCCACGGTCTGCTGAGTTTTGACAAAGAGACAAACGCATGGAACTGGTCTACGCAGAAGATAAAAGAGGAGGGGCTTACCGGTAACGTAATAGAGCATCTGATAGAAAAGATAGCTTTGTTGCCTGACGCTTCGCAGAGATTTATCAAGGCCGCTTCCGTTGTCGGCGATAGTTTTGAGACGGCTCTTGCGGCAAGCCTTTGTTCTCTTGAGGGCGAAGCAGGACAAGATGCGGTCAAAAATCTAATAGAATTCGGCCTGCTTGAGTCGGTCGGCGAGTTTGGGTATGCAAAAGAAAAAGACGGCAATAGCACATACCTTACGATACTAAAATGCAAGTTTGTCCACGACAGGATAAGGCAGGCCTCATACTCTCTTTTGAGCGACGACGAAAAAAAAGCAAAACATCTTTTGGTAGTGAGAGGATTGCTGTCAATAGGGGGCGATAAAAACAAAAAAGAGATACTGTATGCGGCTACTCACGTGATGCAGGTAATCAATCTTTTGGAGGACACCGAAAAGGGCAGGGTGATTGAGCTGATGTTCGATGCCGCCGTGTTCGCCAAAGAGGCTTTGGCCTACAACGAAGCGGCCTCGTATCTGAATGCGGCAAGCTCTCTTTTGCCTGAAAATAGTTGGGTTAGCGACTACAAAAGGAGCTTTGATTTATACAAAGAGCTTGCGGAGTCGCTTTATCTAGCTAGGGATACGGCTGCGGCTTCAAAGATGTTTGAGTTTTTGTTGTCAAAAGAGCTTACCGAATTGGATAGGGCAAAGGTATACAACCTTCAGCTGGCGTTTTATTTTTCACAAGGTTTTTTACCGCAGGCTTTGGAGAGCGGCAATAGAGCGCTTGAAACCTTAGGCGAGCCTCTAGCTGACACGCCAGAAGAGCTTATCTTGCTCAAAAAATCAGAACTTGAATGGCTTGAGACAAATGTGAGCTTGATAGAGGATTTGGAAAATCTGCCGCTTTTGGATAATGAAAAAATAGAGCTTTGTATGCAGATACTAGTCAACCTGGGCATTCCCGCATTTGTCAGCAGGCAGGATATGTTCGGGGTGATAGCCCTTAGAATGGCTAGATTGTCCGTTATGTACGGCAACTGCAGTTTCTCGCCTTACGGCTATACGCTTTGCGGGATGATAGTCGGAGCCGGACTTGGAAGATATGAAGAGGGATATAGATACGGCAAGCTCGGTGCCGCTTTGCAAGAGAGATTTAACAACAAGTCAATCGAATGCAAGCTGCTGAGGGTTTATGGGGCGTATATAGCCTCTTGGATGCAGTCGCACGCCGAGAGTCTTGAGATACTCAAAAAAGCGTACAACTCGGGCATAGAAAACGGGGATTTTTTCTACGCTGCGTATACTCTAAACCATATATTCACAAGAGAGTTCTTGCTGGATATTCCCCTGGATAGGCTGGAGACCAAGACGCTAAGCTTTATGGGATTTTTGGAAAACAACAAAGACAAATCCATGTGTGATTTGCAAATGCTGCTAGCCAATATCGCAAAATGTATGCAAGGAAAGACGCTCTCCGCAGGTTCGCTAAGCTGCGATGATTTTAATGAAGAGTCGGCGGTGGCGTACTGGAAAGAGATTCGGTTTAATACGCTTTTGGCCTACTATCACATCTACAAACTACAGATATGCTATACGCACTCTCTTTTTGACGAAGCCCTTGTCCATGCGAGGGATGCCAAGGAATATCTGGCAAATATGAAAGGCAATATTCTTGAGACCGAATGGGTTTTTTACTACGCCCTTAGCGTGTTTGAAATCGAGCAGCCGACCGATGAGAATATAGCGCTTGTCGACGGTTTTATAGAGCGTTTTGAGAGATGGAGCAAGCTTTGTCCGTCAAATTTTGAAGCTAAAGCCGGCTTGTTAAAAGGGATGGGTGCATTGTGGAGAGGGGATGGCGAACGTGCGTTTTCGTTTATTGAACATTCCGTATCTCTGGTGGAAGATGCACGCCCTACGCTACTAAAAGCCCTTTGTTATGAGCTGGCCGCAAAATATTGGCTAAGCAGACAAAACAGCAAGATAGCCGCTCTATATCTAAGGGAGGCGCATATGGCGTATCATGCTCAAAGGGCGCTTGTTAAGGCGAGAGAGCTTATACAAAACCACGCCGAACTCCTAAAAGACGACGGAAGGAGCAAGACTCAATCGATATCGATAGAGGGGCTGCCGCACGATTGGAATTTGCTTGACGAGGAGACGATATCCAGAGCTGCCATCCTCATCTCAAGCAACATCGACCGCTTCGAGCTTATCGAAAAGCTAATGTCAATCATAGCTCAAAGCTTTGGTGCCGAGTTTGGCGGACTCATCATAAAAGAGGGCGATGAGGCTTATATAGATGGTGTTTTTGACACCAACAAAATCCCGCAAGTAAGCATCCTCCATATCCCCCTCAAAGAGTATCTGCCGCTACCGAAAAAAGTCGTAAACGCCGTCTTGGAAAAAAGAAGCGGCATAATTTTGGATGATGCGACGCAAGACGAGCGGTACTCAAGCGACCCGGTGATACAAGAGAGGCAGATAAGGTCTTTGATGTGTGCTCCGTTTTTCCTAAAAGAGAAGCTAGTCGGGGCAGTCTATATGGAAAACAGCCTTGCCAAAGGATTTTTCAATAGCGCAAGGGCAAAAATACTAAATATCCTGATGGCACAGGCCGCAATATCGCTTGAGAATGCTCAGCTGTTTGAACGGCAAAAACAGGCGGCAAGCGAGCTTGAGGGGCTGAATAAATCACTAGAACAAAAAGTTGCCGAAGAGACCCAAAAAAGGCTTGAGGCGGAAAAATCGCTGTTGCACCAAAGCAAAATGGCGATGATGGGTGAGATGATAGGGGCGATAGCACACCAATGGAGACAGCCTCTCAACTCTTTGGGGCTTAGTATCCAAGACATTGCCGAGGCAAAAAAATACGGGGAACTAGACGAGGCGTATCTGGATAAGTTCAAGAACGACTCTATGGCTATCCTAAAAAGATTGTCAAAAACGATAGACGATTTTAGAAACTTTTTCAAACCGAGCAAGGAAAAAACCCGCTTTTGCATAGAGGATGCGATAGAAAATACGATAAGCATAGTCTCGGCGCAGCTCAAAAATAATTTTATAGATACGGTGCTTGAATACAGCGAGAAGCATTATTTCGTCGGGTATGAAAACGAGTTTGAGCAGGTGATTTTGAATCTACTTTCAAACGCCAAAGATGCGATACTAGAGAGCGAAAATAAAAACGGCGGCCTTATCAAAATCAAAATAGACAAAACAGGCGATAACCTAGTCATAACCATGAGCGATAACGGCGGCGGGATGTCCGAGGATATTTTAGAGAGGATATTTGAGCCGTATTTTACGACCAAAGAGCAAGGCAAGGGGACAGGAATAGGTCTTTATATGTCAAAAGAGATTATCGAGCGTCACATGGAGGGGAAAATATACGCCCAAAACAGAGACGGCGGAGCTTTGTTTACCGTTGAATTAAAGGTGGATGTCGAGTGATGCCGATGGATGATTTTTTGAGATGTACCGAAATAATAGACTTTGACGATGAGGCCGTAAGTGCAAAGGCTAGAGAGCTGAGTGACGGGTGCGCTAGCGATACCGAGGTCGCCAAGCGGTGCTTTGAGTTCGTCCGTGACGAGATACGACACACCAACGACTATCAGGACAACATCACGACTTGCAAAGCCAGCGAAGTTCTCGCGCACGGCACGGGATGGTGCTACGCCAAGAGTCATCTACTTGCCGCACTTTTGCGCTCAAACGGAATACCGACCGCGCTTTGCTATCAACGCCTGAGTGTCTTTGATGATGGCGCGCCGTACTGCCTGCACGGGCTAAATGCCGTATACCTGAAGGACTATGGCTGGTATAGAGTAGACGCCAGAGGCAACAAAGATGGTATAAATGCACAGTTCACCCCGCCGCACGAACAGCTTGCTTTTGTACTGAACTTTGAGGGTGAGAGAGACATCGACGGACGCTTCGCCGACCCTTTGTCTGTAGTGGTCGAGGCTTTGAGGCGATATGATACGAGAGAAGCGGTGCTGAATAATTTGCCGGATTATTGCGAAAAATCTTGACACTTTAACTTTTGTGGTATACAATCGTATCTACAAAATAAAAAGGTGAAGCTATGAGACAAGCGATAAATATCAGGCTTGAAAAAGATACTATAGAGGCGCTAGACGGCTACGCCGCAGAGCTAGACAAGAGCCGCACGAGCCTCATCGAAAAGGCTATTGAGCTGTACTTCGACACTCTTGACGAAATGGTCGCCGACAAGCGCATAGATGCACTCAAAAGCGGCAAAAGCGAAGTCGTCAGTTTAGAAGAGGTGTTCAAAAAAGCTGGAATAAATGTATAAAGTCGCCTTCGACAAGGAAGCCGAAAAGGAGTTTTTGAGGCTTGACAAAGCGGCACAAGAGCTAATCGCCAAAAAACTACTAGACCTACAAAACGGCAACTTCGCTGGCGACAAATCTTTGAGCGGCAAACACAAAGGCAAATACCGCAAACGAGCCGGAGACTACCGCATCATATACCTACGAGAAAACGAGCTAGTCCTCATCACGATAATCCGTGTGGCGCACAGGAGAGAGGTGTATTGAGATGTTTTTTGGCACAATAAAACAATTGACAAAACGGAGATAGTAAATGGGCGATTTGACTAGATGTAGACAACGGTTTGCCAACTTCTCAAAATCACTTGCCCATCTAGGCTCCGTAACCTCCAAAACCCCTCTTAGTGATGTTGAAAAAGCGGGAATGATACAGTTTTTCGAGGTCGCATTTGAGCTTTCGTGGAAGCTCATGAAAGACTATCTGATAGCCGAGGGCTACGATGTCAAAAGCCCAAGAGAGAGTATCAAAACCGCCTTTGACTACGGACTCATCACGGATGGCGCCAAATGGCTGGAAGCTCTCGAAAAACGCAACCTTGCCGCACATACATACGACGAGTCGATACTAGTCGAGCTGGAACGGCTCATAGCTCAAGAGTACTACCCGTTGATGCTCTCGCTCCAAAGTACGCTTGAGCAAAAGCTATGATAGGACTGAGCGAAGCCGAACTAGAGACTTTGCGAGCCGTATTCGCTAGATTTCCGCAGATAGAAGAGGTCGTGCTCTTCGGCTCCCGCGCGCAGGGCACCCATCGCCCATCCTCCGATGTAGACCTAGCTATCAAAGGCAAAGCCATCACGCTAGACACCCTCGCAAAACTCAGATATATACTTGAAGAAGAGACTAATCTGCCTTATTTTTTTGATGTTGTGATTTATGATAAGGTGGAAAATGAGGCGTTGAAGAGGGTGATTGACGAGAAGGGAAAAATTCTATGAATAACATCTATAACTTTCTAAATAACCTTATTGAGCAACCATTTTTTATAAAAATAGTAGAACTTTTTAAATTCTTTAAGCTTCAAAAAACATACTGGAGTGTTGCGTTTGCAATAATAATATTTGTAATTTCACAAGGTGTTGCCGCCAATAAATGCGAAGCCATCAGTGCTTTTGCGCAAGAAAAGATAGCTAAATCAAGCGGAGATATAGAAAAATTACTTTGGCACCTTTTTGAGCTGTATTTTGCAAATGGCTCTTGGTGGCTAGTTGTGCTTGGAGTGTTTTTGTTAATTTTGGTGTCGCTTATTAGATATTATGAAGTTAGACACCCCATATCTGGACTGATTGATGATGCTGTTTATAAAAAATATTTTAAGTCATTTGATTCTTTTGAGCATGAAATACAAAATGGTGAAAATAAAGTTGAGTATGTTAATGATAAAAAAAGAAAAGACGGTATAGAGCAAATTAGGCATGAAATTGGCACGGTTTTGTCGTCTCATACATCTTCGTTTATCAGGATTGAGGGATTTTCTGGAATCGGCAAGACTCGTTTTGTTTATGAAGCCTTAAATGTAGAAGAGTATAAAAAATTAGTTTTATATGTAGCGTTTTATACGGAATCCGTATTGGACGATTTGAGCATATTTTGTAAAAAAATTCCTAATAATAGCCGAGAGCAAGTGATATTTGTCATAGATGAGTGTCCTTATGACGAACATATAAAAATTTGCAGACATTTAAAAAGCTATCCAAATTTGGTTGTGATTACCATAGACCAAAGCAAGTCGGAACAAGACAGAGATAAATGCAGAGATGAAAAGAGAATTACATTGGAGGGTCTTGCCGAGGCAGAAACGGTTGATTTGGTTAGGAAAGTTAATACGGTTTTGCCAGAAGATATTGCCAGAAAAATCGCATATTATACCGAGGGCTATCCGAGACTAGCGTGTTTGATGGCAGAATATTACGACATTGAAACAGGCGAAATTGGCGGAGCTGATGAAAAATCAAAACTGCTAGATAAAATCTTGGATAGCGTCACAAAACAACCAAGAGATATAGTGCTATTACAGGCTATATCACTTTTTAAATTGTTTCCAAATACCGATGACCTTTCACAATATCGAAATATTATTTTTGCTCATTTTGAAATCAATCAAGCAGAAGCAGCTGTTGTGATTGAAACTTTAATCAAAAAAGGACTACTCAGGAGAGCGGGAAGATATTTATATGTGAGCCCTAAGCCGATTTCAACCCATCTCTTCAATAAATTTCTTGAAAATCATGATTATTCAAAAATTGACGGGCTATTTCACAAACTAGATAATGCAGGGCTGGCAAATAGTTTTTTTGATAAATTGCAAGGCGTTGCCTTTGAGACATCTAAACACAAGGATTTACTTTTTCAGATACTATCAAGACTTACATATGAGCAGATAGCCGATGAGTTTGGTTCAAAAATTTTCTTCTCTCTTTGTTTGAAGGATAGGCAATTTGCTATTGAAATTTTAAAAAATCTGCTTTTGGATAGAACAAAGGATGAGCTAAAAAATCTCGAAAATGGACGAAGATATATTGTTCACTCGCTTGAAGAGTTAATTTCGTTTAAAGATACCTTTGCGGATAGTGCTAGATTGCTATTTAGCTTAGCATGCGCAGAAAACGAGTCTTGGGGTAATAACTCAAAGGGTGTTTTTATCGCTTCTTTCCAGTGGATTTTGGGCGGTACGGAAGAAAATATTGTCAATAGACTCGAATTGTTAAGAGAGCTATATAATACATATACCGATGCCGAAGATAGGGTAATTTTACTGGATGCACTAGAAAATGCGTATCCAAAATTTAATTATTTTGCCACCCACAAAAACCAGCCTTCAGTGCCAGAATGCATACCTGAGCATTATTATCCAAATAGCAACGATGAAATTAGAAAATATTTTGAAATACTACAAGTGGTTATATCGTGTATATATGATATTTCGTCTGATGAGCAAAAAGAAAAAATCGTATTTGATATAGTTTTGTCATTGAGAGAGTTTTTACAGTATCAACAGATAGGTTTTTGGGTATTGGATTTTATTGAAGATAAGCTCGCCTTACATAGTGGTTTGAAAACTCCATTTTTTGAGCAGATAACAATGACTCTTGAATATGATAAAGATGAAAAGCTAAGTAAAGATGTGCTGTATAGGCTAGGAGAAACAAGGGATAGGCTTATTAATCCAGACAATATAGAAAAAGTAAAAGAACTATTTTTTGCAACTGAGAAGTATAGATATAACTCCGAAGATGCATTCGATGTTCAATGTAAGGCTGTTGCGCAAGATATTTTTAACTCTAGAGATACTGACGGGCTTCTTGATAGAAATAAAGTCAATTTGTATGAGCTGGGAAGAGAGCTTGCCCTACTCGATAGTGAAAATGGTTTACTAAATGACATATTGGAAATGCTTACAAAAATAGATAAGGACTCAACGAATAGATTTGTTTTGGGGTATCTATTTAATAGCTCATTTAGCGCTATTGAAAATTATGAATTATTTTTTTATGAAATCTATTCGAGACTTAACGATAAAGCCTTGATGCTTGACTTTATTCATTATTCTAAACCGACAGAGGTAAGCATAAAATATCTATTTATGCTTTTGGAAAAAAATGAAATTTCCCATTCAGTGTTGGAAAATTTGACATTTGGATTTTGGCTTAGAGATTTGAGCAAAGATGAATTTATCCAGTTTATCGATGGGCTTAATTGCATTATTGGCGATAAGAGTGATAGTTTTGAACTATGTATGCAGTATATTCATAAATCCAAAGATGATGAGTTGGTGCAAAAATATGTGCCGTATTATTTAGAACACAACATTTTAAGTGTGCCGGAGAGTCGTAGAACATCTTACTACATGGATGACATGATAAGGATTTATTTTGCAAAAGGATTTGAGTTATCAGGGCATATTTTGAACAGGGTATGGGGTTGTGTGTCATCGGAGCTTGACAATGGTGGTAAATTTGAAGATAGAAGATTTCAGCCTGTTTATAAAATTATCAAGAAATATTCGGTCTACTTTTGGGATAAAATAAAAAACGAACTTGAAAGTCGTAAGCCAGCTGGCTATCCACTATATGGCATATTTATTGATTTTTTGCAGGGCGGATATATGTCTCGTTCGTTTGATAATTCTGTTTTTGCGTATATTGAGCCAGAGCTTATAATGGAGTGGTTAGTAAATACAGAATATAAAGGTGCAAAATACATTGTTGCTGATTCGCTGAATATTGACTTTACAAAAGATTACCTGCCTGAACTCGTTATTGCATTGCTGGGAGAGTTTCCAAATGATGAGCGGCTATATTCAAGCATAAAGTGCGGAAGTGAGTCTTGGTCTGGCTCATATGTGCCAGTAGCAAACGCTAAAATTGCAAATATTGAGACGATGCTTGAAAAATATAAAGATACAAAAAGTATTGTAGGTTTTTTAAAATGGGCGAAAAAAATCTTCGAGCACAGAAGGGACTGGGAAAAAAGAGATGATGAAGAAACGGATGCATTCTATGGCTAATATGCTACAAGTTGGCTATCTCATTAAATATTTGTTTTTTACTATGTTTACCATCTCCGCCTTCGCCTCCCCGCCAAACTTCGGCAAATACGACGGGACGGCAGTGATACTGGATGTCAATAGCTCAAAGCGTGTGATGTACGGAGACAAGAGGGCGGATGAGCGGCTATCTCCGTGCTCGACATTCAAAATCCTCAATTCCATAATATCGCTAGACACAGAAGCGGTCAAAGACGAGAATGAGACGGTCAAATGGGATGGTGTCGCCAGAGAGTATCCGTCGTGGAATCGTGACCACAGTATGCGTACGGGATTTCCTATATCTGCGGTGTGGCTCTATCAGGAGCTGGCACGTCGCGTGGGTAGCGGGATGATGCAGGTGGGTGTGACGGCGGCGGGGTATGGAAATATGAATACGACGCATACGCTCACGGACTTTTGGCTGGCGAATGGAAGTCTCAAGATAAGTGCGAACGAGCAAGTGGATTTTCTATCCAAGATGATGAAGGGTGAACTGCCGTTTTTGTCTCGTTCGGTGGCTATCACAAAGGACATTATGACGCTAGAGCGCAAAGATGGCTATGCTTTTGGCGGTAAGACCGGAAGTTGCGGCGGCATAGGGTGGTTCGTCGGATTTGTGGAAAATGGCGGCAATACGAAGGTATTTGCATTTAATATCAAGGGTGACGGCGCTAACGGCGTATGGGCAAAAGAAATTGCTATGGAGTATCTAAAAGGGGTGAAGTAGGCGGGTAGAAGTCCTACCCGATTTATATTAGAGAGCTGTTACGTTCTCTGCTTGTGGGCCTTTGTCGCCTTGACCAACAGTGTAAGTTACTTTCTGACCTTCTTCTAGAGATACTCTACCGTATCCGCTTTTGTTGATTTGTCTGAAGTGAACGAATATGTCTTTATCGCCATTTTCTTGTGCGATGAAGCCAAAACCTTTTTCGCTATTGAACCATTTTACGGTTCCGTTCTTTACGTCTGCCATTGTACTATCTTTGTTTGTGGAGTACGCCTCGTTGCCGTGGCGCTTGAAAATATAAAAAATCGAGTCTTTTGTTTTTCAATGGCGATAATTATATCTAAAATTTATACTTTTTTAGCTTGTAAATAAAAGCCTGTTTTTGGCATTATTGAATGTAACGAGAATATTACATTAAGGCAGTCCATAGGTGCGCGGTAAAATAAGCTACTATAACGAAAAAATGCAGACCGGAATGGTAGTTGACAAGGCGCGAATCGTATATGAATTCAAGCGTGCAAACTGGTTTGACCAGCATAGATTGCCGGCTGCGGATATGTACGTGGACTTCAAGGCCAATGAACTCGGCAGAATAGAGCAAATAAAAGAATCCGATTTTGTAAGACTCCAGCGCAAATACGACATCACCGAAAACGATTTTTGGCAAAGCAAGGATGAAGAGGCTCTTGAGGATGTAGCCGTCGCCCGCAGAGAGAGGCTGATAAACGACGGTATTTTGTCGATAGCACCAAAGCCTATTGCCGAAGACTATGCTATCGCGGACTGTTTTTTGGCGTACTTTGCCGATCCGGTGGAGCTGATATATAGATATGAAGATTTGGCGTTTAGCGAGTCCGAAGAGGACGGCAGGCTGGATTATTTCAAGCTCAAAAGATTTATGCTCAAAGCCAAGGCACAGCTCGTGCAGTCTGACGGGACTGTCGACGTAGAGCCTTTCAATAGGATGGAGAGGCAGCTTTTTGAACTTGAGTTTGTGGCTCTTGAGACGCTAAAAAATAAGAACAAAACCATGGAAACGCTATTTGAAGAGATTTATCTCAGTCAGCAGATAGGTTTTTTGAGGATGGAAAAAAGGCTAAAAATAGATTCGCAAAAAGCTTTTGAGCTTGGTATCAATATCAAGCGTGCAATGGAGAGCATCAATATGTGGCAGACAAGGCTAAAAACCGAGAGAAATCAAGAGCATATAGCCTCCATGAATGAAAAAATAGAACGGATGGTCCAATCCAAGAGGGCTGCCGAAGAACAACTGCAGACGATAGAAAAAAATAAAACCCTTTTTGCCGGGCATATAAAGCATTTTAAAGAGGCAAAGTACGCCGAATTTTTGAATAATTTTGGGTTTGAGGGTGAGCTAAAAGGGGTTGTCGATACTCTAAAAAAAGTCATAGAGCACATAGCCTTCAGATACGACACGCTGCTGTGGCAGTGCGCAGTCAATTCAAATATAATTCGCAATACTTTTTTTAGACAGATGAATGTCGGCAATTTCTGTAGCGCTACTTTTTTGCGCTATTATCTAAAGCCGCTCGATAAAAGACTGCTTAGCAAGCCTGACGAAGCGCTTTATAATTATTTGGCGAAGTATGACAGAGATATAGCAAAGCATGTATTGGTGCTGAGTGAGCGTACGGATATGATAGAAGAGGTATCCATGATGGTGTACGGCAATTACAAAGACGCCGTTGTTCATCAGTTTCATAGGGCGGTTGACAGTCTGCACTGGCTAAAAGGCCGCAATGCCGCTATGGCCGTGTTTGACGAGCAAAATCGTGCGCTTACCCCGGAAGAGCTAGCCCAAAGCTACGCTGATGCTCATCCGGATAGTCCTTTTGTGATATTGGTTTTTAACTCAAAGAAAAATACAAAAACAAACTTTAGTACCGGCGTGGAGATATGGAGACTCGGCGGACTCTATGCCCCGCGCGATATCGAAGCCGCCATAGCCAGAGTCCTTACGGCCTCCGAGCATATGGAGCTTGACGGGCTGGAACTACAGGATTAGACAACGGAAATAGGGAGATAAAACTCCAATTCAAACTCGCCGCTCCCGTCCATATCTAGAAAATGGTTTTTTTGATAGACGGCGTAGGACGGCATCGTTTTTGCCTCAAAGCCGCTATTTGGAAGCCATATATGATAGACATAACGCATAAATCTGAGGACGTCACCGTATTTGCCGTTGATTTTAAACACCGCGCAAAGCGACGAGGGCAGTTCAAAAAAAGCTATTTGCCCATGTGGGCGGACATCGTCGTTTATCTCTATGGCGGCGACGTATGCACACTCGCTCAGCGGCGTGATGGTAGGGTTGTCGTGGTGTAGCCCTATCTGTCTTGCATCGTCAGCCACCCCTTCTTGCAAAGCCCAAGCGTATAGTTTGTTCCAACTATTTTTTATCGATATCCCGTATCCCTTGTGTCTGACGTATGCCGCCCGTATTTTTTCGCTTTTTCGTATTTGTGGCACTAGCCCCTCAAAATCTCTATCGGAAGCGCTTGCGCTCGGTGAGCTGGCTAGTATTTTCTCGGAATATGCCAAATATCCACCCCTTCTCCACTCCCCCGGAGTCATCTCAAATCTTGAACCAAAAGCCTTAATAAAAGACGTTTGCGAGCCGTAGCCGCACATTGAGGCTATCTCGGAGATGTTGGCATATTTGTTGGTGGTCAAAAGGCTTGCCGCTTTTTGGAGTCTGATTGATTTGATTGTCTCATACAGGTTTTTCCCTGTCTCTTCGCGCCATATTCTGTGCAGATGGTGAGCGCTGATTCCCTCTTTTGCCGCCAATTCTTCGGCTGTGAGCTGTGTATCTATGTTGAAGTATATCAGGTAAAGAACACTGTTTACTATGTCGGCTCTTTGGTTTTTTGTCTCTTTTTTCATCCGCATATAATACAAAATGAATAACAAAAATGCAAATTTTGGATAATTATTTTGCATATTTGGATAAAGAAAAGTTTTTTGTTTTCCTATACAATCCACCGAAAATATTAGGAGCAAATATGAAAAGGTCGTTTGTCCGTGAGATTTTGGAGGCTATAAATCCAGATACCATATCGTTCGCCGGAGGCTTGCCGGATGAGTCGCTGTTTCCCGTTGGGAAGATAAGACGGGCGGCAGATAGGGCGCTTATGAAGCAAGCGTCGCTTCAATATTCGGTTAGCGGCGGGATAAAAAGCCTGCGTACAAAAATCGCAGATTATTACACCAAGCTCGGTTTGCCGACAGAGGCGGACGAGATACTTATTACCACGGGAGCGCAACAGGCACTTGATTTGTTATCTAGGGCTTATTTCAGAAGCGGCGTCACGGTAGAGTCGCCTGCCTATCTCGGTGCGTTAGGCTCTTTTGTCGCCAACGGTTGCCTGCTGCACCCAAGTCCACTTGGGGATATAGACTCTTTTGAAAATAGTTTCAAAAATACGAAAAGAGCTTATCTGATGTGCGATTTTCAAAATCCTACAGGCAAATGCTATAGCCTTGAGAGCCGTAAGCTTCTAGCCCAAAGCGCTATCAAGCATGACGGTATTATTGTTGAGGACGGGGCGTATATGGAGTTGTTTTTTGAGGATAGATTGCCGATAATGGCTACGTTTGCCCCTTCCAATGTTATTCACGTAGGGTCATTCTCCAAAATACTTGCCCCCGGTTTGCGTCTTGGATGGATAAGGGGGACAAAAAAGCTTCTCGCTCCGGTGCTTGCGCTCAAAGAGCGTGCGGACTTGCATACTTCTACGCTTTCGCAGATGATAGCTGACGAGTTTTGGAAAGATGGCGGATTTGACGGACACCTTGAGAATGTAAGGGAAATATATTCGACAAAATCCAAGTATTTATCGAAGTTGTTACGGTCAAAAATCCCTGATTTTGAATTTGACGAGCCAAAGGGTGGGATGTTTGTATACGGCAGTTTCCCACAGGGCACGGATACGAGAGCTTTGGCGTATGCATGCTTGGCGGAGGGGGCCGTATTTGTACCGGGTGGAGAGTTTTATGAGGGTACGCCGACAAACAATGAAGCGAGGTTTAACTTCACGCACACAGATTTTGCCCAGATGGAGCGTGGCGTAGATATAGTCGCTAGAGTTTACGGCGGCGGTTTTTAATCCCGCCCCGACTACAATTTGAGCGATGAAAACAGCCGAGAATAACTATAAATACTATGTTTTAATGATAATAGCCATGCTCTTTTGGGGTGTGGCATGGACCGTCGGCAAGGTGGCCGCACACCATTCAAATGCCGAAGTGAGCGCGTTTTGGCGTTATGCGATTTCGTTTTTGAGTATGATTCCTGTCGTTTTGGCTATGAAGATACCGATGAAAAGCGACCGTATCGGCTATATGTATATGTTGGCAAGCGGACTTCTCACCTCGCTTTTTAATTATCTGTTTTTCGCCGGGCTCTCGCATGGGCAGGCTGGATACGGCGGCACTATGGTTACGGCTCTTTCGCCGCTTTTTACATATTTAATGTCCATTTTGCTTCTTGGTACGACTATGTCTATTCGGCAGTCTTTGGCGCTATCACTTGGATTTTTTGGGGCGCTTATACTGCTTCGCGTGCCATACGAGGGCTTTGCTTTTTTGAATGTCGATAGCTCGTATTTTCTCGGTTGCGCCGTTGTGTGGTCGATGGTAACTATACTCTCCCAAAAAGGGACAAAAAGAGCCGACCCGATGTATTACACATTCGTAGTATTCGGGATTACGGGAGTAACTAATATGTTTTTTGCTCTGCCGCACGGCGCTTTTGATATCGGTGCTTACGACTCTACGTTTTGGTGGGCTATTATTTTTATAGGGCTCGTCCCCGGAACATTCAGCACCGCTTTGTTTTTTGTTTCCGCGGGGAAGGTCGGGGCGTCAAAGACGGGGGTATTTATGTTTGTAGTCCCCGTCGGGGCGATAGTCTCTAGTATGATAGTTTACGGCGAGCAAGTCGCCGCCTCCACTATCATAGGGTGCGGCTTGGCTTTTGCGGCGGTCGCTTTATTTAATATGAAGAGAAGTTCTAAACCCTGACAGGTCGGGCGGCGTAGCGTTTTTGGTTGTGTACTCGTCTATTTTGCCGTTTTCTGCGCCGTCTTTGCACCAATCTCTTATGGTGTTTCTATCCCCTTTAAATTCATAAAACGGCACAGACATTCCACAGCTGTGTTCCACGCAGTAAATATGCAGTTTCACAAACCGTCTCATCCCCGCCAAATGCTCATTTTCAAAAAGCGAACGACAGGCAACGTCATCTCTGCCGATGAGTTCGCCCTTGCAAAAAAGCCGAAGGATGAGTGGCTTTTCACCAAAGCTACAAAACATCACCGTCACTTCGCCGTCGGCATTTATGTCGGTTGCCGTTCGGTTGCCGCTTCCGGCGTAGTCCAAAAATACGGCTTCATTGTCGCCTGTCACACGAAAACAATCGTAACCTCTAGGGCTTAGATTTACCTCTTTGCCGCTGCAACTAGCGATAAAAAACATATGTTGGTTTTTGATGAATTCTTTGTCGAGGTCGCTTAGTTTTTCGTATCTTTTGCCCATGCCCATCCTTTTTGGCAAATATTTTACCTATCCGCTTCTTTGTTTAGATGTTGCCGTTTCGATATAATTTTAAAAAGCTATGAGGAGAAAAAATGAGATTAGACGAGCTTGAGGCGACAAAAATCGTATTGTCGGTACTTGGTGAGAGAGGTGAGCTAAAATGCGAAGAGGAGCTGGCGGTAATCCTAAAAAAAAGACTTACAAAAAAAGAGATGAAAGCGATAAACGCTTATGTGATTGGCGCAGACAAGAGTGAGACTGCCGCAGAGTTAAACTGTGATGAGACCAGACTATCGGAGCTTGTCGATTCTGCAAAAAAGAAAATCAAAAACGAATCGGTGCATAGAGAGTTTTATATTAGAAAAGTTGAGTAGAATATTTAAAATTACTTCGGAGTTCACATGAAAAAAGCGATTTTTGCGGTATTGGTCGGTTGTGCCTCGCTGTTTGCGATTGAAGATACCTATGAAAATAGAGCAAAAGAGGCGGCAAGATATCTGGAGGCCATGCACATAAAAAGTATGCTTGTCGATGCGATAGAGCAAAACGTAAACTCCAAGACAAAAAATGATGCCGAAAAGAAGCAGACGAAAGAGCTTATGAAAAAGTATATCAATAGCGATGAGATAGTGTCGGAGATGAAAGAGGTAATGATTAAGCATTATACCGCCGATGAACTCTCGGCTATGAGCGATTTTTATGCCACTCCGGTCGGGCAGTCCATTGTCAAAAAACAAACAGCCGCTTCGGCAGATATGATGGCAAAGATGCGTATTATTATCTTAAAGATGATGGTAAAAATAATGAACGACAAATCGCTCCAAAAAGACAAAACCGCCCCAAAAGGGGAGGCTCAGCCTACGGCTATTTAGTGCCTATGTAGTCTTTGAGCGCCGACGGCGCTTTTTTGCTACTTATCTTCTTTTTCATGCTTGTAAAATCTTCTTAGCTTGTCATCCAGCGGAGCCATTATCTTATAAAAGGCCGGAACTATAAATAGGCTAAGAAGCGTGGATAGCAGTAGTCCGAATATGACGGTTACGCCCATCGGCGACTTGACCCCGGAGCCTTCTCCTACAGACAAAGCGAGCGGCAGCATACCAAAGCACATAGCCGTGGTAGTCATAAGTATCGGCCTTAGTCTTGATACTCCGGCCTCTATGACAGCTTCGTTTAGCTCTTTGCCGCTCTCTCTTAGCCTGTTTGCCGCGTCTACGACGAGTGTCGAGTTTTTGCCGACAAGCCCCATAAGCAGCATAAGCCCCATCATACTAAAAAGACTCATATTCATCCCAAAAACAAACAGACCCAAAAACGCACCGGTAAAACTCAGCGGCAAGGCGCTCATGATAACTAGCGGCTGAAGCGGCGATTCGTACAGGGATGCGAGGATTAGATAAATCATTATCGTTGCCGCCATTATCGCTATTCCAAATGCCGCGTTTGATTCGCCCATGTATTTTGCGTCACCGTCAAGTTCGTAGCTTACTCCTGGAAGTAGCCATTTGTCTTTGTTTGCCTCTACCTCTTTGACTAGCGCATCTAGGGCGAGACCGTCTTTGAGGTCGCTTCCGACGAGTGCTTGCTTTTGTCTATCCCGTCTTTTGATTGTTGTCGGTGATTTCTCTTCCGATATTTCGGCTATTGAGGAGAGCAGTATCAGCTCGCCTTTGTCGTTTCGTATCATTAGCCTAGATATCGCGTCTATATCCACCCTGTCTTTATCGCTGAGCCTTACCGTGACATCGTATTCTTTGCCGCTTTCTCTTAGATAACTTATTGCGTTTTCACCCAAAAATGCGGTTGCTACCAGATTTGCCGCATCGCTTGCCCGCACGCCCAGTCTTGCCGCATTTTCGGTGAGTATTTTGACGGACACTTCAGGGGCTTTTGGCTGAATATTGCTTTGGACGTCGTTTGTCCCTTTGATTGTCCGCAGGTATTCCATTAGTTTTTGTGCGCTCGCCTCCGCCGTTTTCGCGTCGGTGGCTTTTACTATCATCAAAAATGGAGTATTTATCTCATATCCGCCGACGTCGTTGACCTCTGTGACGCTAATTTTCATATCTTTAAATGCCGCAAGTTTTTTTCTTGTTTCCTCCATCACTTCGCCTTGCGAGCGCTTCCTATCTTCGAGCGGTTTTAGCTTCACAAACATCGACGCTTCATGGATTTTTTTGTCGCTCCCTTTGCCTAGAAGCAGCGAGCAATATTCGGTCTCCGGAAAATCAGTTACTATTTTTTGAGCCTCTATCATCCTTTTTTTCATCTCGTTCATTGATATGCCGGGCTCTGCCTTGATGGTGATGTCAAACTGGCTTTTGTCCTCTTTTGGCATAAATACCATTCCAAGGCCGCTTGAAAGTACGATGGATGCAAAAAATACCGCCACGGCTGCGAGTAGGGTAGTTTTTTTGCGCCCTAGCGCCCATGTCAGATGCTTTTTGTATTTTGACTCCAATGCTTCGAATATGTATTCGGTTTTGTGGTAGAACGCCGAATGTTTCGGGTTTGCGACAAGGGAGCTTATCATCGGTATGAGGGTGACCGCCACGATGTATGATATAACTACCGCTCCGACTACGGTGACACCGAAGCTCGTGAAGAATCGTCCTACGATACCGCTCATGTTTGCTATCGGGATAAATACCGCCAAAAGCATCGCGGATATGGCCAAAATTGAGAATGATATCTCCTGCACCCCTTTGTTGGCGGCTTTTAGTCTAGGCATTCCCGCTTCAAGTTTTTTGTAGATATTTTCTATGACCACTATCGCGTCGTCGATGATGATGCCTATCGCAAGGGTCATGGCGGTGAGCGTTAGAAGGTTGAGTGTTTGCCCTGTCCATCCGAGTATCGCAAGCACCCCAAATATCGACACGGGAAGCGATATTGCCGCAACTATCGTAAGCGTGGTATTTCTAAGGAACAAAAACACGATAAGAGAAGCTAGAAAGCACCCGAGCAATAGGTCGAACTGTACGCTGCTTAACGTGTTTTTGATAAATGTCGTAGAGTCAAACAGCATCGTTAGCTCAAACTCTTTTGAAAGAGATTTTAGTTTCGGCACTTCCGCCTTGACCGCTTCGGCTATTTTTATCTCGTTTGCCCCGGTTATTTTTTTGACTTGGAGCATGACGCCTGATTTGCCGTTCAGATTTGCATAGCTTCTTTCGTCCGCTATTGCGCTCTCTACGGTTGCGACATCCGCCAATCTTACGCCGTCTTTTATTTTTATATTTTCAAGTTGTTGTACGTTTTTTGAGTCGGCGTCCACTGAGATAAGCCACTCTTTTTTCTCTGCGATTATACGACCGCCGTCACGTTTTACGTTTTCGGCGCCAACTTTTGCGGCTAGTTCGTTTAGGTCTATGCCGTATTTTGCGAGTGCGGTGGCGTCAGGGTATATTTTGACCGTTTTTTTGCGCAGACCGACTATGTCTACATTACCGACACCTTCCAGCCTTTGCAGTTTCGGTTTTATTACTTCGTCTGCGTATGTCATGAGCGCTTGCGTATTGTTTGCCTCTGCCGTCACAAAGAGGGTGATGATAGGCGGCGAGCCAAGCGAGAATTTATCGACTACGGGTTTATCTACTTCTGAGGGGAGCATGATTGACGATACTTTGTCGCGGACGTCGTTGACGGCCTCTTCAAGCGGTTTTTCGAGTGAAAACTGCGCTACTACTACGGATACCCCCTTGGAGCTATCGGAGCTTACGGACTCTAGGTTTGATATTCCGCTCACGGCCTCTTCTATCTTGTCGCTTACCTTGCTCTCTACGATGTCTGCGGAAGCCCCTTTGTAAAACGTCGTTATGACGACTACGGGAAAATCGACGTTTGGATAGAGGGCGGCAGGCATCTTGAATTTTTCCGTTAATCCGAAAAATATTAGAGCCAAAGCAAACATCGCCGTCGTAACAGGTCTTTTTATGGCAAATTTATACATATTGCGCCTACTTAGTTTTTATTTGGCCGTCGCCGAATATGCCTGATTTGATGCCGCTGGCACTAGCTTCGGCGGTTAGTTTTTTGTTATTTTGGTTGACGGATGGGTATATCTTGTTTATTTTGACGCATTTGCCGCTAGGCTTTCCGTCAAAAGAGTAACAAAACTCGTCTCCCGTTTTTACCTTGTCCGCAAATTTTGAATCAAACTGTATTATCAGTTTTGTATCTTCCGACAATAGCCTAAAAAGAGGTTTTGAGCCCATTCCCACCGTGTCGCCCAGTTCAATATTTTTCTCTGCGATTACGCCGCTAAAAGGTGCGGTCAGATGCATTTTTGATAGTCGCTCCGCATACATTGAAGCTTGGTTTTTGGCTCTTTGCGTCTCTGCTCTTATCTTGTCTAGCGTGTTTTTGTCGAATACTTCCGAGCTTTTTTGGTATCTTTCGTATTGCGCCGCCAAAAACTCATAGTCGCTTTTTGCGCTCAAATATGCAGCCTTCTCTTCGCCGTCTTTTAGGCTTAATAGCGTTTGTCCTTTTTTGACCCGACTTCCGACGTCCACATATATCTTCTCTACCGTTCCGCTGGAGATTAGGCCAAGAGAGGCGTCTTTTACCGCTTTTGCCTCAAAAGTAGCGTACACATCGGCGAACAGGGCGGTAGTAGCCGTCAAAATCCCAAAAAATATCCCTTTTTTCATTTGTTAATCCCTTTTTACTAATGTTTCTAGGTCGATACCGACGGCGAAGGCAAGCTCTGCTTTTTTGATTTCCAGATTGAATTCCGCGCTTTTTGCTCTGGCTATCGCATCTTGTTTTTTTGCAAGCTCCGTTAGATAGTCCGTATATCCTATGAGGTTTGCGTCAAATCGATTTTTGCTGTAATCGTATGTCGTGCTGGTCGCCTCAAGTGATGCCCTTGCCGCCTCAAGCTTCTTTTTTGCCGCCTCTAATTCGCTCGTTTTGAGCCTTGTCTCTATCTTGACGCTTTGCTCTTTGTATGAGAGCTGTTTTGCGGCGGACATTGTCTCTAGGCTTGCTATCTCCCTCTCTTTTTTGATATATCCGAAGTCAAAAAGGGTAAAACTGAGCTGCAAACTAAGCTCATTGTTGTTTGTCGGGAGCTTTTGCATTCCGCCCATGTCGTCGTATGGAGAGTATTTGTATCTCTTGATTGAGTCTTGGATGAGGAGGGTCGGCATATAAGTGCTTTGTCCTTGTGCGCTCCTGAGGCTCTCGACCGTTAGTCTGTCCGCTTTTAGGTCGTCTCTTTCGCTTTTGTTTGCGATTATCGGTTCTTTGAGAGTTGCGAAGCTCAAGTTTTCTACCGGAGAGTTTGCATACAGCTCAAGCTTTAAAAGCGAATTTTCTATCGCCAAAAGAATATTTGACTCTTCAAATTCGGCATCCTTTTTTGCGGCTATCACGGCTTGCAAGGTATCTTTGGTCGCTAGGCCGTTTTCGGTCAAGATATTTAGTTTTTTGATATTTGAATCAAGTTCCGATTGCTTGAATTTTAGGGCTTCGAGGGCTGCCTTGGCATCAAAATAAGAGTAGTATTCACGGATAGTATCAAGCATTAGGCTTTGTTTTGCGTACTTGGTTTTGTGTGCGAAAGCTTCCGCATTCTTTTTGGCTGAGCCGTATCTGGATTCTCGCTTGAAACCGTCAAAAAGCACCATGCTGGCCTTTAGCTCACCGCTTCGCACCTCTTTTGGGTCGAATACTACGGCGTTTGATTTTTTGTAGTAAGTCCCTATCGCTTCCAGTTTTGGAGAGTATGCCGTGAGGCTGGCATTTTTTTGGACGACGCTTTTTTGTTCATCTAGCATCGCCGATTGGAGAGAATCGTTGTTTTTTAGTTTATCTATCAGCGTGCCTAGCCCCTCGGCGTTTAGGGCGCAAGCCGAAGACAAAATAAACAGGAGGCTTTTGAGTGTTTTCATCTTTTGACCTTTCAAAATTTATATCCGCATGCGACAAAGGCCTTTAGCCTCTCTTTGTCCTTTACTATCGGGCTTTTGTGTATCTCTTCGTCCAGTTTTGTATACGACGCTATACCTACGAGGTCGATATTGTATGACATGGCGTAGAAGTATCTGACGCCGATTTCCGTATTCAAAGCCCCTTTTGGCGAGTATTTTGCCCTGTTGACTGTTGCTTCCGAGCTTCTAACGCCGTAATAGTAGTCGGTGAGCTTATTACTCTCTTTTTTTAGAGATAGATATGGGATGAGTGTCGATTTTTCGTGGATAAACATTTTTGAATACTCCAGCCCAAGCTCGTATCCGTTATGCGTTCCCGATATGTCGTTTAGAGCAAAAGCAGATACTTTGCCTGTTTTGTACCCACCGATTGAAGCCCTTACTCCGCCCTCAATAGCGTATTTTCTCTCTTGCATCCCGCTCAAATCATCCGAATCAGAGCTTTTGTATCCATCTAGCCTCCCTTTGACAAATGCACCCATCGTTAGCTCGTCCGCTAGCGTTTGCTCATATCCGCCTTCTATGCCCCTCATATAAAACCCGCCGTATTTTGCATCAAGATAAGGAATAGCGAGCACCTTTCCTTTTGTTCCCTTGTACGGCTGTTGCATGGTGGCTACGCCTAGCCCGATTTTTGTATGGTCTTGTGCATATCCAAAAACGGCTATGCCAAGCGACAGCAGAAGTATTTTATTCATTTGTATGACCTCCTTGGCTGGTCGTGATGAAGTTTGCTAGATGGTTGATGTATTCATTAAAAGCATCTTTGCCTTGCCTTGTCAGCTTGTAAATAGTTTTTGGCCTTCGTCCCTCAAAAAACTTTTCGTATTCTATATATCCGGCGTCCTCAAGGGTTTTGAGATGGCTTGCAAGGTTGCCCTGTGTCGCATCTGTGATTTGTTGCAGCTCCTTGAAGCTCATCCCGTCTTCGTTTGCGGCTATGGCAGAGACCACCGTTGTTCTGAGCGGCTGATGCAAGAGAGGGTCAAACATTTTTGTTTTTTCCTAGCAAATAACCGACGACGATATGTCCAAAACCGGATAAAACTATAGAGATATATTGGCTTATCGTATAGACGTTCATGTGGTATTCGAGCCCTTATACGGTCATGTTGCAGCTGTTTGAGCCGTTCATGTTTATGTAGATGACGGCGGCGATGACCTGAACTATTGCCGCCAAAATAAGGATAATCCCAAATCTGGAGATTAGTTTTTTTGTGAAAAATCCGAACACATAAGCCGCCGCCCCCATGAGCGCCATCCAATAAAAATAGATAAAGGCCCATCCGCCCGCCGTCACAAGCCCCATGGTAATGGCAATGCCGATTATTAGCGTAATGCCGTACACCTCAAAGATGAAGCGCTGATTTTTACTAAACACCCTTTCTAGCTTTTCATTTTCTTTGATAACAAATTTTTTGGATGCAAATACGGTAAGCAAGAAGACGCCGATGAGTGTCGCGAGGGCTATCGTGAGTTGCGTGGTAAAGTCCGAATCACGACATGCAAATATTTTGTCTACGACAATATCCAAAAATATACTGGCTATCCCTATCGCGTAGAACATTTCTTGCGGAACCGGTATTGTCTTGTCCGAGTCCACGAGAACTCTTTTTATTTCATCAAGCCTGTTTTTTGCCTCTAGGTGCTCGTTTTCCATCTATTTTCCTGTGATTGCAAATTAGTTTGTATTTCAGACTATAACAAAAATATTTTAAAAAAGGTATAACAATAAAAAGATTTTTTAAAGGGGATGCCTTGGAGAGAATAGACAGGAGAGAGGCGTCGAAGCTTATGGGGATTGGACTCTTGGCGCCGATGTTTTTGAGGGCAGACGGTACGCTGGATGTGGAATCGCCGAGCGCAGACTACGAGCTAGCCAGAAACAAAGACGGCTCGATGGATATAAGCTCAAAACAAAAAGAACTCAAATTCAAAGTGGCAAAAAATGCTTTCTTACTCCGTCCAAACAGCAAGATAAGTCTCAATATGTCGGGTGTGGCGGTCAAAAGTATGAAGCTACTCACTGGCGGTGTCATGGGCGTATTCTCTCCCGGGAGCAAGACTGTTGAGTCTAGGACATTTACGGCGGGGATAAGGGGTAGCGGCATCTATCTGGAGGAAAAGGACGAAACAGCGGTGTATATGTGTCTATGCTACGGTGCGGCGGACTACATGGACGTTTCAAGCCGCAAGTTGATGGAGCTTATCAGCAAGTATCACGACAAGCCCGTCGTCATATCAAAAGAGGGCAAAATATACGACGACAAAACCCACAACCACGACGATGACGAGCTAAGGGCACTTGAAAAGATGTGCGATAGAGAGCCGCCTTTTGAGAAGTGGCTCATGATGCAAAAGATGCTCAGTCCGCAACCCGTTTATTAGGTTTTATTTCTGACAAAATAATTTTTGTCAGAAAAGTTGACAATAAAAATTTTGTTAACCATAAATAAACAGAGTTAACTTTCACTCAATAATCTTTTCTCGCTCCAATACTTGGCGAATATCTTCAAATATTGCGGAAATATTACCTTTTGGAAATCTAATTTGCCCAAGTCCTTGAATATTGCTAAACTCTTGACATCCATCTTCCAGCAATACAATCGCCCTATCAAAACCTAATCTTCCCTGAAACAATCCTACCTCGTGAACTACATTCATGCGAGCATGCATATTTCCATCTGCTAGCTCATCCTCTGCGGTCATAACTAAAAATGCAATAGATGCTTGGTCTAGCATTTGCGCAAGTCTGGTTATATTGGTGATTCCTGCCACTGGAATTCTGTTGAACTCATCCCACGGTAAACGCAATCTATCATCAATAAAATCTTTTAACTCTCTCCAATAAGGCGAGCGACCATGCCCAATAAAAACATTGGTACCGATACGCTCCTCTTTGACAGCTTTTTTTTCTAAAATTTGTATGTAGCTTGCAAGTTTTATAAGTTCTTTTTTTAACTCTATGCATTGCAAAAATGGATACTTCAGTGCTAATGCTGTGGCCATACAGGCCAAATGTGGAGGAACTGTTATGCCTTTTTCGATTGCCCTCATATCTCTTGATATAAATTGTCCTGTCGGACGCATTGCTTTTATGAAATCATTCTTTGTTGAAATATTTTTTGATTCAATTGCATTAACCAACTTTTCAAGATGTTTGTCTTTTTCAGTGCTATAGTTTGCATACATTAATGACAAGGCTGAAGATTTTATATTTTCAAAAGCCTCACTTGCCTCTTGTGCGTCTTTAAGAATTGTTTCAGAGATGGGGTTGCCGGCTTTTTCATGTATAATTTTAATGACATCGTCAAAGTCATACTCTTCCCATTCACCATTTGTCTCAAATCTATAGCTTTCTGTAAACCCCCATTCTTGGCTGAAAGTTGCACCGGGCGGTGGCGGTTGGAAATCTATATAATAAACCCTTGAATGGTACCCTAGCCATGAACCAGACCAAGCTTTGCCTATTGTGTTCGCCGCATTTGAAAGTGCATCAACTGCGCCAAAATCATACTCTTGATATTTCTCTAATTTTTCTATTTCTCTAAATAGTTCTTTTGAACAATTCATACTTCCTCTTTTAAGCGGTGGTCTGTGTTGGTTATTGAGAATTATATTATCAAACTAATCTTTTATGATTTTCATAACAAACCCAGCTCCCCTTTGAAACTCAAAGTCAACGGGGATTATCTCTGCTCTTAGTCCAAACTCCGGCAGTTCGTCAAGCAGACGATAGACAAACGGGCTAAAAGGCTTGTCGCTCCCGGCTCTTGAATTGTTCATATCGACAAGCGGAAATATCCGTACCTCGTCCGCTAGCTTTGTCATTGAGATGACGCTAGTGAGGTGAAAATCGTAGTCGAACCTGTCGTCATAAGTAAATAGAAAATGCCCGCTCAGGCACAAATCAAAATGCCCCGCAAGCCGCAGGTGCGGAAACTTCGCATACAAATAATTCTCATGAGAAAAATCGGCGACAAAATCCCGTAGCGCACTCTCCCTTGCCTCACGGTGTCCAGTCAAATCGCCGTAAAAAGAGAAGTTGTGACCCGACATCCATGCCGTGTTTGCATAGACTTTTTGTATTCCTATTTCACCTAGTCTCTCAAGCGTGGCTTTGTCTTTTTGGTAGAGGATGTCGGCGGCTACGGCTTTGGCTCCTGCTCTGTTAGCGTGTGCCGTAAACGAGCACGCCCCGCCAGGGACAATCCAATATCCTCTTGCCTGCCAGCTCTTCCGTGCGAAGTCCGAACATTGCGAGATACTCCTCATAGGTGCGACCGATAAATATTACGTTGTCTAGTTCCAGTGTTGACATTATTATTTCCTTGTTTTTTTGTGTTTGTGTATATATATGTTGATTGGTTGTTGTGTGTAGTGGCGGCGCTTAGCGCCAGATAAGTATAGAGACAAGGAGGGCGTGTGTAGTGACGATGTGTGCCATGCTGCCCTCCTTAATTTTTTATTATTCTATATTAGTTTTGTTAAATGCTTTGCAGTATATCGCCAAAACGGGCTCGCATATCTGCGTTGCTTAGTTTTGTCACTTTGACGTTCATTTGATCCTTGATCTTGCCGTCCCTCATATCATCGAGCATGCCCAAAATATCGGTTTTGCTTGTAAGTACCCTTGTCTGCCCGGTTGTAGCCCCGTTTTGTACGGCGTTTGCGAGCATTTTTTTGTAGATGCCCAATAGATTTGTCTTCTCATTTGCGTCAGTTCCGGTGTAGCCGTTGGTTGCGCCATCATTGAGGCTTTTTGCCAATGTAGAATAACTAATTTTCATCGTTGCCGCATCGGAAGAGCCGATTATGCCGCTTTTGTACAAATCATCTGCCAATGCCGACATCTCATTTTCGCTCATATTTTCAGGATTGTAGGTTTTGGAAAGTTCTTTTAGCTTCTCATAGTTTGAGCTAGGTTTGAACGATTCGCTGGCTTCGTCAAAGCTGTAGTAGTAATATATGGTGTGCTCGACTCCGTCTCTGGGGTCTTTGACCTTTACGGTTTGCGGTGTTTGCGTTTGAGTGTTTTGGTATGCCTGATAGGCGTTCGTTTGCCCGATTGTCATGCCTACTCCTTAGAGATTATTTTGCTCTGGCAAGCAAAAAACACTCCCATCGGCTAATAAATCTCTCCAAAAATCTCCAAATGCGTCAGATATAGCCTCACGTCAAATTCCAGCTGCCCGTATGAGGCTTCCATATTTTGACATAGCGCATAAAACGCCTTGTTGTGCTCTTTTTCCTTGAGGTGGGCGAGCTCGTGGACGACTATCATCCGCAGGAACTCCTCCGGGGCGCTCTTAAATATCGAGGCTACTTTGATTTCACTTTTGCTTTTGAGCTTGCCGCCTTGCACACGAGAGCTAAAGGTGTGCAGTCCAAGGGCTGCGTGTAGTTCCGAGATTTTGCCGTCATATACGACCTTGGCTAGCGGCTGCGACTTTCTCATATGTTCGTTTTTGAGCCTCATCGTATACTCATATAACGCTTTATCGGTTGTAATAGCGTGCTTTTGCGGATATTTTGAGAGCAGATATTTGCCTAGCTTGCCATCGTCTATCAGACGGCGTACCTGCTCTTTTAGGTGTTCAGGGTAGTGGGCTATGTATTTTAGCTGCGGCAATAAATCCTCTTTTTTGTAGAATAAATAAAAACATGATGGGATATTAAATGAAAATAGGTAAAAACAGCGTAGTTACTTTGGATTATAGCGTGACGGATACGGCGGGAAATCTGATTGACGAGGGGGCCAATCCGATAATATATCTGCACGGAGGTTATGAGGGGATATTTCCAAAGATTGAAGAGGCTTTGAACGGAAAAGCGGTCGGCGACTCTCTTGATATTACCCTTGCCCCGGAAGATGCTTTTGGAGAGTATGACGAGACGCTAGTGGAAGTCGAAGAAGTCGGTGCGTTTGACGGTAAAGTTGAGCTTGGGATGCAGTTTTCCCAAGGTGACGACGACGATGCGTTGCTGTATATAGTGACGGATATGAGTGACGGCAAAGTGGTGCTTGACGCCAATCATCCGCTTGCGGGCATGGAGATAGCTTTTTCTTGTACGGTGACCAATGTCAGAGAGGCAACACAAGATGAGCTTGCGGGCAAAGTAGTCAACGGCTAAGGCAACAAGATGGCTCTTGATTTATCCGATACCCTTGTTGTTGGGATAACGGCTACCGCACTTTTTGACCTTGCCGAGGCAGACGCCGTATTTCGTCGGACTTTTGAGGAAAACCCGGATACGGCGATAGAAGAGTATAGGCGTTATATGCTTGAAAGAGAGGACGAAGAGCTGGAAGAGGGGACGGGTTATCCTCTCGTGAAGGCTCTTTTGGAGCTAAATCGTTATCAAGACAGCTCTGCTTCTCCGCTTGTAGAAGTGGTCGTAATGTCGCGCAATAGTCCTGAAACCGGGATAAGAATACTAAATACGATACGCAAAAAAGGGCTTGCGATATCACGCTCGGCTTTCACGGCAGGCGAGACGGTTGTTGATTATCTTGATGCTTTTGATGTGGATTTGTTCCTCACTACGGATGCCAAAGACGCCCAAGCCGTCATAGATAGCCGTACCTGCGCCGCAGCCATAGTCAAGGAGCCGCCGAGCAGTCGCGCCGGTGTGCCGGACAAACAAGTCAGGATAGCTTTTGACGGTGACGCGGTACTGTTTGATGAGAGTAGTGAGCTTTTATACAAAACAGAGGGGCTAAAAGCTTTTCATGAGGCCGAGGATGCCAATCAAGATACGCCATTGACGGAAGGGCCATACGCTTCGTTTTTAAAAAAACTGTCTCGCCTACAAGACAGGCTTCCGGTGCGTGTCGAGTATTCCCCGATTCGTATAGCTCTCGTGACGGCTAGAAATAGTCCGGCCGAGATGAGGGTGATAAAGACCCTTAGAAATTGGGGTGTATATGTGGATCAGGCTTTTTTTCTAGGAGGGGTCGAGAAGGCCAAGGTTCTTAGTGCTTTTCGCCCCCATATATTCTTTGATGACCAAGACGTACATCTAGACACCGCCTCAAGAGCGGTTCCCTCCGGCAAAGTGCCGTATCCTACCAAGCTTTAATTGTTTACTTTTAGCGCTCTTGTTGCGTTCAAAACTGCGATGAGCGCTACGCCTACGTCGGCAAATACGGCTTCCCACAAGGTCGCCTCCCCGTAAGCTCCCATCGTCATAATAAGAGCCTTGACGCCTAGGGCAAAAAATATGTTTTGCCATACGATAGTGTTTGTCTTTTTTGCGATTTTGACCGCAGTCGCTACTTTGTTTATCTCATCCGTCATTATGACTACATCCGCCGCCTCTATCGCCGCGTCAGAGCCTACACCGCCCATGGCTACCCCTATATCTGCCCTTGCTAGAGACGGCGCATCGTTGATTCCGTCTCCGACAAATAGTGTTTTGCCGTTTGACTTTGTCATTATGGATTCTAGTTTCTCCACTTTTTGATGCGGCAAAAGCGCTGCGTATACGGTTTTTATTCCTATTTTGTCTGCGACCGATTTTGCGGATTGCTCGTTATCTCCGGTCAGCATGGCTATATTGTCTATCCCTATTGCTTTTAGATTTTCTATTGCCTTTTTGCTGTCTTCTTTTATCTCATCCGTTACGGTCAAAACCCCGCATAGTATTCCATCAACCGACACATACACGGCGCTACCGTCTTCTGTGGTAGGTGCAAAATCTATATTGTTCTCGGTCATTAGCTTGGCGTTTCCGGCTAGTACCGTTTTGCCATCCACTATGGCCTTCACGCCATATCCGGAAAGCTCTTCGTGCTCCGTTATGATGGATTCATCAATCACTTCTTTGTAAGCACCTCTTACCCCTACGGCTATCGGATGGTTGGAGTAGTGCTCGGCGTATGCGGCAAACCTGAGCAGTTCGTTCTCGTTAAAACCGTTTGCGACGGTGACGGAGGAGAGGGCAAAAACACCTCTGGTTAATGTCCCTGTCTTATCGAATACGACCGTATCGACGTCTTTTAGCGCTTCCAGATACGCCGCCCCTTTGACTAGTATCCCGGCTCTCGAAGCGCCTCCTATGCCGCCAAAAAAACTAAGCGGAATCGATACGACAAGTGCGCACGGGCAAGAGACTACCAGAAATACAAGTGCCCTTCCAAACCACTCGGAAAGCGTCGCCCCTTCGATAAACAAAGGCGGCAAAAATGCTAAAGCCATAGCCGCAAACACCACAAACGGCGTATAGTATCTTGCAAATTTGGTGATGAAATTTTCCGTTTTTGCTTTTTTTGCGCTTGCGTTTTGTACTAAGTCCAAGATTTTTGATACCGTGCTATCCGAAAAAGTTTTTGTCGCTTTGAGGGTTAAGAGCGCTGTTTTGTTGATGGAGCCTGATAGCACCTCTTCACCTATGTTTACCTCTTTTGGCACGGACTCTCCGGTTAGAGCCGATGTGTCAAGTGTTGAGCAACCGTCGAGTACGATGGCGTCAAGAGGGACTTTTTCGCCAGGTTTGACTATCAGCTTATCGCCTACTTTTACTTCGTTGGGGTCTACTTTGACGCTTTTGCCATCTACTATTAGATTGGCGTAGTCCGGGCGTATATCCATCAGCGTCTCTATGGAACGGCGCGAACGGGCAACCGCCATATCCTGAAAAAACTCTCCTATCCTAAAAAAGAGCATTACCGCTACCCCCTCCGGATATTCGCCTATGGCAAAAGCTCCGACCGTGGCTATGGACATTAGGAAATTCTCGTCAAACCAAGAGCCCCTCATCATATTGCGCAGCGCAGAGTAAAGTATCTCCCAGCCTACAAGCAGATAAGCCGTAATAAAGAGAGGCAGCTCATAAAATGACCCTTTTTGCGTAAAGAGTGCCGCAATAAAAATCACGGCTCCCAGTGCGAACATGGCAATATCTTTTTTGTCTAAATCCCCGTGCTCATGATGATGGTCGTGGTCGTGATGGTCGTGATGGTCGCGATGATGCTCTTCATGGGGATGGCAATGAGAACAACATTTTGTTTCTTTAGTACTCACTTATGTGCTCCAATCCTTGGTCAAATATATTTTTGATGTGTTCGTCGTCGAGAGAGTAAAACACGGTTTTTCCGTCTTTACGGTGCTTGACTAGTCTTGCCGTCTTGAGGACTCTTAGTTGGTGAGATATGGCTGATTGATTCATGTTTAGTAGCGTCGCTATATCGCATACGCACATCTCGGATTCAAAAAGGGCTGATAGTATCTTGACCCTTGTGGTGTCGCCAAATACCTTGAATAGCTCGGCAAGGTCGTACAGCCTCTCTTCGGGCGGCATTTTTGCCCTTACCTTAGCAACTATGTCGTTATGTACGATGTTGCAATCGCAGTTGTATTCGCTCAAAACAAAAACTCCTTTTATAGATATATGCACATATGAACAGTTATTCATATATTATAGTTCAAAACTTTAAAAGACGCTGAGTAAAAAATAGGCATACGTAAGAAATAGCCAAGTATTATTTCTAT
Organism: Campylobacterales bacterium; assembly: GCA_050252455.1. Taxonomy (GTDB): domain Bacteria; phylum Campylobacterota; class Campylobacteria; order Campylobacterales; family UBA6016; genus UBA6016. The sequence continues at coordinate 10,183 of JBFWKW010000002.1, read as the reverse complement.
TTAAAAAGCGGAGTGTGTATGCAAAATCTTTTTGTAATTATCGTTACTTTCACAAAGCCAAAAGAAGAGGTTGAAAAATATCTGGAGGCGCATAGAAACTTTCTGGACTACGCCCTTAAGAGCGGCACGCTGATGCTCTCCGGAGCGCAAAATCCAAAAGTCGGCGGTGTAATTATCGGACGATTTTGGAGCCTTGATGAAGCGCAGGCTTTTATACACCAAGATCCGCTTTGCGTAGCGGACGTGGCATCTTATGAGGTGACCGAGTTTTCACCTTCAAGGTGTATACCGGAATTTGAGGGATATTTGCGCTCTTAGTCCGCCTGTGCGCTAAATTGCTCGACCATCTCAAGCGGTATATGTGTCATTTGCGATACTTGCTCGTGGCTGTATCCGGCGTCTAGCATCCTCTCTACGGTGTGAGACAAAGGCTCTGCCACCTCTATGATATGTCCGTCCGGGTCAAATACCCTAAATGCCATCTGACCCCATGGCTGCGGCTCTATTTTTGATATTACTCCGGCTCCAAATTCTGTCAATTTTTTAAAATCATCCTCTATGGTTTCAGACTCAAAGCAAATCTCAAAGCTTTGACCGTTAAATTTTTGCGCCGCTCCAAATATAGTCTCAGTCGCCATTTGTGTTTTCCATATGGCAAGACCGCTTTCAAAAGCTATATAGGCACCCTCCGATTCCATGACGATTTTTTGCCCTAGGGCATCAACGTAAAACTCTTTTGATATCTCTATATTGTCCACAAAAATAGCAGTTGCCGTAAGTGTCATTTTCTATCCTTATTGATTTTGTTTGCAGGGGTCGGATGGATTGCAGGTCGATGGGGCTTCGCCGACGTCTATGCCGAGCATAGCCTTTATTTCATCCGGATTAAAACCGCTTATTTTGATTTCACCTTTTTTGATAAGCGGCCTTTTTATTAGAATCGGCTCTTGTATCATCGCTGAGAGAGCCCCATTTTCGTCTAGCACAGAAGGGTCTATAAGCCCGTCTTTTATCGATGGGGCAGTCATATTAAACCATTCCAAAACAGGCTTCGAGCCAAAAAATTCACGTAGTTGCGAAGATGTCCATTTTGCTTCAAGCAGATTTTTTACCACAAGCGTACAACCGGCTTTTATGAGTTTATCTTTTTGCCTTGCGTTGCCGCCACATCCGGGTTTTTCATAAAATTCCAAAACCATGCAAAAGCCCTTTTGTTTTAACTTGGCTTTTGCACTTTGCGTTCCGTTATGAATAAATGCTTAGTCCAATGGAGTTGTAGTTATTTGAGTAGTTGGCCGTATTTTGATACTGAGCGACTTTGTTTAGTTGCTCTTTTTGGGTTAGTTCTTTGATTTTATTTTTTAGTTCGCTCTCTAGCGTCGCTCGATATATTTCGGCGCTAGATTGTGATATGCGTTTTACATATTCGTCCGCATCTTTTCCAAAGCCGGTTAGATTTCTCTCAACCTCTTGTTGCTTCATATCGCTTTTTTTGTCGATTGAGAGTTTTTCTAGGATTGAATTGATTAGCACTTCACCGCTTGGCGGGGTGTATGAGCTGTCGTTGTTTGTCTTTTTTTGGAGTAGTGACGAGAGTTGTGAGATGAATGAGTTTACGCCGCCTATCTGCATTCTGCCCCCTAAATTTTTTAGGGTTTTAGAGCAAAGGGCGTTCCAAATCAGTAGATGTTGTATTGCATATACATTCTGATGAGTGTTTTGGTGGATGGGCGAGGGTAGTCTTTGTAGGCTATCCAGATTGATTCCATTGCACTTTTGTCGAGCGACTTGTAGCCGGAGCTAGTTACGAGCCTCATGCCGTCTATGTCGCCGTTTGGATATAGATAGAACTCAACAAGACTCGTCCCCTCTTGTCTAAACTGCGCCGCCACGTCCGGATATTTCATGTATTTTTCCGTTATTCTCCCTATTGAGCCTAGGTTGTCCTTGATGAACTTTTGCTCTTCCTTGCCGAGCCTCTCAAAATCCTCGCCGTACAACTTTTTGATAGGGCCTCCGGCCTCTTTTTTTGCCGCCTTCATTTGGTTGTTTAGCTCAAATAATTTTGCCGAACCGCTTGGTTTTGAGGCTGCTTGCTGCACGGGCTTTGTAGTGATGTTTCGCTCCGTTTGCTTCGCTTGTTTGATTGGGGCTTTTGCTTTTGGTATCTCTTTTAGCGGCGGCGCTTTTTTTTGTACTTTTGTCTGTCTATTTGGTTTTTGGATTTGCCTTGGTGTAGGCTTTGTCGCTGCGCTTGGCTTGCTTGTTTCGTCGGTTTGGCTTTTGAATTGACTAAGGTTTAGGGTTTTGCGTTCTACTTTTGTGGAGCTGTTTTTTTGTTCGTTTAGTAGCCAAAAGCCGAGTGCGATAAGAATGGCGTGTATGATTACCGAGGCTAGAAGCCCGATAATCTTGTCTTTACTTTCCGAGTTGCTCACTGAGTCTGCCGAAAAATTCGTAAAGTTCGGCTCTTTTGTCCGGTCTATTAAATACAAGCGGGCTTGGGTGATGTGTTTTTGCTAGATAAAGCCCCGATATGTTTTTGATTTCGTGCTTGGCGAGCGATTTAAAGGCTGCTTTGAGCTCTTTGTCATCCATCTTCATAGCCGCTTTTTCGGCGCTTCCGCCTAGAAGCACTATGGCTTTTGGTTTTACTATCGCTATCTCTTGAAGAAGCATCGACGCACCAAGGGCAAGCTCCGCATTGCTGGGCGTTCTGTTTTTGACGCCGCGCTCGGATGGCTCAAAAGTACGGAATGCAAAAGCGTTCGTTATTAAGAGTTTTTTTCTATCTATCCCGCTTGATTCTATCAATTTGGATAGGTTTTTACCGGCAGCTCCGCAAAAAGGGCGCCCCTCTCTTGCTTCGTTGTCACCGGGCGCTTCGCCTATGAGCATTATTGCATTTTCGCCAAAGCCGAACTCTCTGTCGTATACGAGCGCTTTATCTATAAGGCCGGAGTCTATAGTGTCCAAAAACACTTTTCTAGATGAGTAAAACTCCAAAAGCCTATTTTTCAACTTTAAAGCCTTACTTTTTTAGTATCTCTTCGCCCATTGCGCAAGCGGCGGCAAGCAACTTGTCGGCACCCTCGGCCAAAAATTCACGTGCCAGCTCTTCGCCTATCTCTTCATAGTCTTCTATGTCGGCCGTTACAGCCTTGCTCATCATCTCTGAGCCGTCAGGCATACCTATAATCGCCAATACTTCCACTCTATCGTCATCCATGATTTTGGCGTTTACCCCTATCGGCACTTGGCAGCCGCCCTCAAGCGTATCGACAAAATCTCTCTCGATGGTAGTCTCAATCATTGCATCTTCGTCGTTTAGTACGCTTAGTAGCTCTATCACTTCGTCGTTATCGATACTCTCTATTCCAAGAGCGGCTTGCCCCATCGACGGGGTCATCACGTCTCTTTCTATCGGCACGGCGAATTTAACTCCATCTATCAGCCCGAGTCTTTTGATGCCGGCGGTTGCTAGGATAATGGCATCGAATTCACCGTCTTCTAGTTTTTTTAGTCTTGTATCGATATTGCCTCTCAAATCTTTGATAGATAGATCAGGACGTACTGCTTTTAGCTGCATTCTTCGTCTTAGGCTTGTCGTGCCGACTACCGCACCTTGCGGCAACTCCTCTAGTGTAGCGTATTTGAAAGACAAAAAGCAGTCTCTCGGGTCTTCTCTTTTTGTTACTGCCGCAAGGACAAGTCCATCTGGGAATTTTGTCGGAACGTCTTTGAGGCTATGAACCGCCATATGCGAGCCACCGGAGAGCATATCCTCTTCAAGCTCTTTTGTGAAAAGTCCTTTTCCGCCTATTAGCGCAAGCGGCGTGTCTAGGATTTTATCGCCAGTAGTTTTTATGGGTTTTAGCTCTACTTCGAGACCTGGGTGTGCGGCTTCAAGTACAGATTTTATATGGTTTGACTGCCAAAGAGCCAACTTTGATGCACGAGTAGCGATAATTAGTTTTTTCATTTTATCTCTTTTAATAGTTGTTGAATTTTAGTTTTAGTTTGATCCAGTTCACCGTTGATAAATATAGTCGGTGTTCCTCTAACAAGCAATCTGAAGGCTTTTTGCTGCTCTTCGTCATACTCTTTTTGAACATCTTTTTTATCCATATCGATTTTTTGGATTTTTAGCCCAAGTTCGGCGCTCAGCTTTGCCGCTATTTTTGCCTCGTCGCTTTCATTTGGGGCTACTTCCGTACCGTATAGTTTGGTCAAAAAGTCGGCTTTATTTTTTACGGCTGCCCTTTGGCTGATTTCGGCTTTTACTATGTGTTCCGATGACGGATGGATGCTAAGAAGCGGAAATGAGTAGTGGTATACGGCAAATTTGGAGGGATTTTTTACCCCTGCGGCTATGATGTCCGGCACCATGTCCCTACAAAACGGGCATAGCGGATCGCTGAATACCAAAATTTTATTTTTTGCGTTTTTGTTTCCGGATACCAAGTGTTCATTGTCATAGTAAGAAGCGTCCGGCGTCGGTTTATAAGTCTCTTTTGCGCTTTTTTGCTTTTTTGGATTAGCTATATCGTCGGCGATAATGTCGCCGTTTGCAAAAACAGTATCGGAGAACTTGATAATTTGTTTTTTACCGCTTCCTTTGTCAAGTGCCACCTCTATCGTTATAACGACTGCTTCCCATCCGGCAAATCCGTCCATCGGCTCTCTTGAGATAACTTTTACGGATTTTATACTTGCCTGTTTGTGGCTTTTGAATACCGTGGTTTTGTAATCCTCAATCTCTTTATTTGTTGCCGCCACGGCAAGTGTTGACAATGCTGCAAAAAGAAAAGCTAATTTTTTCATTGGTTTGCCCTCCCAAAAATTCTTTTATCTAGCTCGATTATAGCCTCAGGCAGACTCATCGGCTCTTTTGTCAAAGTCCGTCTGTCGACTATCTCCACCGTTTTATCCGCTATGTTTTTACCGATTATAAGAGCATATGGAAAACCTATAAGCTCAAAATCGGCCATTTTGTGCCCGTATCTTTCGTCCCTGTCGTCAAGTATCACTCTTATTCCGGCGTCTTTGAGGTCGTTGTAGGCTTCCTCGGCTGCCGTTTTTTGCGTTTCGTCTTTCATGTTGGAGACGATGATGTCGACTTGATAAGGGGATACGGATACGGGAAGTATACACCCTTTTTCATCCGAGTTTTGCTCGATTATAGCCGATATTAGACGGCTTACGCCTATGCCGTACGTTCCCATGATAAAAGGCTGTGTCTTGCCGTTTTTGTCGAGAAACTTCGCATTTAGCGGCTCTGAATATCTAGTGCGAAGCTGAAATATGTGTCCGGCTTCTATCCCTTTTGCATACGATAGGTCTGCCCCGCATTGCGGGCAAGCGTCCCCTTCCTCGACTAGCACGAGGTCTTTAACTCTCTCTATCGGAGCTTTGACGCTAACCCCTTTTATGTGGAAATCTGCTTTGTTGGCTCCCGTCACCATATCGTTTCTATCCAGTAGTTCCGCGTCTACAAAGTATTCGCACTCTACGCCTAGCCCTACAAATCCAAGGGTGATGTTTTTGTCTTGATATCTCTCTTTAAGAGCCGCCTCGTCGATGTCCGCAAGAGCCAAAGCGCCGCAAGCGTTGAGGGCTTTTGTCTCCTCTAGTTCGTCGTCACCTGCGATGAAGAATACGACAGGGGTATTTTGTTTTACATCCTCATATACCGCCTCTTTGACGACGGCTTTGACGAAGTTGCCCGCATTAACGCCAAAAAACGCAGCCAAATCGGCTATGCTCTTGATGTTTGGCGTGTGTACTTCGGTAGGCGTCGCGGCGTCCGCTCTTGCCCTTTTTTTAGGCTTTCTTCTTGCGGCCTCGACATTTGCACCGTATTCGCAAGATTTACAGATAGCCAGCGTATCCTCTCCGGCGTTGGCTAGTATCATAAACTCTTTTGACCCGCTACCGCCTATCGCGCCGCTGTCGGCTTCTACGACTTTGAAGTCAAGCTCAAGCCGTTTGAATATCTTTTTGTAAGTCTCTTCCATCAGGTGAAACTCTCTCATCATATCCTCTTCAGATTCGTGGAAAGAGTAGCCGTCTTTCATGACAAATTCACGACCCCTTAGGAGTCCAAATCTAGGGCGTACCTCGTCGCGGAATTTGAGCTTTATCTGATAAATATTCATCGGCAGTTGTCGGTAGCTCGTTATCTTTGATTTTGCCAGCTCCACCATCATCTCTTCGCAAGTCGGAGAGAGGACGAATTTTTGCCCTTTTCTATCATCTATCCTTAGAAGCTCTTTGCCGTATTTTTCGGCTCTGCCTGATTTTTGCCATAGCTCTTCGGGGCATACAAAGGCGAGGTCTACCTCTACGCATCCGGCGTTACCCAGCTCCTCTTTGATGATGTTTTGGATGTTGTCCAGCATCATTTTGCCAAGCGGCAAGAAGTCATAAATACCGCTAGCTATTTGCAGTACGAAGCCCCCTCTGGTCAGGTACTCTTGGCTTCGTAGCCCCTGCTCGTCGCCCTCGGTTTTATAGTCTTTTATCGTATTTATAAGTGTTCGTGAAAATCTCATTGCTCGTCCCTCATATCTGTTTCATCGTATTTTCCGGTTCCGATAGCTTCACTTTCCAGGTTGTGAAGATATTTAAGCGCCTCTACTATTCCGTCAAGTCTCGGATTGTCCGCCATTGCCTTGAGGTTTACGGTAGGCTCGTGCATAAACTTCTTAAATGCGCTATGCAATAGTTTTGAAGCCTCTTCTTCTAGCTCTTTTGGGATAAATCCCTTTTTGACGGCGTTTTTGACCTCTTTTTCGGCTATGTCTTGTGCTTTTGCTCTCAGTTCTTTGATTATCGGGTCTACGCTAAGGGCGCTAATCCATTTGAAAAACTCCATCGTATAGCTACCCACAAGGCTATATGCAGTTCTTGCCTCTTCCGCGCGAAGCATCTGGTTTTGAGCTACGATATCTTGCAAGTCGTCTACGGTGACCACCTCTATGCCGTGATTGTCGTCTATCTCGATATCCCTTGGAACGGAGATGTCAAACCATATTCGCCTAAAATCACGCTTTTCAATAATAGAGTCTTCCAGTACCGGATGAGGCGCACCCGTGGCGGAAAATAGCAATTTATGAGCATTTGCCAGCTCTTTTAAGTGTGAATAGTCGGCTCCCGAAGCATTTTCGCCAAACTCCTCCGCCATTGTTTTTGCCTTCTCTAGGGTTCTGCTGACTAGTATCACCTTGGCTCCGGCATCGTACAGGTATCTACAGGCCAAAGCCCCCATCTCGCCTGTTCCGACAACTACGGCACACTCATTTTCTAGGCTTCCTAGAAGTTTTCTTGCTTTGTCTACTGCGACACTGGCTACGGATACGGGCTTTTTGGCTATTTCCGTCTGGTTTCGCACCTCTGCGGCACATCTAAATGCGTACTGCATAACCCTTGATATTTTGTGCCCTGCATATCCCTTTTCTTTTGCAAACCTGAAAGCCTCTTTTATTTGACCCGCTATTTGCGTCTCGCCTATGACTATGCTATCAAGCGAACTTGCAACGGCAAAAAGATGGTGTACTGCCCCTTCGTTTTCAAATACGTCGGCCCTTCCTTCCAGCTCGTCGGCGCTTAGTCCGGAATGAATCGATAACATATCAAATACGAAAGGCATCGCCAGTCCTGAGTCTTTGGTGCTGACAAACACTTCAACTCTATTGCATGTGGATATTATGACTGCTTCCGATATGACTTTCGTATCGGTTAGCATTTTTAGAGAGCGCTCTTTTGCCTCGTCGTTGAACGCAAGTTTTTCCCTGACTGCTATGTCACTGTTTTTGTGTGAAAAACTTACCGTTAGATAGTGCATCCGTCGCCTTTAAAATAGTCTAGAAAGCTGATTTTTGGCCGTTTGAGCCAGTTCTGTTTTTAGTTTATCGTCTATATTTGAGTTTTGCAGTGCAAAGAGCCCGGTTTCGGTTATCCCTCTTGCCAAAGCAACCGAATACTCCAAAGAGCCGTATTTTTCAAATAAAGAGATAAGTTTTGCTTTTTGCTCATCGCCTATCTCTTTTTTGTAGATACTTTCCAAAAACTCTTTTGCCTCTGCATCGCCGCTTTTGTAGAGGTGCATATATGCAACAGTAGTTTTGCCCTCCGCAAAATCACTAAACGGCTTTTTGCCTAGCGTAGCTTCATCCGCCGTAATATCAAGTAAATCGTCTATTAGCTGAAACGCAACCCCTAGGCTTTTGGCATATGCCTCTACGCCGCCCGTTTCTATCCCCTCAAGCATTGCCGCCGATACCGCTGCCGCTTCGATGAGTGAGCCTGTTTTTTTGTAGAGCATCTCTATGTATTTATCTTCGTCGGTATTTAGCTCTTTTGACATCTCTACGTCTTCTAGCTCGCCGAGGCTAAGCAGTGTTACGGCGTTTGAGACTTTGTATGCAATCTCGGGGGAGAACGATACGAGTTTTGAAAACGCTTTTGAATATAGAATATCCCCAAGCATTACGGCTACCCTGTCACCGTCCGTCGCATTTACCGTAGGCTTTTTGCGGCGTAAAAGCGAAGCGTCGATGACGTCGTCGTGAAGCAGTGAGGCTATGTGTATCAGCTCCACTATTGCAGCAAGCTCACACACCCTCTCATGGGCGCTGATTTTTAGCATTAGCCTAGGACGAAGCATCTTCCCGCCGCTTACTTGGGCAAAAAGTTGTTTGACGCTATCGTTATTCAGGTCGTCTACAAGTTTGTTTATTTCATTCGTTACTTTATCTAGCACCTAATCAGCCTTGGGTAAAACTCTTTCCGCCTGCACGGGTCTTGCGTCGTCTTTTATTAGCACGTCAAACGTCGCTTTTTTTGTTTTTTCATCAAAATCTTTAAATACTATCAGCGCATACGGCTCCAAAAAAGCGTTTGAAACCCTGTTTTTTAGCTCTATTTTGAAGCTGTTTAGCTTGTGGTCTTTATAGAGTATGTTTTGATAGGGAAATCTTGAAATTTTCTTTTTCGGATTTTCTATCCCATACTTATAAAGTGTCACCAGACCCTTATTAACATATAGAGTCCATCTGAAATCAAGCGTATATATCTTGTTGTCTATGGCTATCTCATACCTTGCCAATTGGTCTTTGGCGAGCGTCACTTCGTTTTTGTAATTCCATGATATTGCGCCATCGTCAGCCGCAAAAAGCGGCAAAAAAAGGAGAGACAAAAGCGCAAAAAATTTACTCATTTTGAGTGACTATATCCGCCGTTAACGTAAGCGCAAGAGAATTTGACATATCTCTTAGATTGTCAGCATTTTCAAAGATGAAGCTTTTTATCTCTGCCTCGCTAACCCCTTTTTCCTCTAGCATCATCTCCATTGCCGCCATTCTGGTAAGCAGCCTTTCCATTTCGAGTTCAACTAGATTTTTATTTGCGTTGCCGAGTATATCCACCAGCTTGCCGACCACGGTTCCGCCGAATAGTTCGTCGTCTGCGTCAAAGAGTTGCATCATTTTTAAAAAGAGCCTAATTATTTTTTGTTTGAGGGGTGATTATAACACTAAGGTTTTAAAACAAAAGACGCATTTTTACGCTACAAAAAAAGCATAAATGATGTAAACTCGTATTTGTAAGAGAAATTTATGCTTAGGTTAGTCAGATGAACTCTATCGACAGGATGACGGAACTACACAAAAACAATGAAGTGCAATATCTTTGCTTCAGGCTAGAAGAGGGCGGGGAGCTTTTTGCGGTCAATGTTTTCAAGGTGCAGGAAATTATCAAATACGACAAACAGCCGACCCTTGTGGGGTATGAAAGCGACTCGTTACTGGAAGGTCTAATCACCGTTCGTGATATGACGGTTCCTTTGGTTGATTTGAAAAAATGGTTTGCGTATGAGCCGGGGTTACATGTGGACTTAAGCCGTAGCGGACTGGACCCAAAAAACTCACAAGTAATGCTTTGCGATTTCTCGGGGGTATTTGTCGGTATTAGAATTCACAAGGCCGACAGGATACTCACAAAAAGCTGGGATGAGATAATGCCGTCCATGAGCATGGGTGGCGACTCCAACAAGAAAATTAACAATCACACTTACTATATTGACGGCTCTTTGGTGCAAATAGTCGACATCGAAAAGATGGTCTCGGAGGTGTTTCCGTTCCTTGATGAAGAGGTGCGAAATACGGCTCTTGAAACCGGAAGT
>JBFWKW010000001.1:0-226660 GCA_050252455.1 Campylobacterales bacterium | reverse complement strand
TTTATTTATCTCTTCCGATTATGCACAAACCGCAACGGCATATGAAAACGGAGCAACACTATTTCTACTCAGAACGCACGCTAGCGAGCCACTTACGATGTTTGAAAAAAGGCTCAAAAACGCCCTTAAGATGATACTAAAAGAGGTAAGAGAAGAGAGCGCAAAAAAAACAGATATCGGGCACCTCGGTATGCAAGCCATAGAGCCTAGATACCATCCCGACGAGTTACTTCCATACGCACCGGCGGAATACGCAGGGAAAAAAATAGTAGCCATAGGGGCCTCAACGGGCGGCGTAGAGGCATTAACAAAGATTTTGACCAAAATCCCTGCCGGGCTCGCCCCCATAGTAGTCGTACAGCATATCCCGGCACTTTTTTCAAAAAATTTTGTGGATAGACTCAATCTTTTATCAAAATGTTCCGTAGTTGAGGCAAGAGATGGCGACATTCTGAAGGATTCGACTATTTACTTTGCCCCCGGCGATGCCCATCTTGCAATAGAAAGAGGCAAACGCGGCGAATACGTAGCCAAAATAATAGACGGCGTAAAAATATCAAGACACAGACCGAGCGTAGATATTTTGTTTAGAAGCGTCAACAACGCTGCAGGCGGCGGAGCAATGGCGGTCATCATGACCGGAATGGGCGACGACGGCTCAATAGGGATAAAAGAGTTATTTGATAGCGGGGCTTATACGATAGCCCAAAATGAAGAGAGTAGCGTAGTTTTTGGGATGGCCAGCTCGGCGATTAAAGCCAAAGCGATAAAAAAAATAGTTGATTTGGACACTATCCCGCTAGAGATAACACAGTTTTGCATGGGGGCGGAGCATGCAAAAACAGGCAGGAACTAGATGAAAACAATCTTTTTGCTAATACTTTTTTTCTACATATCCTGTTTTGGTTTTGAAGATAGGATACGGATAAGCGGAGAGACAATAGGGGAACCGAGAACCGTAACGGTAACCGAAATAGAGAGCACCGCGTTATCGGGAAATGGGGAGCTGACAAATGTCCATACCGCCGTTATAGACAAAAAAGAGACCTCTAGCTTTAGCGGGGTTTTGCTGATTGACTTTATAAAAAGATACGGCATGCAAAACATCAAAAGCATAACCGTCAAGGCTTGGGATAGATACGTCATAACGCTAGATATGGAAAAAATAAAAAAATTCTCACCCGTTCTCGTAACGAGAGAGTCCGACAAACGCATTCCGTATGAAGAGCGCGGTCCCGTCAGGATTGTCACCCCGATAGTCCAAAGCATACCAGACCAAATCAAAGACAGGGTCCAGATATTTTCCGTAAAGGAGATAATTTTTAACAAATGAAAAAAGATTATTCCTCCATCGTCAAACCGGTCATTGCCTTAATACTGCTGTTATCCATAAGCTTTAGCTTCGTAATGCTTTACGGCTATAACAGATTGGCAAAAGAGCTGTTTGGCGAACAACACGGCGTGAGGCTGACCGGAGCCATGCAAACTATGGTTGAAGAGGGATACTCTTCGTTTACGGAAGGTGTTACGGAAAATAATATAACAAAACTAGACAACTCAATCGAGACGCTAAGGGCGACTATTGGCATCGTAAACGGTGAAGATTTTGCCGGAAGCGACATTATCAACCAAACTAGACATAAACTAATGCTTATGGTCTCAATAGCTAAAGAGCAGGCATCCGACAACGACAATCAGGCAAAATCAAAAAACAAAGAGCAAATGGCGGCGCTAAAAAAAGAGGTCTCTTTGCTACTTGAAGAGTTTGAAAATTCAAGATGGGGAAAAGTGACTTTCAGACATGCCGCCCTCTTGGAAAAACTAGACAGCCTCAACTTCGTTATATTGGCAATAAATCTTATATTAATCATATTGGTCGGGGTGTTGTGGCGGATAGATAGACAAAAGGAAACGGCGAGACGGGAGCTGCTTGAGCTAAATAGAAACCTAGAAAGTATCGTTTGCGAGAAAACGGAGAGGCTAAAAGCGGCCAATGAGTCAAAAAGCCTCTTTCTGTCAAATATGGCGCACGACATCAAAACGCCCCTAAACTCCATAATCGGCTTTGCTTCGATACTCGCAAACGACGAATCCATGGATGAGAAAAAGAAAAAGCAGTTAGAATCGATGCTAAGCTCCGCATATTACATACTGGATATAGCCTCGGATATGACCGATATCGCCAGAATAGAGTCCGGCAAAATAAAACTATATCGCGAAAAATTCTATATCGACGAGCTAAAGACCAATCTTGCGGCACTTTTTACCCCTCTTGCTACCCAGAAAAATATCAAACTCGATATCTCCTGTGAAATTAACGGCAACATCGGAGTCTTCGGCGATAAGCAGAAGCTAACGAGAGCGCTCTCAAACCTATTGTCAAATGCGATAAATTTCACGGACGGCGGCGGTGAGGTCAAGCTGCTGATAGCAAGCGCCTCAAAAAACCGCTACAGGTTTGAGGTATCAGATAGCGGCAAGGGAATAGCAAAAAGCAATCTTGCAAAGATATTTGAACCGTTTGTTCAAGTCGAAACCAAGCAGCTCGGCGGAAACGGACTCGGTCTTTTTATCGTTAAGAGTTATCTTGCCGCCATGGACTCCGAAATATCGGTAGAGTCAGAAATAGGCGTTGGAACCAGGTTTTATTTTGACCTATACCTTGAGCCATCGGACGATGTGCGCCAGCACACAAATATCGACTCGTACAAAGATGTAAAATATGCCGCCGAGCCGGACATAGACTCAAAAATAAAAGATGAAATACTCGAATACGCCAGGCAAGGCCGCATTAGCGCCCTCAAACAAAGCATATCGGAAATAAAAAGCGAAGCCCTCAAGGCCAGGCTATCGCACTTTGCCGACTTATTCGATATGGATGGGGTTGTAAACGAAGTAATACGTTTTGAAAAAGAAAAGGGGATGATATGAGCGTTGTAAAGCAAAAAATTCTAATAGTAGACGACAGCCCTATGAATCTATCCGTATTGGAAGATTCTTTGGCAAATCTAAACTACGAGCTGTTTTTTGCCAGGAGCGGGGAAAGCGGCCTAAATGTAGCAACGGAAATAAGACCTGACTTGGTTTTGCTTGATATTATGATGCCACAAATGGACGGCTTTGAGGTATTTCAAAAGCTAAAAAACATAAAAGGGCTAGAGAACACCCCCGTCATATTCTTGACCGCTCTAAACGACGACGAAACCAAGCTAAAAGCCTTTAAAGAGGGGGCTGTCGACTACATATCAAAACCGTTTAGTACGGCCGAAGTCGTCGCAAGGGTAAAAACCCATCTTGAAATATCGAGACTAACAAATTCGCTTGACTTCCTGCTTAAGATGGCCGCCCATGAGTTCATCATACCGCTATCGGTCATAGACACGAGCCTTCAAATGCAAAAAATGGACTATGGGGAGAGTGAATACGTTGACTCGATAGCCTCGGCTTCGACAACGCTGCAAGGCGTCTACAAAAATATGGCCTACTTTTTGGGCTCATACAGACAAGACTCGGATAAAAAAATGATACCGCTAGGCGAATTTGTCAAAAGCAGGGCGGAGTATCTAAAGGTGCTCGCCGCGGCGTATAAATGCTCATTTGAACTAGAGAGTATAGACAACGAAATCTCTATATTCTGGGCCGAATCGGAGCTAGAGAGGGTGGTGGACAATCTACTGTCAAATGCCGCCAAACACTCCGTCGGAAATACGAGTATCAAAATAAGAGTGTCGCAAAAAGAGGGGCAACCTTGCTTTGAGGCTGAAAATAGATGTAGACGTATAGAAAATTCGGTTAAACTATTCGAAGAATTCTACAAAGGGTCAAAAGAGAGCAGCGGCCTAGGACTTGGGCTTCACATAACACTAAAAATATGTGAGTACAATGGGGCTAAAATTACCGTTACAAACGAAGATGATTCCGTATCTTTTAAAGTCTGTTTTGGAGAGCAAAAATGAAAATATTACTTTTGGAAGACGAGGTTTTACTTAGAAGAAATATCAGCTCTTACCTGACCAAAAGAGGGTTTGAGGTTGTAGATTTCGAGGACGGTAGAACACTGCTAGAGAGTGCAAATCTATACGACTTCGACGCTTTTGTCCTTGACATCAACGTTCCCGATTTCAACGGCTTTGAGATACTGGAATTCATCAAAAACTCAGACCCGAAAACACCGGTAATACTCATTAGCGCTTACACCGAAACAAAAGACGTACTCAACGGCTTCAAGCTCGGCTGCTCCGACTATGTCAAAAAACCTTTCGACGTCAAAGAGCTAGAGCTAAAAATCCTGGCAATGACACAAAAAAGAAGCGAAATGATACAGCTTGCCGGAGACCTCTCATATGATAAAACAAGCCACAAACTATTTTACGGCGCAGAAGAGATTGACCTTACCAAAAATGAGAGCAAATTGATTCATCTTTTGGTAGCAAATAGAGGCAAGCTGGTGGGTTTTGACCAAATAAGCTATGCCATATGGGGTAACGACGACACGCCGCACATCAGACAACTCGTAATGCGCCTAAGCAAAAAAATCCCCGTCAAGCTCATAGAAAATCGTAGAGATATGGGATATTTCATAAAGTGAAAAGATTTTAGGTGAGCATCAAGCGGCTATTTTTGCTTTTGGTTATCTCATCCACGGCAGTTCTTTTTTTGTTTACGTATTTTAGCTATCAGACAAGCAGGGACCTGCTCTTTCAAAAAATGGAACTTACCTCAAAAATCAACGTACTATCTATACGCTCGCAAGACGAGGCACGCAAGGGACAACCAAACATATCGCAAAAATGGGAAAGCGAACTTGCGGCGCTGCGGCTCAAAATGTCCGCATTTTTGATGCTTTCACTATCAATGCTTGTTTTCTCTCTGGCAATAGCCTACATAAGAATAATAAAACCGCTCGCCGAACTAAAAAGCAAAATGGAAAAAGGGGAGAACTGCGCCCCTCCAAAACTAATATGCAAAGACGATGAAATCGCCACTACAATACAAATATACAATAGCCTATTAGACTCCCTCAAAGCCTCTGCCGCCAAAAACAAAGAGCTGCTTGATAATTTCAAAACCTTCACTAGTAACTCAATCCATCAAGTGCGAACGCCGATTGCCGTAATCAAAATATCACAACAAATGCTCGGCGAAGAGTCAAAAGAGATAAAAGAACAAATAAGCTCCTCCGTAACACTCATGGAGCACATATACGACAACCTGGCATATCAGGCTCAGCGTGACTATGTCGAATTTTTAAAGGATATGCTCGATATTTCTGCGATTTTGCGGGAGAGAATAAAAATGTTCTCGATAGTCGCCGCCGTAAACGACAAAGAGATAATAGCCGACATAGAGGATCATATTTGGTTTGATATCAATAAAACGGAAATCGAATACCTAATCGACAACAATATCTCCAATGCCATAAAGTACGGAAAGCAACAAGCCCCTATTTATATAAAGTTGAAACTAGACGGAACGGAAATAGTGATGAGCTTCGCAAACGAGGGGAGACCCATCAAAAATAAAACTGCCATTTTTGAGAGGTTCGAGAGGGAATCGGAGGGCAAACAAGGGCACGGCATAGGACTTCACATAGTTAAAGAGATAACGGAAAAATACCGAATCCAAATATCTTTAGAATATGAGGGTGGCAAAAATATCTTTGAATACAGGCTTCAAAGCTAGCTATTTCACAATCTCAAAGTCGTCTTGCTTGTAAATAATAATTTGCGGCTCATTGTAAAAACCGATATGAGCAGACTTTAGGGTAATTTGGGTCAGATTTTTCGGCTTTAACGTCTTGTCTCTAAAATACATTTTTATCTCTTTGCCATCACCGTAAACAAACTTGCCCTTGCTAAAAAGACCCGTAACTCCGCTAACTATCTCATTTTGAAGACCCTTATCGGAAAGGTCGAAGTTTGCACCTATCATCAAAGAAGAGGGGTTGATTTCCCCCGTCTTTTTATGGTCTATGATATTTTTTGCCTCTTTTAGCCCGTGATAGTCCTCTATAGCCCCTATTCTCACATCATATACCCCGCCGATTTGCATCTCCGCCGGAGCCCTGTATACAAATATCGCACGACCGTTTTTTTGTTTTATAACAAGGCTATCTTGATGCTTATATACGACGGCCGCATTTTTGACGAGCACATCTACATTCCCGCCCATAGAATAAAGCTCCGATATGTTGACGGTCTTTATCGGCATCTGCGCATTTTGGGCTTTACTTGCCTGCGGTACTTTCGTATCGTCTTTTGCATCAAACGGCCCTACACGAAACTTCGCAATTACCGGAAGATGGTCCGAATATCCCTGTGGCACGCTAAACTTCTTGCTTTTGCCGCCGCTCTCCCATCTGAAGGCTCTGCCGTTTTTGAGAAGATAAGAGGGTGCAAATACCTTGAAGCTGCCGTCGTCATACGATATCCCTTTTTTATCAAACATAGCCCTTGGAACTATGATGTTATCGGGGGTGTTTTTGTCCTTTGCAAACCATTCGCTAACACGCTCGTATTTTGGAAGCTCCAGCCACAAATTGTACATATAGCCGCTTTTTGCATTTGCTATCACGTCCACTTTGTCCGCCATTTGCAGTTTCGTATTTGGGGTCGATTTTGCCGTCTTGATGATGTGGTTGATTCCGGTTAAGCCGTTTGTATCGTTGAGTTTTTTGTCGTTTGCAAAGCTCTCCATCTCATTGTAGTTGGAGTTAAAATCCCCAAGCAACACAAAGTCCGTATCTTCGGACAACTTGGCAATATCGGCCGCAAGCGCATTGGCATACTCGATTCTCTTGCTCTCCGGCCCTGTTTTCGCCTTCCAGTGGTTGGCATACACTACTAGCTCGTTCGCACCTATTTGCACGACGGCTTTTAGTATCGGCCTGTCCCTATACTGTCTTGGCAGCTCTATCTCCTTATGCGAAGTGATTTTAAATTTAGAGATAATGACGTTTTGTACCGCCGTTTTTTCGTTTTTGGTGATTACATAATACGGGTAGCTTACACCCTCTTTTTTTAGCTGGACAAGCAGCTCTTTTAGGGCGTTTTCATTTTCCACCTCTTGCAGAGCCATGATATCTGCATTTATATCCTTGATTACATGTGCAGTATTGGCTAGCTTTGTAGCATGCGCCTTTTCATCCCAGCCTTTGAAATTTGGTATATATTCCGGATATTCACTGCCGTTTGCGACCATGTCAAATAAGTTCTCTACGTTGTAGCTAGCCACCGTAAAGCCGCCAACATTGCCCTCCGTGACCTTTGCCTGCGAATCAAAGCTAAATACTAAAATTACGGCTACAACTACCGCGCCTATTCCTGCCAAAAAGTATTTTTTCATCGTCTTCCCGAAAAGTTTTTTGTTATTTTAGCAACTTATTCCATACCGTTGCGCCTAGCCAAATAAACTATCCAGTATAATAAATAATAATTATATGCGGATATTTTATGAGAATTCCTAGCCTGCCTACACTAGATAAGCGATATATTTCGCTCCCTTTGTTTTTTGCATCTTTGTTTTTTGTCGTAGCCATGTGGATTGTGGGCTATTCATATATGCTCCTCGACAAAAATGAGCACATACGTATATTTCTCGAGAGGCAGACGGAGAGACAGAGGGTAGCCTGGGATACCATCTCAAACATGAACGGCATAGGCATTACGGCATACTTCGATACCCACGTCCAAAAACCGGAAGTCGGTCGACTGCTAGATGTCTCAAACTACGGCAACGAGCAAGAGAAATCGGAGGCTAGAGCCGCATTATACAAGCTCCTTTTGCCGGTCTATTACAAACTATGGACAAAAAACGTCAGACAATTTCACTTCCAAGATAAGCAAAACAACTCTTTTTTGAGATTTCACTCCCCCGAACTATACGGTGATTCACTCAATGCAACAAGACCGTCAATAGTTGCCGCAAATAAGTACAATAAGGCTGTTTTCGGTTTTGAAAGCGGAAAGATAGCCCTATCGTTTAGAAACGTATTTCCTATCGAGTACAACGGCAAGCACGTCGGCAGCGTAGACATAGGACAGCCGTTTGACGCGCTAAAAGAGGAACTCGCAAAGCTATACGAAGAAAACGAATACGTATTGGCGGTAAAAAGCGAACAGGCGCTCCCAAAGCTATTTGATAAAAATAAAATCTCGTACATAACGGTAAATCTTGGCGGCAAGTGGATAATAGAAAATACGGCCAAACACCAAAACAAAGAAAAAGGTATTTCCTCTCACACGCAACGGCTAATCAATTCTCTGGGCACAAACCAAGACGCTAAAGACTCAATAGAACGAGGTGTCGCCACATCGTACGCCATGGAAGATGAGGGGGTAAAATATGTAGCTACGATTATCCCTATTGCCGATACCGAAAGTAAATACACTTCGCTTTTATTGTCTTTTGTCAAAGCTCCCGAACTTGACTCGATAGAGGAGAGCCTACTGCGTCAGGCCGTATACTTCTCGTTTGTCTTACTTGCACTATTTGTGGCGCTATTATGGATAAGCTATATACGCAAAAAAATGAACGCCGTAAAAAACAAGCTTGCGACGGTGACGCAAACAATGGGCGAGGGACTATACATCCTTGACGCCGAAGGAAAAATAGAATATATCAACAAATCCGCACAGTCCATTCTTGGCTTTTCAGGCGATGAGTGCATGGGGCAGGCATCTCACTATCTGTTTCATCATCACGGCAAAAACGGCAATATGGATATCAAAGATTGCCCGATATACAACGCCATAAAAAAAGGTGAAAAATACGCGGGGATAGACTATTTTGCAAGGAAAAACGGCGATATTTTTGCTGCCGATATTATCGCCTCTCCTCTTTGGGAGGACGGTGTACTCATAGGTTCCGTAACCGTCTTTAGAGATATAACCGATAGAATCAAGCTAGAAGAGAGCCTTAGAATACTCAACGGACAGCTAGAACAAAAAGCGCAATCTGAAATGTCAAAAAGGGTAGAAAGCGAAAAAACATTCGGAACCGTCTTTGAAAAAAGTCCCGAGGGGATGATTATTATATCCTCCAAGGGGGAATTCTTGGAGTGTAATCCGGCGGCGGCAAAAATGCTGGGCTACGGTGCGGACGAGCTAAGAGGGAAAACCAATGCGGATATTTCGCCGGATATACAGCCGGAATACGGATTGTTTAGCGAAAATGCCTCCAAGATGTTTTTTGAGCAAGTAATGAGAGGACAAACCCAATATTACGAATGGACATACATCACCAAATATGACGCTCAAAAACTGATGGAAGTAATGCTAGCTCCTATGGTATGGCATGAACAAGATGTTATTTTGTGTACGTGGAAAGATATCACAGAGCTAAAAAAGCTCCAACGGGAGAGGGAGGCGGCTCAGGCGTTTATCATCCAGCAAAACAAGCTTGCCGAAATGGGTGCAATGATAGGGGCCATAGCGCATCAATGGAAACAGCCGCTTAACGCCATTTGGCTAATGATTCAAGATGTAAAAATGGGGTATGATTTTGGCGATTTGACGAAGGAATCGATGGAAAAATTCAAAAAAGATGCCGGTGAGCAAGTATCTTTTATGAACCAAACAATCGAGGATTTTAGAAGTTTTTACAAACCGTCGACTTCAAAAACTGTTTTTACGCTCAAAAGGGCCGTAAATGCCGTTATCTCTATCATAAAAAAACAACTCGACAAAGAGGGCATAGCCTTAAGCGTGAATGTAGATGATGACATAATGATATCAGGCTTTGAAAGCGAATTTAAGCAGGTAATTCTAAATATCGTCAACAACGCCAAAGATGCCCTTGCAAGCAAAGATATAAAGCAAAAAATGATTCATATAGAGGCATCCAGACAAAACGAAAACGTGCTGATAAAAATATCCGATAACGCAGGCGGCATAGATGAGCAGATACTATCTAGCAACAAGCTGTTTGAGCCTTATTTCAGTACCAAAGGGGAGCACGGAACCGGCATAGGACTCTCTCTTAGCAAAACAATCATAGAAAAAAAGATGGGTGGCAAGCTAAGCGCAGCCAACGGTGAAAGCGGAGCGGAATTTAGCATTGAACTAGCCGAATTTACGCCCGAAGAATAACTATTTTAGAGAGTTTATATAATCTATCAGGTCGCCGTCGCCCGTCAGCTCTGCGATTTCGGCCACCCCAAGCCCCTCTTTGTTTTTGACTTTATAATCAGCCCCTTTTGAGACCAGTAGTTTTGCAAGTTCCAGATTTTCACGCCACACGGCAAGCATCAGCGGCGTCTTCCCGTCCTTGTCCGCCGCATTGACGTCGGCTCCCTTTGATATGAGATACAACGCAACATCTTTTTTGCCCTCCCAGACGGAGAGCATAAGGAGATTTTTACCGTTTGGCAGAGCCGCATTTGCCTCTTCTTTTGTCTTAACCAAATAGGCAACGGCTTTTGCGTCACCTTTTTTGACGGCCTCTATAGCGTCAGCTGTCGGCTCTGCGGCAAAAAGGGGAGCCAACAGAAAAGGGAGAAGGAGAAGTTTTCTCACACCTTCCCTTTGAAGCTATCGATAAAGCCTTGTATATCTTCTTGAAGCGCTTGAAGCTCCTCTTCGTGTAGCACCTCATCCGCCATTATCTGATTGGCAATATTGAACGTGACTATGTCTTTGTCTTTTGTCAGCTCGGCAAGTCTCTCATACACGCTTATGGCACACTGCTCACCTTTGATATTTTGGGCTAGTACCTCAAGCACTTGCGGATTTTCCGGAGCATCATAGCCGCATATCGTATTTGTCAGCCAATCTTTCGGGTGAAGTAGCGGCGTTCCGCCAAGCTGTATTATTCTATCCGCTACCATCGTAGCGTGTCGTAGCTCATCTGCCGCATGTTGTACCAGCTCGGCTATTACCGCCTCTTTCATAATTCCTTTTACGACTTTTGAGCCTACCCAGTATTGATAATGAGCGAGCCACTCATCGGCGTAAGCCCTATTTAGCAAAGCTACTATCTCTTCAACATTTCCTTTTACGATACTTCTACCGAATGATCCCATCGTCAAGCTCCTTTTTTGATTGATATTTTTCAGTTTACAAAAAGAAATCTTATTTAATAGTAAAATTTCCTAAAAAATATTTTTTGTACGAAATAGCTAAAATACAAACAAATTTTTCAAAAGGGAAAAAATGGTTTTTACGACACCTTTTAAAAGCGGTTCTATCAAAATAATGCTGCTAGGCTCGGGCGAGCTAGGTCGCGAGGTGGCTATCGAAGCTTTGCGTCTTGGATGTGAAGTCGTAGCGGTCGACAAATACGAGAATGCCCCCGCACAGCTAGTCGCTACAAAAGCGTATGCGATAGATATGAAAAACAAAGAGGAGCTGCTTCGCGTCATAAGGGCGGAAAATCCGACATATATCCTACCCGAAGTCGAGGCAATCAACATCGATGCGCTTTTTGACGCCGAAAAAGAGGGATTTCACGTAATCCCGAACGCAAAAGCGGTGAGCCTAACTATGAACCGCAAGGGGATACGAGAGTTTGCGGCGGTGGAACTGGGACTAAAAACAAGCGGGTTTAAGTTCGCAAAAACTGAAGAAGAGCTAAAAGCTGCGGCGGATGAGATGGGGTATCCATGCGTCATCAAGCCCGTTATGAGTAGTTCGGGTCATGGACAAAGTGTTTGTCGTGCGCCGGAGGAGGTCTCAAAGTGCTTTGAACACGCCAAAGAGGCGAGAGGAGATGCTAGCGAGATAATAGTCGAGGAATTTATCCGTTTTGACTATGAAATCACGCTTCTAACCGCCAGAACTGAAAATGAGACGGTATTTTGTGAGCCGATAGGGCATATCCAAAAAGACGGTGATTATATCTACTCATGGCAGCCGATGGCGATGAGCGAGAGCGCACTAGAGAAGGCAAAACATATAGCAAAGACGGTGACGGACGGGCTAGGCGGCAGAGGGATATTCGGCGTTGAGCTGTTTGTCGCAGGAGATGAAGTGTATTTCAGCGAAGTGAGCCCTAGACCGCACGATACGGGCATGGTAACGATGATAACACAAAGCGTAACCGAGTTTGCTCTGCATCTAAGAGCGGTACTTGGGCTGCCTCTTGCCCATAGATTTTTGACTCCTGGAGCGAGCGCGGCATACAAAGCCAAAGGCGAATCACACGAGCCGAAATTTGACGTTCCAAATGAACTATTTACCGAGAGCTCAGAGGTAAGAATATTCGGCAAACCTGAAAGTCACGTGGGACGTAGAATGGCAGTCGTGCTTGTGGCAGATGAAAATGCAGAAACTGCAAAAGATAAAGCGGCGAAGCTAGTAGAAAAAATAACGGAAAAATAAGTGCTCAAAAGACATTACAAACTTATAGTAGCAATAATTATTTTTCTGCCGTTTCTTGTTTTTGTGGACAAGGTGGTGTTCTCGTACATGGAGCCTCAGGCGGCTGACGCGGCAAAAAAAGCCGAAAAATCGCAGATACTATACGGTGCTAAATGTGCAATGTGCCATGGAATAAAAGGGGAAGGAAGCGGCGGCTACCCGAAAATCACAGGGCTAACAAAAGAGGCCGCACTCTCAAAAATCAAATCCCACAAAGAGGGGATATTCGGTGAGGGGGTACAGCTAAGAGCCGATTTTGCAACGCTTAGCGAAGCGGACAAAGAAGAGATAGCTTCATTTGTGGCAACCCTCAAATAATCCCGAGGTGCTCCAGCAGTATTTTTGAGCCGATCAAAATAAGAACGGCTCCGCCGAATATCTCGGCTTTACTCTCAAGCCTCTCCCCTATCTTGTGTCCGATGACGACCGAGGCGGCAGATATAGCGAAAGTCACAACGGCAATAACAAAAGCCGACAAAAATATATTTTGCTCCAAAAACGCCAACGTAACGCCTACGGCAAGCGCATCTATACTTGTTGCAATAGCAAGTACAATGAGGAGCCGAAACCCAAGCCCGACCTCTTTTTGTTCGTCATCCTCGCCAAATCCCTCATATATCATCTTACCGCCAAGAGCGGCCAATATTACAAATGAGATATAGTGGTCATACGCCTCTACCATGCCGGCAAACGACAAAGCCACGACAAAGCCGATAAGCGGCATCAACCCCTGAAAAAAACCAAACATAGCCGACGGCTTTAAAATAGCGGCACGACCTATATTTTTATGTCTAGCGCCTATCGCCATGGATACGGCTGCGGCGTCCATTGCAAGCCCTACGGCTATTAATAATATTTCTAAATTCATGGCGGCAATTATATACTTACTCTTATGAATAGAGTTTTTCACCCCCTTGCACCCATTGTCTTTGAGGATAGCGAGACCCTAATTTTGGGAAGTTTTCCGTCTTTAAAATCATTTGAAGAGCAGTTTTATTACGCCCACCCGAAAAATCAGTTTTGGAAGATATTGTCCCAGATATACGGCGTGCCATCCGATTCGAAAGAACAGAGGATAGAGCTACTGCAAAAGGCAAAAATCGCCCTTTGGGATGTGATAGCCTCATGCGAGCGGACAAATTCGGCTGATTCAAACCTAAAAAAAGCTATCCCAAACGATATAGAAGAGCTTCTTCGTGGCTACCCTGCCATAAAGCGGATATTTTTTACGGGGCGCACCGCTCAGACGCTTTACAAAAAGCATTTTGGACATATAGGGTTGCCGACTTCCCTTTTGCCCTCGCCATCTCCGGCTTATGCCAGTGTGAGATATGAAGTTAAACTACTCACTTGGAAGAGTGTACTCGCTGGCTAACGACACGGCGGATTGAAATATCATCCCGTGGCTAGGCTTGTCTAATCCGCCGCGCTCATAAACAAGCCCGAACACCTCATCGGCTTTTGCCTCTTCCACAAGCACGGTCATCACTTCCATCTCTACGTCGTGCCTTTGGCTTGTGCTACTGCTGCCCCTTGCCGTACTTTTGTTGGCGGTATATATCCCCATGGCATGCAGCTCTCTAATAATCGGCATAGTCGTAGACATAGGGAGTATTGCGGTAATAAGGCTCATTTTTTTATGACTATACACGGTTTTTTGCCTCTATTTTTTCCAATACCTCTTGCGGTATATATGTCGCGGCTTTTTGCAGTTTGGTCACATACATAAACCCCATTCCCGGAGTATCGAGCTTGCCCGCCAAATACATAGCGTCAAATACGCGGTTGACTTGCTCGCTGGCTACGACTATCTGGATTATCTCTTTTTCCGCCTCTACCGCAACACCGAATATTCCTAGCTTCTCTCTGACACCCGAGCCGTGAGCGTAGTTGACCGTAGCCCCTTGCGCCCCCGCCTCATAAGCCGCCTTGACTATCTCATCGGCAAAGCCTTTTTGGACTATGCAGGTGATTAGCTCAAGGTCGGTCAAAATCGTAACCTGTCGCTTGCCTTGTATCATCTATTTACCCTCCGCCGTTATAGTCTCTGGTTCTGCCGAAAACTCTCCGGCGCTAAACCTCGCATAAATACCCATCGCAAGCACGGCGATTATCGGACATATCGAAGCCATCGCCAATATCCCAAACCCATCCACCGCATTTAACGCGTTGCCAAACCCCAATCCCATGGCAAGCACGAGCGGAACAGTGATAGGTCCCGTAGTCACCCCTGCACTATCCCACGCTATATTGACAAACTCCTCGGTAGAGAAATACGTAAGAGCGAGCCCAACGGCATAAGATGGGAGCAGTAGATATGTGAGCGGGATTTCGTAGATTATTTTGAGCACCCCAACCGTAATACCCAGTGCAACACCGACGGATACGGAATACATAAGAGCCGATTTTTTGAAAACGCCGTTTGTTAGGTTTTGCACCGTTAGCCCAAGAGCGTTGAGAGCGGGCTCCGCCAGAGTAGCCCCAAAGCCCAGCACAAAAGCAAAAAATATTGCCGCAGTAATCCCGGCAAAATAAGGATAAAGAGCCTCCAGCACGCCGTTTTGGGTCTCTATCGTATGAAATGCGGCGGGGATGAGTGAGCCGGACTGTCCTCCAAGCTTTGAAAGCCCATATGTAAGCCCGACATTGAATATCATCATGCCAAGCACGGCAAGCACTATGCCGTACGTGATTGTCCCTGCATTTTTGATTTTTTCTTTGAGCAATACTTTCATTATGAGCATCAAGAAAATAACGAGCGGAACGATAGCCCGAACACCCAGTACCATCTCTTCATAAGGACTTGTAGAATACCACGGTTTTGCGATATGTCCCGCTGCAATAGCCGTTGTAGCTGCGGCGGCTACTATCTCTTGCGGGGTTACGCTAAAGTACACATAAAGCCCCAGAAACATTACCGCCATAACCGGAAACACGGATGCGAGCGTCACGATACCAAAGCCTGAGAGCGAGGAGTCCCCCTTGCCTGCCGCAGAGGCTATCCCTATGCCAAGTGCAAGCACCAGCGGCACGGTCACGGGCCCCGTCGTCACCCCTCCGCAATCCCAAGCAAGACCGAGTATTGGAGCCAAATACTCATTCATGTTGAAGTACGCACTCATCGCAAGAGACGGGATAACGGTCATATAAATAAGCGGTTTTAGCCCCCAGCCGTACAAAAAGCGCATCGTACCGACTACGGCAGCAACACCGACGCCGACACCCACGCACAGCACAAGCGCCCCGGAATAGTCATTAAGGAGTGCGTATAGATACGGGGCTTTTTCTGGTTTGACGAGTGAGCCCGCCGCTTTTAGCGCACCGATAGCAGGCTCCGCAAAAGTCACCCCTATGCCGAGCAAAAAAGCTATCAGCAATACCGTCGTCAATCCGACTTTTTTTGGAAGCGTGTTTCCTATGGATTCGCCAAAAGGCATAAGTCCCTGCTTGAGCCCCTCCATAAAAAACATCAACCCGACAATCACCGCTCCAAGCCCGATACCGATAATAGCGGCGTCTGCGACCGGTTGCCTGAGTATAAATATCTGGAAAAGCACCATATACAAAGCGAGCGGCGCAACCGCTTTTAGTTGCTCAAAAAAACGAACCGAAACGTACGGCGTCAAAAGTCGGTATATATCTATGGAGCGGAGTTTTATTTTTTGCTGCGGTTTTGCCCCCTCTTTCGGAGCCAAATCGTTGTAGCTTAGATGGACATGGTTTACGCTGACTTCTTTTAGAAAATCGCCGTATCTGATACTTTTATTTTCACTCATTTTGCACTCCGGCAAAAAATCTATCTCTTAGATTGTAACCAAAAAGCAGGGAATATTTATCTAACTATCTGGTGCAAAACGGATAAACCGTCAGCTTCCGTGTTGCCTTGCGTCACCATCTCCCTTATTTCGTCTTCGCCATACACTTCGGACGGATATAGTACGGTATAGACTTCATCATTTTTTTGCAGATAACCGCTCTCGCCAAACTCCGTGTATCTCGTGGCCCCTATGCTTATTATCATCTCATTTGGATATCCGCACTCACGGATTAACTCGCCCACATTTTCAAGCGGACCGCCGTCTTGTTGGTTGTTTATCCTATCCACTATCCACTCAAGCAGTTTGCCGTGAAAATAGCTATATGAAGACACGGCGGAGTCTATCCCGTATGCGTGTAGCTTGCCGTCTCTTTTGAGGTAGCAGGCGATGCGGTATTCGTCCATCATCCCACCTTTTTGGAAGCTATCTACTTTGATAAGTTTTTTGGCTATCCCTTTGGAGTTTGCACCCCAATTTTTCTTGTCGCTGATTTTGCGAGCGCCTTCTCTGCGGATTGAGCAGTCATTGTAGGCCCCAAAAAACCTCGGCTTTAGCGCCGCCACCTTGCCGTCGTCATAGACTATATCGCACACCACCGCCACTTCCGGCTCTGCTTGGAGATTGTCATGCTCGTTTGGCATGCTTATTTCATGGGAGGAGAGCGGATAGACGGCTAGATGACTCGACGGATGGAGCGGCAGATAAAAAGGAAATATCCCCTTTGGCGCATCCTCCTCAGCCGTCACAACCCCAACAAAATCCGCACTCTCCCCCGCTTGCTCCAAATGCCCCGTGAAGTTCCCGGCTACGCCTATGCCTATCATTTGTGTAAAGTTCATCAAATGCCTTTTGTCCAAAAATATTCAGCAAGACTTTAGCATTAAAAACATAAGCTTACACATAAATATACACATAGGCATACACCATGAGAACAAATATAGAACTAAACGACACACTCGTACAAGAAGCAATGAAATACACGAGTCTGAAAACCAAAAAAGACATAGTCAACGAAGCACTAAAAGAGTTTGTCGCAAACCACAAAAGGCTCTCAATGATGGACTTGAAAGGCAAAATAGAGTTTGCCGACGGGTACGACTACAAGGCGATGAGGGCGGCTAGATAGTGTACCTAGTCGACACCTCCGTACTTATCAACCATCTACGAGGCATCCAGACCAAAAACACCGCCATATTCGAACACGCCGAGACAAACAGCGTACCGTACGGCATCTCGTCGCTGACATACCAAGAGATACTACAAGGCGCAAAAAACCAAAAAGAGTTTGAACTACTAGATAAATACTTATCAACTCAAAAGATATATCACCCGAGCCTAGAGACATTCAAACTCGCTGCCAAAATCTACTTTGACGCCAGAAAAAGAGGCAAGACGATACGAAGCTCGATTGATTGCATCATCATGGCAACCGCCGAGCTAGAAGGGCTTGTGGTGCTTAGTGATGATGGGGATTTTTATTAAACTAACGCTTATTTTTATCGACAGAATAACTAGACATTAATGTGAAGATTGTTACGCATGACCCATTTAGGGGTAGCAATAACATATTTACCCCTCCGTCATTTTTAGACCAAATCATATCGTTTGTTTCGGCCTTAAACTTAAAAGATGGTACTTCCTCGAGTTTTGCTGTACAGCTTTTATTATCAGTATACATGGCCGTTTGCGAAACCGTGCACACCTTATTGGCTTTTCTAACCAAAACATCCAAAAAGATATTATCACCCTTTGAACCGTATGAACTCGTTATTCTAATGCTATCTTTTGCATCAGGATTTACAGGAGTATCAACTCTTATTTCTTGTCCACCTATATGTGCAAATACTTCAGATATGGCATTATCGCAACCAACAAAATTTCTTCCATGAACTGAATCTAAAACAAATTTCAAAAACTTTTTATCAGGCTCCGCACTTAAAATACCGGTAAGAAAAATCAATAGCATAAGTACTTTTTTCATTTTTACTCTCCTAAAAATTAGTTTTGCGGCCCCACGATATACCCGGCTATCGCACTAGCCGCAGCGATTGCCGAATTTGCCAAATACACTTCAGATGTTCTGGCGCCCATTCTGCCTACAAAGTTTCTATTTGTCGTGGCTATCGCCCTCTCGCCATCGCCCAAAATTCCCATATATCCGCCTAGACATGCGCCGCATGTTGGGTTTGAAAATACCGCTCCCGCTTCTACGAATATATCTACGAAGCCCAGTTTATAAGCTTGAAGAGCTATTTTTTGCGTTGCAGGGGTGATGATTAGCCTCACATGGGGAGCTACTTTTTTGCCTTTTAATATCTTTGCCGCCATTTCAAGGTCGCTTAGTCTGCCATTGGTGCAAGAGCCGATGAATGCTTGGTCTATCTTGATTTTGTCCGCTACCGCTTGGCTAAGAGGTTTGCCGTTGCTTGGCAAGAATGGATATGCGATGACAGGCTCAAGAGAGGCTACATCTATCTCAAGCACTTGGCAATACTCGGCATCTGCGTCGGAGTAGAAATATTTTGGCTCACGAGCTAGTGTTTTGTCAGCTAGAAATGCTTTTGTGATGTCGTCTACCGCAACTATTCCGTTTTTCGCTCCAGCCTCTATAGCCATATTGCAAAGGCTAAATCTATCGTCCATGCTTAGGTATTGGATAGTATCGCCCGTGAATTCAAGCGCTTTGTATAGTGCGCCGTCCACCCCTATCATTCGGATGATTTCCAGGATTAGGTCTTTGCCCGTGACATACTCTTTTGGTTTGCCAGAGAATACCACTTTGATAGTCTCAGGTACTTTGAACCAGTTTTCGCCCGTTATCATCGTGAAAGCTAGGTCGGTGCTTCCCATACCCGTAGAGAATGCGCCGAGAGCTCCGTGCGTACAGGTGTGGCTGTCTGCGCCTATGATGACATCCCCCGGCACTACCATCCCTTTTTCAGGCAAGAGTGCGTGCTCGATACCCATATCTTTTTCGTCAAAGAAGTTTTTCATACCGTGCTTGGCGGCAAAATCACGGCTGATACGAGCCTGATTGGCACTTGCTATGTCTTTTGCCGGGATGAAGTGGTCCATGACTATACAAAAGCCGTCGGGATTTGCTAGCTTCGTCGCCCCTGATTCTTCAAACGCCCTTATCGACAACGGCGTAGTGATGTCATTGCCTATCGTCATATCGACTTTTACTCTTACGATATCGCCCGCCTTTACCGCTTTGCCCGCGTGGTCGCTAAAAATTTTTTCAGTTATCGTTTGTCCCATTTTTGTACCTTTAAATGCTCTTATTTGTCGCAATTTTAGCCGATTTTGGCTTTTATCGGTAAAATTACGGTATGAAATACGCCGTACTAAAAGCCCTTGCAACCAAACTTCAAAACGAAAAAAAGCTAAACCGTGTCTCGAGGGTCGCCGACTCCGTGCTAAAGGTCGAGTTTTCAAGAGATGAGACATATTTTTTTGATTTGACGCGCGGACACAACTTCATATTCAAAAACGAAAAAACCGCCCCAAAAGAGTACAAAGCTCCATTTGACGCCGCACTCTCAAAATATTTTTCAAAATGCGACATAGACGGCATAGAGCTATCGGGTAGCGATAAAATAATATTTATCCGCGCATCTTCAAAGCTGGGCTACAAAGAGCAAAAAACGGCTCTTATCTTGGAGCTGACAGGCAAAAGCGCAAATGCGGTAATCACGGACGACAAGGGCGTCATCATTTCTGCCCTCAGATACGAGACAAGCGGCGTACGAGACCTTCGTATCGGACAGACATATGCCGCACCGCCTCCGCCCCCTTTTGCATTTTCGGATATAGATGTCGGCGATGTAGATGAGTACCTAGAAAACATGCTCTCGCAAAAACAAAAAAACCGTCTTGACAACCTAAAAAACCAAAAAATAGCCCAAATAGATAAAAAAATAGAAAAACTTGAAGAGCTACTAGCCACCTTTGAGGAGCCCGGCGACCTTGTGCAAAAATCAGACGAAGCCTTGAAAATAGGGGATTTGCTCTGTGCGAACGCCCACCTAGTGACCCCGCACCAAAAAAGCGTTACGCTAAAAGATTTTGACGGAGCGGACACTACCGTCGAACTCCCTGATTTTAGAAGTCAAAAAGAGATTTTGAACTTTTTTTATCAAAAGGCTAAAAAACTACGCCGAAAAGCCGATGGAATATACAAAGAAAAAGAATCAGTAGGTGAGCGTCTCAGTTTTCTTAAGGCACAGAGGTCTGCAGTGGCTTCCGCCGCCGATGAAGACGGGGTAAGGCTCTTTACCCAAAGGCAAAAAGGGGCCGAAAAACGGGATGAGGCGAGCGATATTTTCGAGGTTTTCTACAAAGATTACAAAATCAGTACCGGAAAAAACCGAAAAGGAAATGAAAAATTGCTAAAATTAGCCCGTTCAAATGACTTTTGGTTTCATATAAAAGATTTGCCTTCAGCGCATACTATTTTACATACCGACAAACAAAAGGTTCCGAATGACGTTATCTTGTTTGCCGCAAAGATGTGTGTCGAGCTTTCCGTGTCACAAAGCGGCTCCTACGCTGTGGATTATGCAAAAAGGAGAGACGTATCTCCCGTAGAGGGGGCAAACGTCAACTATGTCAACTATAAGACATTAACGGTAAAAAAGGAATAGGACATGGCAGCCGTCACGCCTGTTGGTTCCCAGATATACGTCAACCAAGCCGCGCCGCTTGTCTCACAACTCCACCAAGGGGTTGCGCAGAGGTTTGATATGCAGGCTTTCGTGGCTATGCAGGCAGAACAAGAAAAAGAGCCAAAAATCGAGCCCGTTATCGAATCGGACGGCTCTCAAAAGATAAATGCAGATGCCGACGGCGGTAAGAACAACGAGCAATACAAAGAGCAAAAAAGAGAAAAAAAAGATGAAGAAGAGGCCAAAGAGCCTTACAAATCCGACCATATATTAGATTTAAAAGTTTAAAAGTTTTAACAAGGACAATTTAGTTGCAAACCCCGCATTTTTTGAACGCTTCAAAAGAACGTTACATGACGGCATTCATACTTATAGGTGTCACGGTAGGCGTCATCCTTATAGACAACTACTTCCTGACATGGGCATTTATGGGAGTATTTTATTTCCTCGGTTTTATAGAGGCAAACAAGCTATTTAAACTCCAAAAAATGTCGCTATACCCTATTGCAATTTTGATATGGCTTGCGGCCTATTTTATGACCGACCCAGAAGATTTGGTTTTTTTCGTACTTTTGATATATGCAGGATATTTGGCGTTCAAAAATAGAGTGGGCTTCCTGGATGAATCGGAGAGCCAAAAAGGGGCCAGAAACCTTATGGTCTTTTTGTATCCGACCGCGCCGATGCTGTTTATGCTCTCTTTGTACAAAGACTACGGAATGGCATCGCTATTTTGGCTTATAGTTATCGTAGCGGTCACCGATACGGCTGCGTTTTTCACAGGCAAAGCGGTCGGCAAAGTACCGTTCTCTCCGGCAAGCCCGAACAAAACTCTTGAGGGAGTGCTTGGCGGTATACTTGTGGCGAGTATTGTAGGAACACTAATGGGTATGGCCTTTTTGCCGTTTTTTAAAGCGCTTATTATCTCTTTTGCCGTATCGACAGCCTCGATATTCGGCGACCTATTCGAGTCCTCGCTAAAAAGACATGCCGATGTCAAAGATAGCGGCAATTTCCTCCCGGGGCACGGCGGCGTGCTAGATAGACTAGACGGTCATCTGTTCGGTGCGGTGGCAATGGTGGTGCTGCTTAGAGGTCTTTATTGATAATTCTCGGCTCCACCGGCTCCATAGGGGTAAACACCCTTGACGTGTGCGAGAGGGAGCAGATAGAGGTAGAGCTTCTCTGCGCCGGGAACAACTCAGAGCTTCTCAAAAAACAGATAGAAAAATTCCGTCCAAAATATGCCTGCATAGAAAAAAATGACGGCTCACTAGGGCAAAACTATATGGGCGCTCAGATTTTCTACGGGGCTGAAGGGTTAAGCGAAGCTCTCTTAAAAACAACATCCCAAAAAGCCCTCAACGCAATAGTCGGTTTCGCAGGGCTTCGCTCAACACTAGAGTGCATAGAACTAGGCAAAGAGGTAGCCCTTGCCAATAAAGAATCTCTCGTAGCGGCCGGACAGTTCATCGACACCTCCAAAATCACCCCCGTAGATAGCGAGCACTTCGCCCTTTGGTATCTAAACCGAGGCATCGGTAAGCTCAAAAAAATGACGATAACGGCAAGCGGCGGCGCACTCAGAGATGCCCCACTATCCGAAATCCATGCCTCAAGCGTGAGTGATGTCCTGCGACACCCCAACTGGACTATGGGTCGCAAAATCACGGTCGATAGTGCCACAATGGTAAACAAGTTGTTCGAGATTATCGAAGCGTATTGGCTGTTTGGCAAAGATATATCATATGACGCCATCATAGAGACTAGCTCCACGATACACGCCATGATAGAGTTTGACGACGGAGTGACGACGGCACAGATGAGCGAGCCGGATATGAGGCTCCCTATCTCGTATGCCCTCACAGGCAAGGCAACGCCAAATTTATTTGGTTCCGTAGATTTGCTCAGGCTCGGAGCACTGGAGTTTAGAGCCATAGAAAAGGTGAGATACCCGGCTTGGAGACTCAAAAACGAGCTTTTGACAAACCCGTGCCTGGCCCTTGTGCTAAATGCCGCCAACGAAATAGCGGTAGCCGCATTTTTGGATGAAAAAATAGCTTTTGGAGAGATAGCAAATACTATTTTTGCGGCATGCGAAAAATACGATGGAGCAAAAACGGCAAATATAGACGACGTGTTTGAGCTTGACAAAGAGGTAAGAGAATATGCAAGAAGCGCTCTTAAAGCCTAAAATACTAATCCTCCACGGCTGGGGCGGGAGCGACTTCCCGCATTGGCAAAATTGGCTTGCCGCAGAGCTTGCAAAAGCGGGTTACCCCGTATATTTCCCGCAACTTCCGTTTATGCACACCCCACGCAAAAAAGTTTGGCTTGAAAGCCTAGAACAGATAATAGACTCGTTCAAACCGGACAGAATAGTATGTCACTCGCTTGGCAATATGCTCTGGTTTTGGTACGCAAAGGCGCATCCCGAAGCCAAATTTGAAAAAGTCTTGCTAGTTGCCCCGCCCGCCAGAAGCACGAATATCAAGGCAATAGATACCTTTTTTCCCTATCCAAAAGCGACTACCCTTTCAGACGATGCACTTTTTGTGGCAAGCACAAACGACAAATATATGGATGTAGACGAGGCAAAAGAGCTACAAAAGGAGCTTGGTTGTGAGATGAAGATTATTAAAGATGCCGGACACCTAAACTCCGATAGCGGATATGGCGCATGGCCTTTTGCGCTTGAATGGATAAGCGCATGATACTCTCCATAGAATCAAGCTGCGACGATAGCGCAATAGCTCTTACCGACATAGAGAGTAAAAAGCTAATCTTTCACCGCAAAATCTCGCAAGACGCAGAGCATAGCGTATATGGTGGTGTAGTACCTGAGCTTGCTAGCCGTTTGCATGCCCTTGCATTGCCAAAACTTTTGGAGTCCGTCGGCGACTATCTACCAAGCGTCAAAGCGGTAGCCGTGACTAATGAACCAGGGCTTGTGGTCTCTCTCGTCGAAGGGGTTTCTATGGCAAAAAGCGTCGCAATAGCGCTAGATGTTCCACTCATCCCCGTAAATCACCTAGTCGGGCATATTTATTCGCTTTTTATAGAGCATGAGTCTACGTTGCCGCTTGACGTTTTGCTAGTATCCGGCGGTCACACCCAATATATGAAAGTGCAAAACATGGGCGATGTGGAGCTAGTCGCAAAAACAATGGACGACAGCTTTGGCGAGAGCTTTGATAAGGCGGCAAAAATGCTAGGACTTGGCTATCCGGGCGGCCCCCTCATCGAAGAGTGGGCGGCAAAAGGGGATGAGAACGTCTACGAACTTCCAATAGCGCTTCAAGACAACAGGCTTGCGTTTAGCTATTCCGGGCTCAAAAATGCCTTTAGACTCAAGATAGAGGAAGTGGGCGATATGAACGAGCAGAAAAAAGCAGACCTTGCGGCCTCGTTTCAAAAAGTAGCAGTAGCTCATATGATATTTAAAATCAGACAAATAATAAAAACTAATCCACCAAAACTCCTCGGCATAGTGGGTGGTGCGGCCGCAAATAAGCGATTAAGAAGCGAACTTGATATACTCTCTAAGAAGCACAAATTTGAGCTCATTTTTCCAAAAATGGAATTTTGCTCAGATAATGCGGCTATGGTAGGCAGGGTTGGCGTAGAGGCTTACAAAGAAAAAATGTTCAAAAATTATGCAGATTTTGACGTTGCGTCAAGAGCAAATTTTAATTAAGACTAATTTTATCTTTTTTAGCCTACAATTTGAGCAGTTATCAAAAAACAAGGAGATAAACAATGGCATCAGTACTTTTCAAAGGTAGTCCGGTAAATCTAGAGGGAACAGAGATAAAAGTAGGAGATAAAGCTCCTGCAATCACTCTTCCAAACAAAGGTCTTGCAGACGTAGTAGTAGGCGGGGCAAGCGATTGTATCCAAGTAATAGTAGCTGTTCCGTCACTTGACACTGCTGTATGTGCGGCTGAGACTAGAAGATTCAATGTTGACGCATCAAAAATCAACGGTGCAAAAATCCAAATCGTATCTATGGACCTTCCATTTGCAGCAGGTAGATTTTGTACAACTGAAGGTATCGAAAATCTTGACGTATGTTCAGACTTTAGAGGCAAAGAATTTGCAAAAGCTTACGGCGTGCTAATAGGCGAAGGCGTTCTTAGGGGTCTTACGGCTAGAGCAATATTCGTGGTTGACAAAGCGGGAACTGTAGTTTACAAAGAACTTGTAAGCGAAGTAACTGCTGAGCCAAACTATGAAGCTGCTCTTGAAGCTGCAAAAGCTGCTGGCGCTACAGGTTCATCTTGCTGCGGCGGCGGTTGCCACTAACAAAAACCTGCCGCCTCGTGCGGCGGAGTAGTTTATTCTAAACTATTTTTACCTCAAGCTCCAATTTGACTCTTGACTTTTCCATGACTTTTTTTTGCGCTAGTTCTATAAGTTCTAGCGCATCCTCCACTTTCCCATCACCCAAATTTACAAGAAAATTTGCATGAACTTCACTAAAAGCCATACCGCCTATTTGACAACCTTTCATTCCTGCCTCTTCAAGCAGTTTTCCGGCGTAGTCGTTGGGAGGATTTTTGAAGCAGCTTCCGGCACTAGGATTTTTTGGTTGATTTTTACGAGCATTTTTTAGCTCCTCAAACAGCGCCTCATCAAACCCTTTTTTACCTGCGTCGAATACAGCTTCAAGAGCTATACCCCCAAGATTTGCAAATCTATATCCGTGCTCTATTTCACTCTTTTTTTTATAACCGTCGGCAAATTTTACGGCAACGATATTATTAAACATCTCTTGCCCTTTAAGCCCGGCATTCATTGATAGCATACCACCGATAGTTCCCGGCAATCCGCCAAGAAACTCAAAACCCGCCAAGTCATTTTTTTTTGCAAAGCTAAATACTCGCCCGCCGCTCATAGCGGCACCGACATAAAGCCTGTCATCCTCAAGTCTGATATACTCATACTCTTCGCCCAAAACCGCTAAGTTTTGATTTTTGCCCGTCACTATTAGATTATATGCGCCGCCGATAATAACACCGTCAAACGCTGCCGCATCGGCTTCGTTTTCGATAACGTTCACTTCGAGGGTTGGCCCTAGACGGATGGAAGAGTATTTTGAAAAATCGATAGTTTTTTTGCGCATCAGAAGACGAAGGTGGGAATCATACGGATAATGCGGGTCGTAAAGTCAATCAGTTCATTCATCATCCACGGCATCGTAAAGAGCATAACGACACCGGTAAGGACAATTTTTGGCAAAAAAGAGAGGGTCGCCTCATTGATTTGCGTAGTGGCCTGAAATATACTTACTACAAGTCCGGCGAGAAGTCCGGCGAGGAGGAGCGGCATAGAGATTATAAGCGTAATTTTTAGCGTCTCTACGGTTAACGCCATCAGCTTAGCTTCCACCCTATCCCCTTAACTAAATCTATAATCGACATACTCTTTTGGCAACATCATCGCCGCCGCATCTAATTTTTTGTCGTAAATGCCGTGATTATATCCTATTTCAAACAGCTTATCAATAGCCGCAAGCGACGTCTCATCTATCGTTTCAGAGCGTTCATTTGCGTACATCGAGAGGTATTTTTCCAGCTTTTTGGCATCCACCCTGATGAGATCACGCTCTAAAAGCATACGACTGAGGGTCTCTTTGTTTTTTACACCTATTCTCACCGCGTCAAGCAGTATATTTTCGATATTAATAGCCCTAAGAAGCGGTATTGAGCGCCTAATCGCCATCCCCCCCAGAGGGAGCGGCATATCGCCCGCCAGCCCTTGCCAAATATCAAATATTTCGCGCTCCACTTCCAGCTCATCCGAGTATGTCAGTATCGCTTCATGAATGAGCACTCCCGCATCGACTACGCCATCAAGTACTGCCTTTTCGATTTCGAGAAAGTTCATATATATTGGACGAGCGTCAGGATAGGCTATTCGAAAAAGCATCGCATTTGTCGTGTATTTTCCGCTTAGAGCCACTTTGAAATTCTTTTTTAGCTTTGCACCTCTTTTTTTGACCAACTTTGGCCCATACCCCTCTCCAAAGCTCATTGCACAGCGGAGCAAAGCGTAGTCGTCTCTCATAAACGGATATGCGCCAAAGCTAATTGCCGTGGCGTCATAAGTCCCTCTCAATGCCTCTTCGTTTAAGGTCTCGATGTCAAGGGCGATGTTGTCAAACTCCAAATCTCCGGTATTCACCCATCCAAACTTAATGGCATAATACATAAAAATATCATCTGCATCAGGCGAGTGGGCAACGCTTATTTTTGGCATATTTTTTCCGTCTTTTTTGGCGGATTTTACCGCTTCCTACTTTAAGCGTCCAAGTGTTAACATAATCCTATAATCCCGCAAAAAGGCCCAAACCCGATGGATGAAAACAAGAAAAAATCACTAGAATTAGCAATAAAACAAATAGACAAAGCATTCGGTAAAGGCGCTTTGATGAGACTCGGCGACAAGGCAGAGGAAAACATAGAGGCCATATCTACGGGCTCACTCGGACTTGACCTTGCGCTTGGAATAGGCGGCGTACCCAAGGGTCGTATCATAGAGATATATGGACCTGAATCATCAGGCAAAACAACGCTTACGCTACACATCGTAGCAGAAGCTCAAAAACAAGGCGGCGTTTGCGCATTTGTAGACGCAGAACACGCTCTTGACGTAAAATACGCAAAAAATCTAGGGGTGGATACCGACAATCTGCTCGTGTCTCAACCGGATTTTGGCGAGCAAGCTCTTGAAATAGTAGAGACTTTGGCTAGAAGCGGCGCAGTAGACGTAATAGTCGTAGACTCAGTGGCGGCCTTAACTCCAAAAGCTGAGATAGAGGGCGATATGGGCGATAGCCACATGGGTCTTCAGGCAAGACTTATGAGCCAAGCCCTTAGAAAACTTGCGGGCGTACTTCACAAGATGAACACGACCGTAATTTTCATCAACCAAATTCGTCAAAAAATCGGCGGAATGAGCTATGGTAACAACGAAACGACAACAGGCGGGAACGCACTTAAATTTTACGCATCCGTCAGAATAGACATCAGAAAAATCCAAAGCCTAAAACAAGGCGAAGATGTTATCGGTAACCGCGTAAAAGCCAAGGTTATCAAAAACAAAGTTGCCCCTCCGTTTAGACAAGCGGAATTTGACGTAATGTTCGGCGAAGGTATCAGCAAAATGGGCGAGATAGTAGACTACGGGGTCAAGCTCGATATCGTCGACAAAGCAGGGGCATGGTTTTCGTACAAATCAACCAAAATCGGACAAGGCAGAGAAAACTCAAAAATTTTCCTAAGAGACAATCCGGCTGTTTGTCAAGAAATTGAAAATGAAATACGCAATAGTATCGGCATGGAGGGTGAACTACCAAGCCTATCAGATGAAACCAACACAGGAGATGACGAATGATATACATAGATGACCTATACGCGAGCGAAGCAATAGATTCAAGAGGAAACCCAACCGTAAAAGTAACAGTTCGACTCTCTGATGGAACGGTAGAGAGCGCATATGTACCAAGCGGTGCAAGTACGGGCAAAAGAGAAGCTCTTGAGCTTAGAGACGGCGACAAGGCCAGATTTGGCGGCAAAGGCGTACTAAAAGCTTGCGAAAACGTAAAAACGCTAATCGCAGACGAAATTATGGGTCTTAGCCCATTCAATCAAGGTCACATAGACGCAGTTATCAAGGCCGTCGACGGCACAGAGAACTACTCAAACATAGGCGCAAATGCAGCTCTTGGCGTATCAATGGCGGTAGCAAGAGCGGCGGCAAGCTCTCTTGGTGTACCTCTATACAGATACCTTGGCGGGGCAAACGCAGTAGTCCTTCCGACCCCAATGCTAAACATCATCAACGGCGGTGCACACGCGGCAAATAGCGCAGACTTCCAAGAGTATATGATTATGCCTATAGGTTTTGATAGCTTCAAAGAAGCACTTAGAGCATCTGCAGAGGTTTATCAGGCGCTCAAAAAAGTACTTCACGACGAAGGACACTCTACAAATATAGGCGATGAGGGCGGCTTTGCTCCATCACTCGCAAACAACGAAGAGCCTATTCAAAAAATCATGAAAGCCATTGAGCTTGCGGGATACAAAGCCGGAGAGCAAATTTGTATAGCACTAGACGTTGCATCAAGCGAATTTTATGAAAACGGCAAATACAACCTACATACAGAAAACAGAGTACTAACAAGCTCTGAAATGGTAGATTATTATGAGATGCTAATCTCAAAATACCCTATCGTATCTATCGAGGACGGTCTTGACGAAGGTGACTGGGACGGCTGGGCTGAGCTAACAAAAAGACTTGGCGGCAAAGTGCAGCTAGTAGGCGATGACCTATTCGTAACAAACAAAAAAATAGTTGCAGAGGGAATCGAGAAAAACATCGCAAACTCCGTACTTATCAAGCTAAACCAAATAGGCACATTGTCTGAAACTATGCAAACAATGAGACTTGCACACAGAAACGACTATACCTGCATCGTTTCACATAGAAGCGGCGAGACGGAAGATAGCTTTATAGCAGACCTTGCCGTAGCCGTAAACTCTGGCCAAATCAAAACAGGCTCAACCGCAAGAAGCGAGCGTATAGCAAAATACAACAGACTTCTTGAGATAGAAGAAGAGCTTGGCGATGCAGCCGAATACATCGGAAGAAGCATTTTCAAAAAATAAAATATGAACGAGATTTTAGAGGAGTTAGAAAGTCCTAGACGCCGCAAACTATTTGATTTTAGTAGCGGCGTATGGAAGCTTGTTGCTCTTTTTGGTCTCGTTGCTTTGTTTGCCGTCTACACAGGCTCATTATTATTTGGGCAAAACTCCGTATCCACTCTTTTTAGCTTAGAAGACCAACGAGACCACCTCAAATCGGAAATAGAAAAACTAAAAGAACAAAACGCCAAATACCAAAAAGAGTATTTTGAGCTAAAAAGACTAGAAGGAGACAAATGAGAACAGCACTTATGCTAGCAGTGCTCTCACTATCGCTGTTTGCGAGAGAAAACCCGTTTAAAGCTCCGCAAAAAGAAAACCTTGCGGAAGCATCCATGTCTCAGATAAATAAGGTTGAGCCACTCGCGCCCATCACCATCACCCCACCCGTCGAGTCGGTAAAAGTGAGGAAAATAACCATAGAGTATCAAACGATAGACGGTGAACGTATCAAAAAGACATACGATATCGAAAAATGTATGGACCCGCTCAAAACAATCAAGGTATCACAATGAATAACATTGTGCTTATAGGATTTATGGGGAGCGGAAAAAGCAGCGTAGGGCGAGCTCTTGCAAAAGAAAAAGGGCTATATTTTGTCGATACCGATGCACTCATCGAGAGCTTTGAGGGGCAAAAAATCAGAGATATGTTTGAACAAAAAGGTGAAACGTATTTCAGAGAGTGTGAAAAAAAATGTTTCGAATGGCTGCGTGCCAATGTCTCAAATGCCGTCATATCAACGGGCGGCGGCATGCCAACAGTTATAGATGATTTCTCAAGTCTAGGCAAAACAATATATCTAAAAGTTGATTTTGAGACCTTGCTAGAGAGGCTAAAAGCCGAAGAGTTTGACAAAAGACCGCTATTTGCTGATGTAGAATTTGCTAAAAAAATATTTGAAATAAGAGAGCCTATCTATACGCAAAAGTCCGAGTTGATAGTGGATGCGAATATGGAGTTTGAAAGTGTATTAAAAGAGGTTTCTAGCAAGGCCTAAGCCTCGCTAGAGAGTTTTTAGTATCTGTATCTGATATAAGCTCTTGCGTCAGATGCAGATTTAACAGGGTTCATACCCATTGACACGGCTTCATCCATTGTATATGGAGTACCTTCGGCACCAAAGAAACCATTGCTTCCAGTGTAGTCATAACTAATTTGCGTATATCTTAGTTGCATATCA
The DNA here is from genome assembly GCA_050252455.1 of Campylobacterales bacterium. Taxonomy (GTDB): domain Bacteria; phylum Campylobacterota; class Campylobacteria; order Campylobacterales; family UBA6016; genus UBA6016. Next base: position 195,925 of record JBFWKW010000001.1, on the reverse strand, counting down.
AGATTTTTTGTAAGCGGTTGGCTGTAGTAACCTTCCCAAGCCTTACCTCTAGCTGCAAGCTTGGAGCCAACCATCGTATCTTCACCATATGTTACACTTCTCCAATATTTTGAACCCTTGTTGTATTCAAAGCCAATTTTGCCATCTTTTGTAATCATGGCAGGCATTTGCACACCAACCCACCATGAGCTACCAAACTTAGGATCTGTCGTGCCCAGCATGCCATTTGCATTAGGCTGAGTTTTTGTAAATGCATAGCTTACAAATGCCGTAGTGTTGTCAAGGAAATCGCTCCATCCATTACCAATACCGTTTGCCATCGCAACAACGGTGCCACCATTTAAAGCTCCAGTATTACGAAATTGCATTGCGCTAGCCGCATTATTGTAAGCATATGACAAATCGTTCAAATTTGATGTACTTGCCCCGGCCATTCTGGCTAGTGCATAGTTTGCATATGCTACCTGATAATTAAACATGTCACTCTGGGCATAACCTATCATATTGTTAGCTTTAAAGAACATAGAATGAACAGAATATTGACCATCATCGTAAGGCACGAATATAAAGCCATACAAATCAACATCGCCATTTTTTGTCTTATCTTTGCTGTAGTCTGTTCCATCCATTTGGAATCTAGGCTTGGCATTTGTAAGGCCTTTACCCATGCAGAGCTTGAAACTCATACCAGGAACGCTTGTCACCTTTTCTAGGTTAAATAGAAAACTTGCGCCATCATACTCAACATTAATTAAATGAGATAGAGGAGAATTGGCATTTGCATTACCCTCTCTCATATTGCCAGGCAATCCATCATACGATGGTCTTCTACCAATACTAGCCGTATATGATACTGGGCCTGCATCGCCAAAGTATATAAAATAAGCTTCTTTTACATTTACAGTAGTGTTAAGAGCATTTTCATTTGTTATCCAATCAAAATTAGCATTGCCTGGCATAGTATTTGATTGACTATGATTGGCAGTATCGCCAAATGCTTTATTCATGGATAGCTTACCTATAAAGCTTACATCTTTAGTTGGGGCAGCCTTCATACCAAGTATCAATCTATTCGTTAGCAAGGCAGGATTTGATGCATTATTTGCAGCAGCCATTCTACTAGCATAAACACTGCCAGCTGGATAACCAAAATTAGACGATACATCACCAAATCCCATACCAGTCAGAGCAGCACCATTAAGGGCGGCCGTAGGAGTCGCATACATTGTCTGTGCGCCAGCCATGTTATATCTTATGTAATCATAGCTAGCCCTATAATCTATATCCCACTTGACGTTATCGCCACCAGTTCTTACTTTTATCTCTTTTACTTGCTCAGCAAGAGTTTTAAGATCTGTAACCTCTTGGCCTTTCTTTAATTCCGCTATTTGAGCTTTTAGCTCGTTTAATTCTGCTTTTAGTGCAGCCATATCGTCTGCAGCAAAAGATGAAGTCGCTAGCATCGCAGCTAGTGAAAATGCACTTATTCTTTTCATAAACACTCCTTTATTAGATTAATCAGCCGCAGCCCGGCGTATTGCCGCTGTCAGAGCCGTATTCTTTTAAAAACTCATGCAAATCTTGCATCTGCTCTTTAAAATTAGAGCCGCCGAAATATGCATTTGCTTTCGCATCACCCTTGTGTCTCTCTATGATTGCAGAGGCTCCATTGGCAAACCACTTATCCCAACCTTCTTGAGTAGCCATTGCAGCGCCTTTTGCGCCATTACCGTGGCAATTTTTACAGGCTTTGGTATATAACTTTTGTCCCGCTTCTATACCGGCGTACGACATTGTCGTAAGCGATATCAAAAGCGCTCCAGCGGCATATAACCTAATTCCATTCATAAACACTCCTTAGAAACAGAATATTCGATTTTATGATAAGAAATATTAACTGAACATTAAATATTAATTTTTGTAATTTTTTATATTATATATTTTCAAAAAGTAGCATAAGTTTTTGTAAATGAAGTTGTTAAAAGAAGCAATGGCATAAAGCGTAATGCGCCACTTTATACCATTGAAAGTTAGGAGCTTAAACTATTTGGTAGTTTCCGCTATCTTCACAGGCTTCGGCAATTTTTACCATGTCGTTTTCATCTTTTTCAAGTAGATGAAATGCTCTGCCATCCTCTTTCCTGACCCAGTATGAATTTTCCTCATCATACTCAAAACCCTGAAGCACTTCGGCATAAGCTATTCTCATTTGCCGTCCTCCTAAAAAGATTTCACGTTAATCGTGCAAAAACCGCTCCAACTTTGATGGGATGTTTTTGGTATGTAATTTTACAAAGATAGGGGTAAAAATTAGATAAATTGTGGGATGTTTTTGAGACTTTAATGTGGGTGGTAGCAAGAGAGGGACTCGAACCCTCGACCTCCGGCTTATGAGACCAGCGCTCTAACCAGCTGAGCTACCTTGCCATTGCTACTAATAAAATGAGAGCGGGATTTTAACAAAATAAAACTTAAGCGGACGAGATGTCCGCTTTTTTTAAGATAATTTGTCTACTTTTGCTTTAAGGGCTTCGATTTCTTTTAGGATTTGCTCTTTGTCCATATCCGCAATATTTTTAGAGTGTAGCATCTCTTTGATTTTATCCATTGACGCATGAACATTGTCAGATACCTTTTGGTATACCTCTTTAGCTTTTTCGGCAGTCATGCCTTTGCTTTTTAGAGTATCTTCAAGTTTGCCCTCAAGCTCCTCAAATTTCTCTACTATTTTGTCTTTATTTTTCATAACACCGTAAGTTGCCGCAGCGCCTACAAGCGCCCCCACAAATATACATACAGCCGATCTATCCATCATAAACTCCTTATTTGGATTTTTTGAAAAATGAGAATATATTTAATACTCCGCTCATATCCGCAATGTTTTGAGTAGTTTTACGGATATTTGGAAGTATCTGGGAGAGCTCAAATACGAGCAATGTAACTTTTTCATCTAGCGACTTTACGCTTCTTGACAGCGAAATCAAAAAACCTACCGCAACTACCGTCAATACAACCATACAAAAAGCGATGATACCGACAAAAAAAGTCATTGCATCCATTTTAAGCCCCCTTTATCTGATTGTACTACTTTTTACCAAATCTTTTTCTGCTATTTGCATCAAGATATCTTTTTCTAATTCTGATGCTAACAGGAGTTACCTCTACAAGCTCGTCATCTTCTATCCACTCAAGCGCTCTTTCAAGATTCATCTCTCTTGGCGGAACAAGCTTGATAGCCTCATCTGCGCCTGAAGAACGAACATTTGATTGTTGTTTTTCTTTTGTTACGTTCACTTCAAGGTCGTTGCTTCTTGAGTGTTCGCCGATTATCATCCCCTCATAAACTTTTGTTTGAGGGCCTAGGAACATCGTGCCTCTATCTTGAAGGTTGAATATAGAGTATCCCGTAGCTACGCCGTTTTCCATAGAGATAAGTGCGCCGTTCATTCTGCTCTCGACTTCGCCGTTAAACGGTCTGTACTCAAGGAATGAGTGGTTCATAACACCCTCGCCTTTCGTGCTCGTAAGGAAAAGCGTTCTAAGACCGATAAGGGCACGTGCCGGGATTTCAAACTCCATTCTTGTTTGGCCGACACCCATCGGTATCATAGATTTCATCTCAGCTTTTCTTTTGCCAAGGATTTCAATGATAGTACCGCTAAACTCGTCCGGCACGTCAACAACAAGGTGCTCAAACGGCTCACATTTTGTACCGTTTTCGATTTTTACGATAACTTGCGGTCTTGAAATACCAAACTCAAAACCTTCTCTTCTCATGTTTTCGGCAAGGATTGTAATTTGAAGCTCACCCCTACCTGAAACTTGGAATTTACCTTCACCCTCTGCCGCTTCAAGCTTCATAGCGATGTTTGTATTCATCTCAAACTCAAGTCTTTCTCTTAGTTTGTTGCTTGTTACGTGTTTGCCTTCAGTTCCCGCAAGAGGAGAGTCATTAACCGAGAATACGACGCTCATCGTAGGCTCTTCGATGTGCATAGGGTCAAGAGGCAAGATATTGTTCGGGTCACATAGGCTGTCACCCACGTCGATAGTCTCAAATCCGGCGATAGCCACGATGTCGCCCGCATGCGCTTCGTCTATCTCCATTCTGGCTAGACCCATAAAGCCGATTAGCTTCGTTACCCTGCCGTTTACTTTTTCACCGTCTGATTTTACGAGGACCACAGATTGGTTTTTCTTGACCGTACCGTTGAATATACGGCTAATACCGATTTTTCCCACATAGTTGTCGTAGTCAAGGGTAAATACTTGAAGTTGAAGCGGATTGTCTGTCGTGCCTGTCGGTTTTGGCGTGTGCGCTAGTATCATATCAAATAGCGGAGTTAGGTCACCGTCTGCATCTTCTAGATTTTTCTTGGACATACCGTTTCTTGCCGCTGCGTAAACAACAGGGAAGTCAAGTTGCTCATCTGAAGCGTCCATTTGAGCTAGAAGGTCAAACACTTCATCTTGAATTCTAAGAGGCTCTGCCGCAGGTTTGTCGATTTTGTTTACGACTAGAAGTATTTTGAGCCCTAGTCCGACCGCTTTTTTTACGACGAATTTTGTTTGAGGCATAACACCCTCTTGCGCATCCACAAGAAGCAAAACGGCGTCAACCATCTTAAGAACCCTCTCAACCTCTCCGCCGAAGTCGGCGTGTCCCGGAGTGTCGATGATGTTGATTTTTTTGCCTTTGTAGTTGATGGCGGTATTTTTTGAGAGAATCGTAATACCTCTCTCTTTTTCAAGTTGGTTTGAGTCCATCACCCTTTCTTCAACATTGTCTCTTTCGTTGAATGTTCCTGCTTGCTTTAGGAGGCCGTCGACTAGCGTCGTTTTACCGTGGTCAACGTGGGCGATGACCGCTATGTTTCTGATATCTTGCATAAATTACCCTATCTTAAAATTTTTTGCGAATTATATTCAAAAGCCGCTTCACTTTTTTGTCTGCGAATGGAACTTTATTTGCTTGTCTTCAAAAAACCATTTAAGGTGAGCAAAATGAGCGAGCAAATCGTCGCACTAAAAACAGCGTCAAAAGGCAAAGGCAAAACAAATGCTTTGGCCGGACTACTAAATGCCGGAAAAATAGACGTAAAAGACAATAAAGAGTTTGTAAAAAAGCTCCTCGAAATGACAAAAAAAGGGGAAATAGAGCTCGATAAAAACGGCTCGCTTAAGCTCAAAAACACGCAGATAAAAGAGGATGAGATAGACCAGAGCGCTCTTTTGAACATCAAAAGCCTCCTCTCGCAAGTAAAACTAAACGACAAGCTGGCGATAGAAAAAAGCGTCAAAGAGTTAAGAGATAATGCCGCCAAACATAGCGAAGACGATAAAAAACATGAAAAAAGCGCACTCAAAAAACTTCTTGAAAGTGCAAAAGACGGCGGTGTAGAGGTCAAAAAACTATCGGTTGAAAAACTAGATTCAAAAACAGCAAAAGAGTTTGAAGCCAAAGAGACGGCGGAGGCAAAAAAAACAGAATCTTCAAAAATAAAACAGAGCGACAAGAAGCAAATACAGGCTGAGCTAAAAACCGATAATCAGCTACAAACTGAACAAAAAAACAAAAAAGAGCTTCCAAAAGAGGATAAACAAGCTCTACAAAAAACTGAAACGCCTAGCCTTGCCACACTGCTTCAAGGAAATCTGAAGCAAAAAGACAATGCCGATAGCGCCGATAAATCTATAACTCAAAAAAATAAAGAGATAAAAGAGGGCAAAAAAGAGGGCGAAAAGCTCTCTTCCAAAACCGAAAATGCTCTTGCGGCGGCTTTTAAAGAGTTGAGTCCGGAGGCAAAAAAAGAAAAAAGCGACATTGAAAACGAGGGCTTTTCTTTTAAAAAAGATATTCCAAAAGACGAGCCCGTAAATAAAAAAGAGCAAGTAAGTAGTGCTTTCTTGGAAGCCCCGAAGCAAAACGACAACGACCTCAAGGGGAAGATGGCGGTTGCCAACGAAGCTCTCAAAAATTTCTCATCGGACATAAAAGAGACGATAGACAATTATCGTCCGCCTTTGATGAAAGTATCGATGGAACTAAATCCCCAAAATCTTGGAGCGGTGGACGTTACGCTCATTAGCAGAGGACAAAATCTGATAGTCAATGTGACCTCAAGCCAAGATACCATGCAAATGTTTATGCAAAATATCAACGAGTTCCGCCAAAATCTAATGGCGCAAGGATTTGTGAGTCTGCAAATGAACTTCAACTTCTCGGATCAAAATAAAGAGCAAAACAACAAAAACTGGCAAAAAGAAGCGGCAAAAAAATACCAAATAAACAACGACGAAATGGGCAAGATAGAGAGCCTAGACATCATCGTACCACACCCTAAATACGCGTAAGGAGCGAAAAATGGCATCAGCAGTATCAAATACCAATACATCGGTTACAAGCGGCTCAAACACGACGGCTACAAATCCAAAGGCGGAGCTTGACTCTCAGGCCTTCATGAAACTGCTTTTGGTCGAGCTGCAATATCAAGATCCGACGAGCCCGATGGATACGGATAAAATGCTTACCCAAACGAGCCAGCTATCCGCCCTTGAAGCACAAAATGCAACCAAAACGGCGATGGAAAATATGACTAACGCATTTAAAACATCGGCTAACTACTCACTGTCATCGGCAATAGGCAAAATGGCGGATACGGGATTAACGGCTCTCAACGTATCGGGCGGCAAAGGAGGGACGTTCGACGTTTATCTCCCAAAAGATACGACAACCGCAACGGTCAGTATCGTAGATTCCACAGGCAACACGACTTATAAAACGTTCACTTACGCCGGGGATGATGCAAAATCAAAAGGTGTATTCCAAATAGATTGGGATGGCACAAATAACGGCGGCGCGGCAGTGGCCGACGGCGCATACTACGTCAAAGTAGAATACACGGCAACCGACGGAACGACGGGCAAAAATACAATCGGCGCTTACCCGATAGAATCTGTCAAGATAGTAGACGGCACAGCATACTTCAAAGTCGGAAGCCAATACGTAGAAGTGTCAAGCATTAAAGAAATATACGAAGGCTGATTCACATGATGTCATCATTTTATACAGGTATTAGCGGGGTCAAAACCCAGCAATTCGGCCTTGACGTTTGGGGTAACAACATATCAAACATCAATACCGTGGGCTTTCGCTCATCAACACCTGAATTTTCAACATTAATATCCCAATACAAAAACGGGATAGCTATGACGGGGGCGGACGAAGTGGGGCTCGGCTCTACGGCGCAGACTACCGCCCTTAGCATGAAGCAAGGGAGCTTTCAGCCTACGGACAGAGCTCTTGACCTTGCCATAGGCGGCAATGGATTTTTCGGCGTCCAAAAAGCAGGCGATAATAGTGTTTATTATACGAGAGCCGGCGATTTTTATGTTGATGCAAACTCCAATGTCCTAAACGGCAACGGCAGCTTCCTTCTGGGTACGTATTCAGGCAATATGACCATAAACAAAGACGGAACTGCAAGCGTAAGCGCCACATCCGTAGCTTCTACAAACCTACTTACGAACCCAAACAGCCAAGTACCGCTTAAACTTCCAAAAGAGCTGACGCACCCGGGCATCCCCGGAACGGCGGCCGTAATGGCTACGATACCGAGCTACACCGTAGATTTGGTAAGTTCAAGCGCCACAATCCCTTATACATTGCCAAAACAAACGACCGCCAGAATAGAGATATTGGATTCTACGGGTACGGTGGTAAGGACTTTGCCGCAGTCTACCCAAGGCGCAGGACAACACTCGGTAACATGGGACGGCAAAGACGAAAACGGCGCATTACTTGCCGACGGCACTTACACCGTAAGCGTAACCTATACCGATACACCAGCAAAGCCTACGATAGGCGTCGGCTATCTAAAAGATTATATGGTTGACTCCAACGGAATGGTAGTAGCCTCTTTTGACAACGGGCAAAGCTCAATAGTAGCCCAAATACCTATTTTTCACTTCCAAAACGAGCAGGGATTGGAAAAACTGGGAGATAGCGAATTTCGCTCGACCGACAATAGCGGCGAAGCTATTTTCTACAAAGATGCAAACGGAAACACCATACAAAACTCAAAAATAATCGGTCAAACACTTGAAATGAGCAATGTATCGGCAGCCGAGGCAATGACAAGTCTAATAATCACGGAAAAAGCGTACAGCGCAAACGCAAAGGTAATAACAACCGCCGATCAAATGATACAAAAGGCTATCAACCTAAAAAGAGGCTAAGTAAATAGTGAGTAAACCACGCTTAGTCGGAATAATAGTTGCTTATTAACAAAAAAATCTAAAAAAGGATCCAGCAATGATGAGATCTCTTTGGGCCGGAGTCAGCGGACTTCAGGCGCACCAAGTAGCAATGGACGTCGAGGGTAACAATATCGCCAACGTAAATACGGTCGGCTTTAAATACTCTAGAACGAACTTTGCGGATATGCTATCTCAAACATCAAAGATAGCAACCGCCCCACAAGACCCGCTAGGTGGACGAAACTCACTACAAGTCGGCTTGGGAGCCAGCGTTAACACCGTTACGCACATATTTTCTCAAGGCTCTAGGCAAACTACCGACAAAACTACCGACGTTGCGATAGAGGGTGACGGCTTTTTCATAGTGAGCCCGGACGCAGGTATGTCGTATAAGTACACGAGAGCCGGAGATTTTTATTTTGATGCATACGGCAACTTCGTAGACGGAAACGGTCTAATAGTGCAAGGATGGGTCAAGGACGCAAACGACAAAATCGACTCTACTCTTCCAATCACAAGCATACAGATAGATCCGGGTCTAACTATTCCTGCCAAAGGGACAGAGAACGTAACGCTAAGGGCAAACCTAGTATCCGGTACAACGACAAATGAGATGGGCAAAATATACGCTCTAGACTCCGACTCAACAACGATAGCCGACCCTACATTGGCGAACAGCGCCACAAACCAAAAACCGGAAGACCTAGGGGCTCTATTTGACGCGAACGGAAAAGCGTTCAGTCTACAAGACGGACAGGGTATTTGGATGGGCTTTGAGCCGGCTCAAGTAACCGATGCGACGGGTGTAACCGCAACGGGCGTAGTGGCGGTAGACTTAACCATTAACGGTATAAATATTACCGGTTCTATAGGTTATGCGGGACCTCCTGTTTCCACTACCACGTACAATGCATCGCAAATAGCGTCACTTATCAATAGTTTCACATCGCAAACAGGCGTGAGTGCATCGGCATCCGGTGCAAATATCACCTATACCAACTCAAATAGTATGGACGGCGATAGCAAGAAAAATATATTGGTAACCGTCAATACGCCAACAACGGGTCTTACCGGCGTTACAGCAGCTACGGCAGGAGCTACGACGGCGTATAAATATCAGTACACAACAGGCTCGGCAAATCCGGCAACAGACTCGACATCGATAGGACAAACAAAAAACTTCCACACCACGGAAGATTTGAGAGCCTATCTACAGTGGCAAGCAAAAGCAACGTCAACCGGAGCACTCGTAAGTGTAAACTCTGACGGTAAATACTCGCTATCCAATCCGTCAGGTTCTACGCTTACCATGGCGGTAACATCGATAGATGGAAACGGCACGGTAAATCCTAGTCCATTGTTTACGCAAACATTTAACGCACTAGAGGGGACACTCCCTACTGGCTCGTCGACGAAAACATCGCAAGCTATCAATGCGGCGACACACTCTTCGAGTATCGATATATATGACTCACTCGGCTCTAAACACACTATTACGTATGCGTTTAGAAAAGAGTCGCAAAGTGTTTGGTCGTGGACGGCTACGGTTCCTCAACCAGGCGACCTAGGCGGCACGGCGCCGAATCAAAATATGTTTACCGGGGGCACGGTACAGTTCAACTCTAACGGCTCGCTAGCCAGCGTAAATCCGCAAAGCTTGAACGTAACATGGAACAATGGCTCAACCGCTGGACAACAAATAAATCTAGCTTTCGGTACGCCGAATGCCTTTGACGGATTAACAAGCTTCGACCAAAAGTCGGCAACCTCATTGATAAGTCAAGATGGCTATACGGGAGGCGACCTAGACGGCGTAAGAATAGACCAAAACGGTGTACTTATAGGTAGCTTCACCAACGGTAGGTCTATGGGGCTTGCTCAAATTGCGATGGCAAAATTTGCCAACAACGAAGGTCTTATGGCTGACGGCGGCAATCTATTTTCACAAAGCGCAAACAGTGGGGATCCTACCGTAGGAGCAGCGGGAACGGGCGGTAGAGGGGCAGTATTTTCCTCTGCACTAGAGATGAGTAACGTCGACCTTTCTAAGTCGCTAACGGAACTTATCGTAATCCAAAGGGGTTATCAAGCAAACTCCAAAACGATTACGACATCAGACCAAATGCTACAGGTACTTCTGCAAATCAAACAATAATTAAAAGGGGTTTTCGCCCCTTTTTTTTAATAAAGCTCTCTATATAACTTCATTGCGCTTCTATCCGAAAGTGATGATATAAAATCAGCTATTACCCTATTTTTATTTGTGCTAAAAAGTCTAGCCCTGTACTCCGGCGGCAACATATCCGGCTCCTGCGTAAACGCTTTAAAAAGCCCCTTTATGCACTGTTTTGCCATATACATCTTACGCATAATCGACTCATGTCTATAAACTTTTTTATACAGTAAGCTTTTCAGCTCTTTTATCTGCGCCCACATCTCTTCGTCAAAAAGTATTAGCGGTTTTTCCTCTGCGCCGAATACACCGCATGCCGGCTCTCCAAATGAGTCAAAAACAGCCTTATTTGCCGATGAATTTTCTATGATATTTGAGATTAATTCGGTAATTATATGGGTTGAAAGTCTGTGCCTAAAAAGCGGGTCGTTGCGCCTTATTTTCTCTTCATCTTCTATCTTTTCTACAATTCTTCTAACTAGCGCGGAGCCCTCTTTTAGCTCATCTACCTCTATTAGGGCGTACTTGAGGGCATCGTCAATATCCGCCGAAATATAAGCTATTCCATCGGAGTTGTCGACCACTATCGCCTCAAATGACGGATGTTTATCAAGGGCAAATATCTCATCAAACGAAGAGGGCAAAAAGCTTTTTTTGTAAGGCGCCGAGTGCTTAAGCACACCCTCAAGCGTGGCAAATGTGAGATTGAGCCCGTCAAACCCCTTGTATCTTCTCTCTAGCTTTGTTAGAACTCTAAAAGATTGATAGTTATGCTCAAATCCGTTCACGCTCCCCGCATCCCTTAGGCACTCATCCAGAGTATCGCCGCCGATATGCCCAAAAGGGGTATGCCCTATGTCGTGCGCAAGAGCTATTGCCTCGGCAAGAGATTCGTTAAGCCCCAAATTTTTGGCTATCGTCCTTGAAATCTGACTTGCCTCGATGGAGTGGGTGAGACGGGTGCGAAAGTAATCACCCTCGGAGTTTAGAAATACCTGTGTTTTGTACTCTAGATTACGAAATGAGTGGCAATGGATGATGCGGTCTCTATCCCTGTCAAAAGCCCCTCGAAAATCATCCTTCGTCTCAAAAAACCTATCGGAGGGTCTCATCCGTTGATTTGCTCTTTGATTATCTTGGCAAGTTCTGCGCATTTTGCTATTTTTTGTGTGCCGCTCAGGCTCTCGTCAAGCACTATTTTTGTGAATGCGGAACCCACTATGACGCCATCCGCCCCCTCTACTCTCGCTTTTGCGGTTTTTTCGTTAACGCCAAATCCGACAAACACTTTTGTATCGGTCACGCTTTTGACTTTGCGCAAAATCGGCTGCAAATCCTCGCTTTTATCCGCCCCCGTAATACCGGCGAAAGCTACGAGATAAATAAAATCTTTTGAAGCGCGCGCTACCATATCGACTCGTTCATCCGCATGCGTAACAGCCAAAAACGAGATATTAGACAGAGCGTTTGCCTCCATTGTTTTTGCATATCTTGCGCTCTCTTCAAACGGCAAATCAGGGATAATAAACCCTCTCACACCGCTTGCCGCCGCCTTCTCGCAAAAAGAGCCGAAGCCGCCCGAGAAAAAAGAGTTGAAATACCCCATAAAATACGTCGGAGCTTTTGGCGATAGATATGAGGCTATCTCGAAGGCGTCTTTTGTTTTGAATCCAGCCCTTATCGCACTAAGACTCGCCTTTTCTATGAGTGCACCGTCCGCCACCGGGTCTGAAAAAGGAATCCCAAGCTCCAACCTATCGCTCCCGGCTTCGATTAGTGCCGCGCCTAGCTCCTTGCTAAACTCCTTATCCGTAAACCCGCATGTTATAAAACTTACTAACTCTTTCACTCTGTCCCCAATTTATCGTCTATTATTTCCATCAGCGCTCTCGCAAATTCCTCATCGTCGTTCGGGCAAGAAGCAACCCTATAATCTTCTATTTTTAGGCTCTCGGCAACCTCTCTATATTCGATGTCCAGCTCATACACCGTCTCGACATTGTCGACTGTAAAAGCTATCGGATACACAACCGTTTTTTTGTTTGAAGCGGCTATTTTCTCTAGCGTCTCACCCAGAGAAGGTCCTATCCACTTCATTGGCCCGAGCTTTGACTGATATGCGAGATGCGTTTTGCGAAAATGTATCCCCTCAGAGTAGAGCAGCCCCTCAAGTATCTCTACATGCTCTTCTATCTCTTTTTGGTAGCTATCTCCCGCATCTATTATCTTTTGCGGCAACGAATGTGCGCTAAATACGAGGTCAAACTCCTCGGCATCTTCGCCACCTAGGGCCTCTTTGATTTTCTCCACGATTAGCTCGTTGAGCGCCCTTTTTTTGTAATATCTCTCGATGACGCGCATTTTCGGATGATACCCCGCGTCAACGGCAGCCTTGTAAAAATCTTCAATCGACGATTTCGTGGTAGTGGTCGAATAATGCGGATACATAGGCATTAACACGACTTCGTCAACGCCGTCTTCCATCATCTCCTTCACCGTTTCACTCGCAAACGGCGGTACATATCGCATAGCTATATACACCTTCTCGTCCATCAAACTAGAAAGTTTGGCGCATAGCTTCTGTGTTATCGGTAGCAAAGGAGACGAGCCGCCTATCTCCTGATAATGACTCTGTGCATTTTTTGTACGGGTCAGCACTATCATCGTACCGATAAACCATCTAAGAGCCGAGCTTTTGACGGTCAAGATATTCGTGTCGGCAAACATATTTTTTAGAAATGTCCGCACCTCGCCCAGATTTGACGGGCCGCCCATATTGAGTAGAACAACTGCTTTTTTCATATTAGAACTTCAATATCTCTTTTGCTTGCGTCATATCTTTATCGCCTCGCCCCGAGATGTTGACGATAATGAGCTTGCCTTTGACATCCATTTTTTTGAGTTGCGCTACGGCGTGAGAGCTCTCAAACGCAGGAATAATCCCCTCGGCACGGGATAGCCATACGAATGCCTCCAGCGCCTCTTCATCGGTCACCGCTTCATATTTTGCTGCTCCACTCTCATACAAATATGCGTGTTCCGGTCCAATACCTGGATAATCAAGCCCCGCCGATATGGAGTATGCCTCCTCTATCTGTCCGTCCTCATCTTGGAGCAGATAGCTCATCTGCCCGTGCAGCACGCCCGCACGACCTTTTTGTAGGCTAGCTCCGTGCTCTTTTGTCTCAACACCCATGCCGCCCGCTTCTACGCCTATGCAAGTCACCGTGGGCTCTTCCAAAAAGTGGCTAAAAAGCCCCATTGCATTGCTACCGCCGCCTATGCACGCTATGGCATAGTCCGGCAGTCTCCCCTCAAGCTTTAGTATTTGCGCCTTCGCCTCGTATCCTATCACCGCCTGAAAGTCTCGCACCATCATCGGATACGGATGCGGCCCCGCTACGGTACCTATCATGTAGTATGTATCTTTTGCGTTTGTCACCCAGTGGCGAATAGCGTCGTTCATGGCATCCTTGAGCGTTTTGGAGCCCGACTCCACGGAGTGTACCTTGGCGCCCAGAAGCTTCATACGAAAGACATTTAGCTCCTGCCTTGCAACATCCTTTGCCCCCATAAACACTTCACATTCAAGCCCAAAAAGCGCACAAGCCGTAGCCGTAGCCACACCGTGCTGACCCGCTCCCGTCTCCGCTATAACCTTGGTTTTGCCTAGCCTCTTTGCGACAAGGGCCTGCAAGATGACATTGTTGATTTTGTGGCTTCCGGTGTGGTTGAGGTCTTCTCTTTTGAGATAGATTTTTGCGCCCAGCTGCTCAGATATGTTTGCAGCATAAGTCAGAAGCGACGGACGACCGACATATTCCTTGAGATAATAGTCCGCTTCCTTCCAAAACTCTTCGTCAAATCTTATTTTTTGGTACGCTTCGTTCAAATCTATCAGCAGAGGCATCAAAGTCTCAGGGACAAATCTCCCGCCAAACTCCCCAAAGTGCCCGCTCTCATCGGGGTCAAACTTGCTTTTCCTTGGAATGTACATACATTTTCGCTTTATATTGTTTTTGGCTTATTTTACTTAAACGCTTTTAAAAGGACAAATTGCAACGAAGCGGTAATAAATAAATTTTATAGTTGCGTTTAAATTTGGAGACAAAAAAGAGATGGTAAGCGTAAAAAACATACTTGCAACCAAAAATCCGGCATTTTTCAAAAAATACCCGAAATTTTTTACCGATTTTTCCACTGCCGCTCTTGGAAAGCTATTAAGAGAGCGTGAAATCAACGACTTTTTGGCAAAAAATCAGGAAACCGAAGGGTTTGACTTCATAGATGCAGTACTTGAAAAACTCAACTTTACTTACAAATTCTCCAGCCGTTCAAAAGCCAATATCCCATCATCCGGCAAACTGCTTATCATCGCCAATCACCCGCTAGGCGCCCTTGACGCCTTGAGCCTAATACGCTTTGTTCGTGAGGTGAGAAGCGATGTCAAAGTCGTGGCAAACGACATTTTGATGAGTATTCCAAACCTACAAAGCCTTCTTTTGGGTCTTGATATAACCAAAAAAAGCTCTGTCCGAACGGATATGAAAAACATTCTCGCCGCCCTCAAAAACGAGGAGGCGGTCATCATCTTCCCTGCAGGCGAGGTAAGCCGTGCAAGACCTGCGGGTGTACGTGATACGGCATGGGAGAGCGGATTTTTGTTTTTAGCCGAAAAGTCCAAAGCTCCAGTCCTCCCCGTCTACATAAAAGCCAAAAATTCACTTGCGTTTTACGCCGCCTCTACTGTCTACAAACCTCTAGGTATGCTGCTGCTTCCGACCGAGATGATGAGACAAAGAGGCAAGAGCCTAGAGTTTGTCGTGGGTGAGACGATACCTGCCGCCAATATCACGGGGCTCAAAATCTCAAAAGAGCATAAAATAAAGCTTGTAAGAAAACATCTTTACGCCCTCGCCAGAGGCAAAAAAGGGGTGTTTGAGACGGAGCGAAATGTCGCCCATCCAGAGGAGAGAAAAAACCTTAGAGACGAGCTAACCGCCTCTGAATTACTCGGGCGCACTGCCGATGACAAAATGATATATCTATACGACTACGCCAAAAAATCTATTATTTTAAAAGAGGTCGGCCGCCTAAGAGAGATGACATTTCGCAAGGTCGGCGAGGGAACGGGAAGACAAAGAGACACCGACGATTACGACAAATATTACCGCCATATAGTGCTTTGGGATGACAAGGAGCTCGAAGTGGTCGGCTCATACCGCGTCGGACAAGGGCGAGAGATATATGACATATTCGGAGCTAACGGATTTTATACCAATTCGCTATTTACTTTTTCAAAAGATTTTGAAGAGTTTTTGCCTCACTCCATAGAACTTGGGCGCAGCTTCGTTCAGTCCAAATACTGGGGCTCAAGGGCTCTTGATTATCTGTGGTACGGCATCGGCGCATACCTCAAAAAACACACGTTCGTCAAATATATGTTTGGTCCCGTCAGCCTCTCAAACAGCTATCCGGATGAGGCGAAAAAACTGCTTGTGTACTTCTACTCCCGTTATTTTCCGGCTCCAAAGAAGTACGCAACCTCCAAAAATCCTTTTGTCCTGAGCCGCCACGAAGAGGAGGAGTTTGCCTCGTATTTTGGGTTTGAAAATTATGATGAGGATTTTAGGAAACTCAAAAATCTTCTCAAAAACTACGGATGCGCCGTTCCGACACTCTTCAAGCAATATTCGGAGCTGTGCGAGGCAGGCGGCGTATATTTCACCGATTTTGGGGTTGACCCCGACTTCGGCGATTGCGTCGACGGCTTCATCATCGTCGAAATAGACAAAATCCTCCCTGCAAAACGGGAGAGATATATGGGAAATTTATCTTAACAAAAAGGATTAAATATTATGAAATGTTATCTATGCGAAAGCACGAAGAACTTGAGTAAATACATGGTAGACGGCTCTACAACGGTATTTGTATGCGCCGATTGCGAAGAGGAGCTCCTCATCGATAATCATATAGATTTGGAAGACAAAATCATCGAAAAACCGATTTTTTGTGAAGAAAACACAGCACTAGCGTATGCTTGCGCCTAAGACAAGAGAGGTAACGGCAAAAACCGCAACAACAGCGTAGTAGTAGTGAACGCCCCCCTTGGGGAGTCTCTTTACGATTGGCACCGAGAGAAAAAACATCGCTATCGCCGCAAAGGCAAAAGCTATCTTCACCCAAATGAGCGGCACACTCCACAAATCGCCGGCCAGTAGCATCCAGACGCCACTAATCACAATAAGTCCAGCAAAAATATACAAAGAGAGCTTCGCTTTTTCGTAAAACAGCAGTTTTTTATCGTGGCACTGAACGTCCAAAAAACGACGAATCACAAACGCATCAAGCAACAAAAAACCCAAGAAATACGCCACCCCGATAAGATGCAGCGCCTTTATTAGGCTCATCAATACTCTCTTTTTAGCTCTTCAAAGCTTTTTTTCCATACCTTCACGCCGCAAAATCTAGGCCCTTCGGGACATGTCGGAAATATTCCGTTTTGGCTCCTCAGAGTGCACGGCGGCAGCAATTTATCCGCGCCCCTCACGCCCTCTTTTCTAAGCTTTGCAACTTGAGCATAGATGATGTCGTATATCTCCTCTTGGGCGTTAAAACATAGCCTCATCTGCGCTTTGTGATTGAAGCTCGCCATATCGCTTCTCTCCACTATCTCTATCATATGGGCGTTTGGCAAGGCATAGACCGCCTCGCAAAAGCCGATTTTGCCGCACTCTGAGCCAAAAAACTCATAAGCGCCCTCGATCGCCTCTTTGTAAATAGCCAGTAGTTCGCCGTCTCTTTCGATAATCGGCGGAATGTAGTACTCTTTTTTGTATATCTTCTCTAGACTCGGACGGACGGCGACTGAACGCCTGTGTCTTTGGTTTTGTGCATCTGCCGAAAGAGATAGCTTCATATATGAGGTGAAGCCCCCGAGCGACGCACCGTCAATGCTTAAATTTGAGAGCCTGAGCACATCGGAGTAGTTGGCGTTTACCTCATACGGATAAGGATTTACCACATCAAATATCTTGACGCTGTCACTCTCTTTGACACCCTTATCTTTTTTGAGCTCCGCCATATCAAACTCTGCAAAACCGGCTTTTGCGCCCTTGGCGTACTCGATGAGAGGAGCCAAGGAAGGGTCTATCTCCAAGAGGGCATTTGAGAGCTTACTCACAAACTCCTCCGCCTCACCCCTCGCCTCGGGCAGCTCTTTGGCCAAAGCTATATAACGAAGCGCAACCGTTAGATTGATAGTATGGTACAGATACGCGCCCATCCCTTGCGGCAGAAGGTACCTAGCAAACTCCTGAGCTTTTTTGATTGCCTCTTTTTTTTTGAATTTCGGCAAAATCTCTTCAAATTTGGCTTTTAGTTTTTCAACAAGAAGCTCATAGTTTTCAAACACTTTTGCATAGTAAGCGCCCCACGCTTCTTTATCGCCCCCCTGTGGATATACGAAGTTTTCGGCTTTCATCTTGGCGTATCGCTGGCTTATCTGCTCTGAGTTGTAGTACGGGTGAGAGTGGAGAAGCCTCCAGATAAGATGGCGGCTCATTCCGTCGATTAGTATCGTAAAATGCGCATGTTGGAGCGTAGTATGATGTCCCGCCTCAAAGATGGAAGAGAGGAGATTTTCTTTTGCCGCCCACCCTTCACTCTTAAGAGGCTCCACGAGTCCGCCAGCAAAATAGCAAGTTCTTGCCGCCGATACTGCAATATTGGTCGGCTTGAACTCATCGCCGCTCGGATATAAAATTTTTATGTTCATCTATTTCCTCCTCAGTCCAACTCTCTGCGAATGTGTAATCGCCACCGCTATTGCGTCCGTAATGTCTAGCGGTTTTATCTCCTCTTTAAGCCCCAAAAGCATCTTCACCATGTATGCCACTTGCTCTTTTGCCGCCTTTGCCTTTCCGGTGAGCGCTTTTTTGACCTGCAAAGGCGTGTACTCGTAGAAATTGCCTATCTCTTGAATGATTTTTAAAGCCAAGGCACCTCGAAACTGCGCCAGCTTGATAACCGTTTTTGGATTGTGTGCGTAGAACATATCCTCTATCGCAACCTCGTCGATTTGTCTGCCTTTTAACACCGTATCAATCCCCTCGACAAGCTCGGCTATTTGGTGTTGCAGCTCTCTTGATCTGATTTTTATCAGTCCCGCCTCGACAAGCGAAATTTTGTTTTTTTCAAACCTCAAAATAGAGTAGCCGCAGTTGATGGTACCGGGGTCTATTCCCAAAATAAGCAAAATTCCATCCTAAAAACGCATTTTATTCACATAATGTTTCACGGGTGTGAATAACTCATACATGTGAAAAGTTTGATATATTTATTTCAAAATCTTCTTCTGCCGCAAATGTGGCTAGCTTTAGTGCCACAGCGGCTAGCGTAGCCTAGACGGGCTTTGCTCGTTTAGGCATGCTTTCATCTATTTTCAGCTACAATCGAAAACAGTTTTAACACCGTTATTCACAGGGCTCTTAATGATTTTTGATACTATCCGAAAACTTCTTAAAGCGGAACTCTCCGAGGTCGAATACGAAAACTATTTGGTAGGCCTCGTATTTGACGAGGACGCATCCAAATCAGACCTTGTAATTCTCAAAGCTGCAAATCCTTTTGTAGCTAAGTGGGTAGAATCAAAATACGGTCCAAAAATAGCACACCTTTTTGAACTCCAAACAGGCATCAAGCCCGAGGTCAAAGTAGCCGTCGGCGCCGCAAAAAAAAGTAAAAAAGAGGCGGCAAAATTTGACAATGCGATATCCATCTCTCAAAAAAGTAAAAGCACCATACTTAATCCCTCATGGACTTTTGATAGTTTTGTCGTAGGCTCCTCCAACAAATTTGCCCACACGGCGGCAATATCCGTAGCCGAAAAACCGGGCAAACTATACAATCCTCTTTTTATCTACGGTGGTGTGGGACTGGGCAAAACGCACCTTTTGCAAGCCATCGGCAACAAAATCACGAGTGATGGTAAAAATGTCATATACGCCACGATTGAGCAGTTTATGAACGATTTTACATCGCATTTGCGCAACCAAACGATGGATAGATTTCGTGAAAAATATAGAAATTGCGATGCCCTGCTTATAGACGATGTACAGTTTTTGTCCAACAAAGAGGGGACTCAAGAGGAGTTTTTTCACACCTTCAACGAACTGCAATCAAACGGCAAACAGATAGTAATGACCTCGGACAAACATCCAAAACAAATAGGAGGCCTTGAGGCGAGACTAAAAAGTCGCTTTGAATCGGGACTTATCGCCGACATCGCACCGCCTGAGCTTGAGACCAAAATAGCTATCGTAAACAAAAAATGTGAGCTAAACGGTATACACCTAAACTCCGAAGTAGTAGGCTATATAGCGGCAACGCTCGGTGAGAGTATCAGAGAGATAGAGGGTGTTATCATCAAACTAAACGCATTTGCCAAGATGATGGGGCAAGAAATTAGCCTTGAATTTGCAAAAAATGTCCTAAAAGACCAGCTCAGAGAGACAAGGGAAAATATTACGATAGACCATATCGTAGAGATAGTGTCAAAAGAGCTAAATATCAAGCCTAGCGAAATCCGCTCAAAATCAAGAAGTACGTCAATAGTAAACGCAAGAAGAATAGTTATTTATTTGGCTAGAAATCTAACGCCAAACTCAATGCCTATTATCGCAACTTATTTTGGGATGAAAGACCATACGGCAGTTAGCCACTCTATCAAAAAAATCAACGAAACTATCAAAAACGATAGAGATTTTGAAGTAAAATTGGAAGAGTTAAAAAACAAAATAAAGATTAAAAACGAAGTTTAAGTGAATTAAGTGAAAAATAAGGATAATAAACAAATTGTTTTTAGGCTTTATAAGACGGCGCTGACAAAAGTTTTTCACTTAAACACGCCATACTAATACTACTACTAAAATTTCTTAATAATAAGAAGGAGTGAAGATGAAAATTACGGTTAACAAAACGATCTTTGAGCAGATGCTCTCAAATATCATCCCTTTTATCGAAAAAAAAGATAACAGCCAAATAACATCTCATGTTTACATAGAAGCAAAAGATGGAGTACTAACTCTTAGAGGAACCGATAATGAAATCGGTCTTAAGATAACAAACGAAGATGTAAATATAATTGAAGAAGGATTTGCTACTGCTAACGGCAAAAAAATAGCCGATTATGTAAGAAATCTAAAAGATGAAGAAATAACTGTAGAGTACTCCGAAAATAACATAACCGTAAAACAAAAAGGCTCTAAGCTCAAAATGCCTACATTTGATGCAAAAGAGTTTCCTAAATTTCCTGAATATGAGCATCTTCCAAAAATTGGTCTTAACTCCGTAAAATTAATAGGCGCATTCAAAAAAATCACTCCTGCGATAGATAACAATAATCCTAAATACGAACTAAACGGCGCACTACTTGACATAAAAACAGGCGGCGTAAACATAGTATCTACCGATACAAAAAGACTAGCCATAGTTCAACTAGACGAGCAAAACAAAGAAGAGCTATCTATCATCATTCCTAAAAAAGCTATTCAAGAGATAGGAAAACTATTTTTTGATGACGTAGAGATGTTCTATAGCCAAAACTACCTAGTTATCAAAACAAAACAATATTTGTTCTTTACAAAACTAATTAACGGAAAATTCCCTGATTATCACAGGATTTTGCCAAAAGAACTAAAATACGTTCAAACTCTTCAAAAAGATAAAATCATCGAAGCTATCAAACAAATAAGCAATATCTCAAACGAGATAAAAATGACTTTTATGAGAGATAAAATTATATTTGAAAGCTTGTCTGAGGAAAATATGGAGGCAAAAACGGAAGTTGAATTTGTCTCTAGTGTAGAAAGCGAATATCAAATAGCTTTTAACTCAAGATTTATACTTGATTTTCTATCTAGCATTGATTCAAAAGAGTTTACGGCAGGATTTAACGAGCCGAATATGCCGTTTGAACTAAAAAGCGACAATTTTATAACTATAGTAATGCCTATATTTTTATAATTAATAACCAAAACACAATAGCAACAAAGTAGTAAAAGAGGTTTCATGAGCGAATACGGCGCCGGTAATATTAAAGTTTTAAAAGGTTTGGAAGCGGTCAGAAAAAGACCGGGTATGTATATAGGCGACACCAGCATCGGCGGTCTTCATCATCTTATTTACGAAGCGGTTGACAACTCCATCGACGAATCTATGGCAGGATACTGCGATACTATCGAGGTTACGCTAACAAAATCAGGCTCTGCAATCGTAAAAGATAACGGTAGGGGTATTCCGGTAGACATTCATCCGACAGAGGGAATATCTGCGGCAACCGTTGTTCTTACAGTGCTTCACGCAGGTGGAAAGTTTGACAAAGATACATACAAAGTTTCCGGCGGTCTCCACGGAGTCGGTATTTCGGTAGTTAATGCTCTTTCGACAAAACTACATGTTACTATCCACAAAAACGGCAAAATTCACGAGCAAGATTTTGAGAAAGGTATCCCTCAAAACGTTCTTGAAATTACCGGCGACACAAAGAAAAACGGTACGATTGTAGAGTTTTGGCCTGATGGCACAATATTTGAAACCGTAGATTTTCAATTTGAGATACTTGCAAAAAGATTTAAAGAACTTGCATACCTAAATCCTAGAATCTCGATTACATTAACCGATGAAAGAAGCGGCGTAAAAGAGGTTTATAAATTTGAAGGCGGTATCGCGCAATTTGTCGAAGATATAAGCACAAGAACGGCACTAACGAAAGTAGTCTCTTTTAGCGATAAGCTAGAAGATATAGAGGCCGATATCGCACTACTTTATAACGAAAGTTATGATGAGAAAGTACTAAGTTTCGTCAATAACATCAAAACAGGCGACGGCGGTACGCACGAAAGCGGCTTTAGAGCGGGTCTGACAAGAGCAATTACCGCATATGTCGAGGCAAATGCAAACGCCAGAGAAAAAGATACAAAAGTTACGGGTGACGACATCAGAGAGGGTCTTGTTGCGATAATCTCCGTCCGCGTCCCTGAGCCGCAGTTTGAAGGTCAAACAAAAGGTAAACTGGGAAGCTCGTATGTTCGTCCGCTTGTACAAAAACTAGCATATGAAAAACTAGTTAAGTACTTTGAAGAAAATCCGATAGAAGCTAGAGCTATTATGAATAAAGCTCTTCTTGCCGCAAAAGGTAGAGAAGCTGCCAAAAAAGCCAGGGATTTGACCCGTAAAAAAGAGTCGATGACTGTTGGAACTCTTCCGGGCAAGCTTGCAGATTGTCAAAGCAAAGATTCGGCTATTACCGAGCTATATCTGGTGGAGGGCGACTCTGCGGGGGGAAGTGCGAAGCAAGGCAGAAACAGGGTATTTCAGGCAATACTCCCTCTAAAAGGAAAAATCCTAAACGTTGAAAAATCGGGACTAGAGAAAATCCTAAAGTCGGATGAAATCAAAAATATCATTACCGCTCTTGGTTGTGGTATCGGCGATGAATTTGACCCCGAGAAGCTAAGATACGGCAAACTAATCATTATGACGGATGCCGACGTTGACGGAAGCCATATTCAAACGCTTCTTCTAACGTTCTTCTATCGTTTCCTAAATCCGCTAATACACAACGGAAACGTATATATAGCCCAACCGCCGCTTTATAGATACAAAAAAGGGAAAAAAGAGATATATCTCAAAGACTCAAACGCCCTTAGCGATTTTCTTATTGAAAACGGCATTGAATCGCTAGGCGCCGACGAAAAAGACTATAAAGATATAAAAGAGATACTAAGAGTCACGGCGTATTACAAAAACATACTAGAAGAGCTCAAAAAACGTTACTCACTTGTAGAGGTCGTTAAAAGACTTATCGAAAATGAGGAGCTTTTGGCGCTTGACAACGACGCTCTTTTTGCCGACATTGACGCCTACATCAAAAAGATAGGGTTTAATATCCTCTCTAAAACGCTAGATGAAGAAAAAATACATCTATTTGTCCAAACGGCGGCAGGTCTTGAGGAGATTATAATAGACGATAACCTCTTCACAAACCACTTGTTTGCAGAGGCGATACACATATACAACAAGCTAAAAGAGAAAAATCTCGCACTCCTTGGCGGCAAAGATGTGTTTGAGGTACTCTCGGCGGTTGAAGACGCAGCTAAAAAAGGGGCATATATCCAAAGATATAAAGGTCTCGGTGAGATGAACCCCGAGCAGCTTTGGGAGACTACGATGAATCCACAAAACAGGAGACTCGTAAAAGTAATGGTCGAGAATATCAGCGATGCAGACGGTATATTTACGCTGTTTATGGGCGATGAAGTCGAGCCTAGACGAAAATATATCGAAGAACACGCAAAAGACGTTAAACACTTGGACGTATAGTGAAGTACGGAGAGAAGATAGTAGCCGAGTTTGACGTCTCAAAAGACCTTGAAATTTGGCCCAACGAGCATTCAAAAAACTATGTAATCAAAATTACTCTGCCGGAGTTTACCGCCTTGTGCCCTAGGAGCGGTTATCCAGATTTTGGGACAATATATCTCGAATATACTCCGGATAAGTGGGTAGTAGAATTAAAAGCTATTAAACTATACGTTAATTCGTTCAGAAATAGGCATATTTCGCACGAAAATGTAGCCAATGAAGTGTTTGATACCCTTTACTCCAAACTTGCTCCAAAATGGATGAAACTCACTTTTGATTTTGAGCCGCGCGGGAATGTCCACACGGTAATAGAGATAGACTCCGATAAGTTTTCTAAAACCTCTTAAATACTCAGAAGTTCTATAAGAGCGACTAGTCGCGAGAGCCGCCTGCTGAAGGCCTAATTTTGGGCTTTGCCGAAAATTTGAGAATTATTTAGGGTAGAGGGCTTCTACCCTCTTCCCATTGCCTCTAGCTCTTCAGCGGTCATAAACATATGTGCAAAATCTTTTTGATACGCTACGCAGTTTGGACACTCCTCCTCGCCTTCTTTGGACGCAAATGCCATTTTGCATGATTTACATACTTTTAGGTCATGTTCTATTGCTATTTTTGCCTTATCGAAAGCAAACATTGCCATATCGTGCTCAAAGCCGTCTTCAAATGCATTTACTTCACATATATCGTTGCATATGGCGCAATCCGTGCATTTTCCGCTTTGAAAGTATATTTTTGAAAAATCGTTTGAATAAAAAAGCGCATTTGTGGGACAAAACTCCACGCAGCTTTTGCAGTTTGTACAGGCTTTGTTGATTGTTTTTGTGACGCTAAAAGAATAGTTTGCAAAGACAAATCTATTGCTCTCCTCCAAGATATCCTTAACGGTATTTTTAAGCAAAATCCTTTTTAGCGGGAGTTTTGTTTTTGGCCTACTTTGCCCCTCTTCTTTTATCTCATCTACGACGTTTGCGGTGCGTTTGAATATAGTTTTAAAAAAATCTCTTCTATCGACCTTTTTTTGCGTATTTATTTCTATTTTTTTATCTGCAAATTCATCCAAAAAGCTAGTGGACTCATTGATATTAGTATCGATGATTGACTTTAGTTTTCCTTGTTTGTTCAAGTCGCATTCAGCGCAAGGGCTCACATCTATCGCTATTATCCTTGAGCTTTTGATTGCAAGGGTGATTAAGTGTTCAGACGAAAATACCGAAAGGCACACACCCAGTTCTTTGCAAGACAAAGTCAGTTTTTCGCCGATAAGCTTTTGTTTTAGTTCGTTTTGTTCAAAGGCTATCTCTTTGGCTATAAATAAATTCGAGTCAAATTTGCTAGATTCTATAGCCTCCGTAGGGCATACTCCGACACAGGCGTGGCAAAGGGTACAGATATCTTCGGATATGGCTATTTTGGCTCTTTTGACATCCACGGCCTTCTCCGGACAAGCCGCTATGCATATATTGCATTCATTGTGGGCATAATCTTGTCTGAGACATTTTAGAGTGTCAACATTGAGGCTAAAATCAGACATTTAGAGCCTCGTAGTCTGAGAGCAAGAAGTCTGTCGCAAAATCTAAGAAATCAAGATAAAAAGGAGTTTCAACCAAAGATTTTGCCCCTATAAAATATGGAATCATCCATTTGAGTATATGTTTTAGCATAAACTCTTTTTGTGTCTTGATGTCTTCGCTTAACGCCAAATTTTGCATAAATCCGAGCTCTATAGCTATATGGTCTGGGGTCAGTAGGTTTGTATTGTTTAGATTTACGTCAAAACCGCTTTCTATATAAAAGCTCATTACGGGGTTTTCAAGACCGGTAGATATTTGATGCTTTGCATCGGTTATTGAGGATTCTACGGGGTGGGAGTTGGCCAAAAATGCGCTCGTAAAGTCTATGTTCAACTCTTCATCAAGCGTATCTATATCATTTTCTTCAAAATATCGTTTTGCATTCTCTCCAATTAAATCTAAAAAATCAGGATTATTTTTTAAATCTTCAATCCCTTTTTTCGAGAGTTTATCGGAAAAAACAGTTGACATAAACGCATATATAAAAGCTCTTTGCTTATTGTCCATATTGATGATACCTTAGAGAAAAAAGTGAGTGTAAGGATAGGACAAAGGGGCTTTGAGACCCCTTTGTATAAAGAATTTTAGAGGCAGCCTTTGAAGAATGATTTTGCTTCAGGCGGAGGAGCTTTGTATCCCCTCATTTTGATTACATTGTCTTTTCCAAGTGTCCCTATTATGGTTACGTTGTTTTTGCCTATACCGCCGTCCATATCTCTTAGCGCTACGTTTGCCGTATCGAGTTTGTACGTTACCCCTTCGCTATGAACAAACAAAGCTAGCGGACTGTTAACCGTAGTGTCAAGTTTGCAATCTTTGAATTGCCCTTTTTTGATACACTCTTCAGTTGCCAAAACACCTTTTTTTTCTACTTCACCCGCCATAGGCTTGATATCCTCAGCCTCGGCTGCTGTCGTAGCGGCAAATACGGAACTAGAAATAAGCCCCGCAAATAATGATGCAAGTAGTATTTTTTTCATTATTTAACCCCCGCTTTTAGAGTTTGTAGATACGCTACTATATCGTCAATTTCGTTTGGTTTTAGATAGTCAAACGCAGGCATTGTAGAAGTTCTAGCGCCTTTATCGTCTACGTTGTACCAAACGCCTGCCGGATGCGCGTTTTTGTTATATCCAGGCACTATCGCTGCATTTGGGTTTAGGATAGACTCTTTTAGGTATCCCGCCGTCGCATATCCACCGATATTTGAAAGGTCTGGTGCCATGTATGCCATAGGGGCTTTCGCATCACCCATAGTGTGGCAAGAGGCACAGTTGTCTGCAGCAAGTTTTTTACCGTTTGCTACGTTACCTTTTGATTTCTCCGTGATTTTTGCTATATCTGCTTTTGCTTTTGCGCTTCCGGTAACATTAATCGGAGTCCAGCCTGAAAGCCATTTGTTGCCGTTTCTGCCGTCTTTTGCGCCGTCCCAAATAGCTATAGCCATAGGCGTTGCGTCGCAAGATTTTGAGTAATCGTCGTTAAGAGGTTTTTTAAATACCGCCGTCCACTCACCACCTTTGTAGCTCATAGACATATCGTAGCCTTTGGCATCTCTTGCCTCGGTCATAGATCTAAAGCCCTCAGATACGAAAACTTTTGCGTATTTGCCGCTAAGTGCTTTTTGCGCAGCTTCTTTTTTCTTAAGTTCTTCACCGAATAGGTTTAGATTTTGTTTTGCTTGTTGCATTGTTACGTCGGCTTTTTCGCTAGCCGGATATATTGCATCGGCATTTTTTTGCAAAAGCACGGTTACTTGTCTACCTTCGCTTCCCATTCCGATGTATGGAAGTTTGTCCGCCTCCATACAAGCCGCAGGGAATTGTATCGCTACGCTATCACCGAATAGTTTTGTGCTTGTTGCACTTTGTTTTGAGTTTGTGGCGTCTTTCCATTTTACGACAACCATCATCTCTTTGCCGCTGACGGCTACGCCGGCTTTGGCTTCAAGGGCTTTTAGCCCTTTCATTTTCTCGGTAGCGTCTTTATCGTTGTTGCCGATAGTCGTTTGCGGGTATAGCATTACGCTTTCAAGTTTTACTTTAGATGCGTCTAGTTTATCTGCTTTTACCGCTGTTAGCGATTCGGCGGCGGTAAGGCTAATGCCTGCAAGCGCCGTAAGTGTGAGTAGCTTAACAGTTTTATTCATTAGTGCACCGCCTTAAATGATGTGAATTTACCCGCATCGTATCTGTGGTCTACAGGTTTTAGCGAGTTGTTGTGATGCGCATAATATCCCGCATCCAGTCTGAACATATCAGAGTGTTTGTATGCGATTAGAAGGTCGAGAAGCTCAGATTTACCGCTAGCTTTTCTTTTTTCCATTTCGTCTTTTATTGTTTTGATTGCCGCGTGTACTTCCTTGCCAAATAGCGCTTCTAGCTGCTCTGCAGGAACCCTATCGCTACCAGGAATAGGCTTGCCGTTTGCGTCAAATTTGAGCGGTCCGGCTACAGGCGGCACATAGTATACGTTTGCTCCGGTATTTGCGTCAGGTCTTAATGGAAGAGCAACTTTGTATTTTTTGACAAGTTTGTATACTTGACCCTCTTCGTCATCTAGGAATCCTAAAAATCTGATTCTACCTACGCATTGTTGTGCACAAGCGGTTGGAAGACCTTTTTCAACGCGTGGGAAACAGAAAATACATTTTTCTGATTTTGAAATTTTTGGGTTGAAATAGATTTTTTTGTAAGGGCAACCCGCTATACAAAATCTATAACCTTGGCATCTGTCTTGGTCGACAAGAACTACGCCGTCTTGACTTCTTTTGAATATCGCATCTCTTGGGCACGCCGCAAGACATCCTGGATTATCGCAGTGGTTGCAAAGTCTTGGGATGTAGAAGAAATAGTTGTCGGACGGGAAGTTGCCCGCACCTTGGTCTTCATCCCAGTTTGGTCCCCAGATAGGGGCGACGTTGGATTTAAATTCAACGCCCTTGGCTAGTTCGTCGTGGTTAAAATCCCATGGCGTACCGTAACCTGTTTCTATTTCAGGGATTACACCCTCTTTTAGATTGCCCTCATTGTCAAATCCGCCGCCTGATGTCTGCCAGTTTTTAGGATAGCCCACACCTGGAAACGTCTCGACGTTATTCCAGTACATATAATCTCTTCCGTTTCTATTTGTCCATTGCGTTTTGCAGGCAACGGTACAAGTTTGACAGCCGATACATTTGTTTAGGTCCATGACCATCGCTAACTGTCTTTTAGTTGTTACATTTTCTGACATATATTATTCTCCTGCTCTCAAGCTTTTTTAGCTTTTTCAATGTTTACGGCCGCATCGTATGCGTATTGGTTACCGTCCCAAAGACCACCGAATTTTAGGTGTCCCCAGTTGTCTGCCATCTCAAGCAGGTTCAGCGAGGTAGGAACTACGTCGTTCGGTCCTCTCATTCCTTTAAACATATTCGGTTCCCAGCCGTCCTCGATTACTAGTGAATCCATCGGCGCGGAGTGTGATACTTTAGCCATCGCGAAGAACTGCCCTATGTTGTTATAGATTCTTACGTCGTCACCGTCTTTGATTCCCTTGATTTTTGCAACTTTATCATTGATTGCAATCCAAGGCTTGCCTCTTTGAAGTCTCATTAGGAACTTAGAGTTTTTATAGTTCGCGTGAATCGACCATCTAGCGTGCGGCGTTAGCATTGTGAACGGGAACGCTTTGCTTACAGGGGCGATATTCTCTCTTGCCGTATTGACCGTAACTCCCAGTTTAATCCACATATCGTGGTCAACATAGAATGTTTGTCTACCGCTTAGTGTGTGGAACTTCTCAAATTTAAACATTTGATCTTCCCATGAATTGTACGGTCTGTCTGCATATAGAGGCGATGTTTGAGCCGCTTTTTCGTTTAGGACGAGAAAGCCGCCTGATTTTTTCATTTTCTCTATAGTGTACGGGCTATACTGCTCACACTTATCAAGAGCTGCTTCTACAGCTAGTTTGTCGTTTCCAAGATACGGTTCAAGTAGACCTTCCGATTCTTCATCGTGATTTGTATATTCATCATGGAACTTATCAAGTTCTCTGACGCCGTCTCTCGTATAGCTTGGGTCTTTTACTTTTTGTACAGGCCCTTTTTTTGCTATTTCTTGAAGTTTTAGCGATAGAAGTTCAAATATGCTCCACTCGTCTTTTGCTTCGCCTACAGGTTTCAAGTTTGCTACAGGGTGGGCAAGGTTCGTAAATCTGTGGTATCCAGGTGAGCTTCTAAGGTCAAATACCTCGTAGTGAGATTTTGCCGGAAGAAGGATGTCTGCGTATATTGCAGTTTCGCTCATGCGATAGTCTACATACGCAAAGTATTTAGTTAGCTTGAGGAATTCTTCTCTATAAGTAGTACCTTTGTTTCTTCTAAATCTTGAGTCGGCAACCAAAAGCGCTACTTCAGGCATCCAGAACGGTTTTGCTTTTTTCGCTTTTTTCGGATCGTTGGCAAACGCTTTACCGTCTTTTACCATCTGCTCGATAATCGCTTTGTACTCTTTTTTCTCAATACCTTGCGATCTTTTTAGGTCTGCGTCTGAGAAGTATCTATCAAAGTCTTTCATACCGTTACCGAACATAAACTCGCCAAAGAAGCCTGAGCCGAATCTTGCTTGGTACTTGCCTGCGTGACCCGATAGCGTCTCTAGGCCGGAAAGTTGGAATTCATTTTCGGTATTTAGACCGCCTCTAGGGCCGTATCTACCTGTAAGACCGCATATTGAAGCGATATTCCAGATGTTTAGGATGCCGTTGAAATATTTGTTTAGAGAGAAGCCGGTAGTTATTTCTACTACGTTTTCTTTTGCGATGTCACGTGCCAGCTCTTCAACTATAGAAGGGTGTACACCCGTCATTTTTTGAGTATTTTCAGCCGTAAATTTGGCCGCTTCAACTTTTAGTAGTTCAAAAACAGTTGTTACTTTTACAGTTTTGCCGTCGTGAAGTTTGACATCCCAAGTACCTTCAAGAGCAGGGTCTATATCGTAGCCTTTGTCTTTTAGTCTTAGGGTTGAGAGGTCGCTCCCGTGGCTTCCCGGCATTGGCGCGATAGAGTTTGTTTTTGTATTCCAAGTGTAGAACTCTTCTTCAAACTTATGGTGCTGTTTGTCGTCTTTTGCATGCTCGATATCGCTTCTTCTTAGAAGTTTTTTGTTATCGACTCTTACAAGGAAAGGAAGGTCTGTGTATGTTTTTACCGCTTGCGGCATATAAAGTTTTTTGCTGATTAGCTCATGGATGATGCTCATCGCAAGGTAGTTGTCCGTACCCGGTTTGATCGGTACCCATAGGTGCGCTCTTGATGCAGAAGCATTGAATTCAGGGGTAATAACAACGATTTTAGCGCCGTTGTATTTGCCTTCCCATACGAAGTGAGCGTCAGGTATTCTTGTTGCAGATGGATTTGCACCCCACATAATGGCTACGTTTACGCCATACATAAAGTCGTAAGTGCAGCCCATGTTACCTTCGCCGTAAGCTACCGCAGCACCCGAGAACATGTCGCCCAGATATGAAGCAGGATAGATTCTTACCGCGCCTAGCTGAGTGGAGAATCTAAGAGGTCCGCCCCTTCTACCTTCCGTCAAAAGACCTGTACCGGCATGAACCGTGATTGCGCCGGGACCTTTTTTAGGGTCTATCATTGTGTCGTATAGTTTTTGAGCTATTTCCTGAGTTGCCTCATCCCAGCTGATTCTTTTCCATTTACCTTCGCCTCTTTTGCCCATTCTTTTCATCGGGTAGAGGATTCTGTCTTTTTCGTACATTACCTGAGAGTGCTCAACACCTTTGTTACAGCCCCTTGGGTTGAAGTCAGGGATGCTTGGGTTGATTATCGGATATCTTGCGGATTGGTTTTCTCTGGTTACAACACCGTTGTTTGACCAGATTTCCCACGCACAGTTACCTTGACAGTTAACGCAGTGGTATGCAAAACCATGCTCTTCTTTTTTGCCGTAAGTGAAAGCAAACTCATTTCTGTATAGGTTTTCCGTCATGCTAGCATTAGGATAAGCCTCTTTTGCATTTTCGACTTTAGTTACGTTTGTTTTTGCAAACAGTGAACCTTGTCCGGCTACTAGTGCTGCCGTTAGACCCGAAGCTTTTAAAAAGTCTCTTCTATTTTTTACCATTATTACTTTCTCCCTCATCGTCTTATCGGCATGTTCCAGTCGTTACCCCACTCGTCCCATGAGCCGGTATAGACTTTCACGTTTTTATAGCCTAGTTTTTCAAGCACGGTAGCTATATATGAGCCTCTTCCCGCTCCAAC
Source organism: Campylobacterales bacterium (assembly GCA_050252455.1). Taxonomy (GTDB): domain Bacteria; phylum Campylobacterota; class Campylobacteria; order Campylobacterales; family UBA6016; genus UBA6016. The sequence continues at coordinate 164,226 of JBFWKW010000001.1, read as the reverse complement.
GTGGCAATACGTATAGATAGTTTTGTCTTTGCTGATGCCAAATTTTTCCAAAGCCGCCTTCATTTCGTCTTCGGTTTTATAAGAGAGTTTTTTTGCCGCATCGCTAAAGTTTGTCCACTCCATGAATTTGGCGTTAGGTACGTGCCCGCCGCGTGCAACGTTGTCAAGCTTTGTGGCGCCTATAATTTCCTCGATTCTTCTTGTATCGATAATCATATATTTTGATTTATCGCCGTTTGCTTCAATGTCCTTAACGGCTTTTAGCATATCTTCTTTGGATACTATTATGTCGTAATTGATTTTTTTAGGATCGATTTTGAAAGTTTTTGCAGCTACTTTTGGTTCGGCGCCTTTGGCTATTTTTACACCTGCATTTTTCAGTTGTGTTATGCCGCCGTCTACTATTTTTACTTTATTGTGTCCGTAGCTTTTGAAAAAATGCCAAACACCGGAAGCATTTGGACCTTTGAAGTCGTCATAAGCTATTACAAGCGTATCGTTGTCGATACCTTTTGAACCTATAAACTGTTCCGCCTCTTCAACGCACATATAAAGCGGAGCACAGTGCAAATGTCCCGTTATATCAGAGTGGTGAAGGTGGTGAGCGTCCATATTCATAGAGCCCTCTACGTGATTAAGTCCGTAAACGTCCGCATTATCGCCGCTTACAAACACGACTCCCGGTTTGCCTACCAATTCTTTTGCTTCTTTGGCCGATATCGTTATATCATCGGCCAGTGCAGAGATAGCGGCAACCGAAGAAAATAGGCAAAGTGATGCCAGTAGCTTCCTCATAAACGCTCCTTTTATTGCTCTTCTTGACTTTTAATTTTTGCTTTTTGCAAGGGAATAAATTTTAAGTAAACTTATCTTAATGAAGTCTTAATTGTATTAACTAAAGTTATTATTATTTTTATTTAAATAAGTATAAGTAACACCATAAAAAAAGCTTGCAAGGGGAGGCTCGGATAGCTTAAATCACAGCTATTTATTTGTATTTTCATAATGTTTTAGTTAAGATGATTTTTTATAAAAAATGCCAAATTGTAAGCGAGACTTATTATGAATATTTCTAATATTGATGATAATAAAAATTTAATTTCCAGCTCTTTGGGGTTCTACTTATATGAACTTCTAGGGGTCGACTATAGCGGTATATATATAACCAATGCAGAGCTAAAGAGTATATCCGAAAAGATGGGTATAGAGATAAAGCTGACAGATAACCATAAAATGTTCGGTGAGTTACTAAAAGTAGCAAAAGAGAACGGGCGTTTGGTCGAAGCTCTGGAAGTTATCAAAAAATTGATGGAAAGCAGACTTGTCGTATATGAAGAGCTTGCAAATAATTTCCCAAAAGCAGAGGACGCTACGAGCGGGTGGACGATAAAAGCAAAGCGCGCCATAAGAAAAATAGAGAATGCCATAAAAGAGGTGCAAAATGAATCCGTCTCAAGCTAAAAAACCGCTTACATACGGCACTTTTGAAAAACCAAACGATAGGGCAAAGTTTGCGAAGCACGTTATAGCCGTCACAAGCGGCAAGGGCGGCGTAGGCAAAAGTACGGTAAGCGCTAATCTTGCCGTAGCGCTTGCGCAGCTAGGCAAAAAAGTGGGTATTCTTGATGCCGACATATACGGCCCCGATATTCCAAGGCTTCTAAATATCAGACATGAGACGCTCAAATGGGGCGCAAATGACAAGATAATCCCTAGTGAAAACTATGGAGTCAAGATAATGTCGGTCGGCATCACTACTCCGACACCGGATACGCCGCTTGTATGGAGGAGCTCCGTGGCGGTAAGCGCTCTTGTTCAACTCATTGAGGATGTGGAGTGGGGCGAGCTTGATTATTTTGTTATAGATATGCCCCCGGGGACTGGCGATATACAGCTCACTACCGCTCAAGAGATGAAAATATCGGCGGGCATACTAGTGACTACTCCGCAAGCGGTGGCAACTGATGATGTGAGTCGTGCGATACGGATGTTTCAAGACATCAAAGTGCCGATAGCCGGAATAGTAGAAAATATGAGCTATTTTGTAACGCCGGATACAAAAGCTAGATATGATATCTTCGGGAGCGGTGGGGGTGAGATGCTTGCCGCAAACTACGGCGTTAAACTGCTTGGGCAAATACCGCTTCTTATGCAAATAAGGGAACTTAGCGACGAGGGCACGCCGCCTGTTGCTCATGCGGATGAAGAGTACAAAGCATATTACAAAGAGATAGCCGAGGAGCTTGTAAAGACGCTAGGCTAGGCCTGAACGTCTAAGGCTTTGCCGCCTAGCTCCTCTATTCTTTTATCTATTTTTTCAAGCGCTTTATCTAGGGTTTCATAGGATATATCGGGGAGTTTTTCACCCCACAGCGCTTCCGCATCTTTGAAGCCTTTTATTATCCCCTCTCTTCCTGATTTTAACTTATCGATATTGTCGCCGCCTCCGGCAATAACAAAGTCTGCAAGCCTATCCGATGTTTTTGAGACACCAAAAAACCCGTCCTCGCCGACAAGCTCTTTTGCTTCATCGGGTGTCAAATCGCCTATGGGTTTGCCTTTGTAGCCGAGTTTGTCAAGCTCCAAATTTTTCGTTAGGCTCTTTACTTTATTGATATCAAATATGCCGTTTTGCGCTTCAAACGATGTACTCGAATAGCTCTCTACGGTCAAGCTAAACTCAAACAAATATGAATTTGAGAGTGATTTTGCGGATAATTCACCGTTTTTTATTTTCTCTTTTGCTTCGTCGCTTAAGCCGTTTTTATCGACTATGGACTCGTCGCCTACATTCAAAGACGCTTTTATATTCATCATATATGATTGATATTTTGAACTCTCGGTTACTTGCATATTCAATCCTTTTTTTGGTTGTATACAAAGTAAATCGTCATTGGGGATTAAAAGTTGATGGTTGGTGGAGCATAGCGGGTTCGAACCGCTGACCTCAACGCTGCCAGCGTTGCGCTCTCCCAGCTGAGCTAATGCCCCACGATGTTTGGGAGGCGAAAATTATAACAGAAGTAATTTAATTTTCTATAAATTCGTCTATTAATATCTCGAACACGGCTCCGTCCGAACTATTTGAGGCTGTCAGTTCGCCTTTAAAGCCGTCGCTTATTATCATTTTTGCCATATACAGCCCTATTCCGGTGCCGCTCTCTTTTGAAGTCGTGTATGGCTCAAACAGCTTGCTTATTATTTCTTCTTTGATTCCGTCGCCGTTATCGCTTATTTTTATAGATATTTTTCCGTCTTTTTTGGCTATGGATATTTTTATTAATGCTTTTAACGTTTTATCCGATGACATTTTTTCAATCAGAACGTCTTTGGCGTTGTTGAGAATATTGATAATTGCCTGTGAAAATTCGTTCTGATTTCCAAAACTAAACACTTTAGCGCCGGTATTGTCAAAATCTAGCTCTATCGAGTTGTTTTTTAGCTGTGATTCCAATAGCTTAACGGCATTTTCGAGCGCCATTGTTATGCAAAAAGGTTTCTTCTCTTTGTTTGGCTTGAAGAAATTTCGGAAATCATCTATTGTTTTGGCCATATACTGTATTTGTTCGGTTGCTTTTTTGTTGAAAGCCTCAATATATTCCTTGTCCAGCTCCCCATATTCGTATGCGTATTTGACGTCTTGCGTCATTATGCCGAGGCTATTTAGCGGCTGTTTCCATTGATGTGATATAGCTCCTATCATTTCGCCCATTGTGGCCATCTTGTTTTGCTGAATAAGTATATTTTCGCTTTCCAGTCTTTTTTGAACTTCGCTATCTACCTTTTCTTCAAGTGTTTTATTGAGGCGTTCGAGCTTGCCGATAAAAAATGCGATTACCCAGTACAGGAGTCCAAATATCGCAAAAGTAACCCCCGATAAAAACCAAAAAATATGATTTGCGGCCGCAAGTTCGTCTTGCAGCGGAGCCTTAATCGAAATTATCGCCCTTGTTTGGCCTAGTTTTTCAAAAAAGCCGGCCTTATCCCCATATCTATCGAGTAGTTCTTTTGGCGCATCGGAAGGGGTGCCGTGGCACTTCATACATGAGGCTTGGTTTTGCTGGACGGGCAATGCATAGTATAAAAACTTCGCCCCGCCCTCCTCTATTACGCTTTTGTACTCTTTGATTTTTTCGGTGTTAAATTTTTTGATTAGCGAATCTTCGGCGGGTGTAGCTTTGTTGACAGGGTTTCTAGGGTTGGATGAGGCTAGTTTGAAATATATGGCGTGCTGGTCGGCTTTTGTTCGTTCTTTGTTGTAGTAGTCTTTGATATTTCTGGCGATAAAAGTAAACGACAAGATTTCCGGCGAAAAATATGCCTTGTATAGCTTTCCACTCTCTTTTAGCTTGTAAACCGCCGGTTTTTGCATATCTTCTACATAGCCGTGTATTGCTTTGTGCATAAATAATAGATTCTGAATTTTTTTGAACGACTCTTCTTCCGCATATCTTCTAGTCTCTATCCAATAAAAACAGCAAAGAAGCGCGTACATTGCGCCAAAAAGTGCAAAAACCGTTTTTTTGGATAGCAACTTCATGATTTTTGCTCTGCCGCCTTAGTATTTATGTTTCCGTCATCATATGGGTCTTGATGAATGTTGATTATCCATGACTCGTTCGGGTGTATATCGATTATCCGCTCTTCTATGTGGTCGGCGAGTTCGTGAGAATCCCTCAGGAGCACCCTGTCGTTAAAAACAAGATGTACGTCTACAAAATTTACCGAGCCGCTTTTGCGTGTTTTTAGTTGATGGTAGCCTGATATTATGCACTCTTTGGCGTCTATGTGGCTTTGTATTATTGATTCTATCTTCTCTACCGTTTCGTGTTCAAGGGCTTTATCTAGTAGCATCTCCAGCCCCTCTTTTACTATTGCCGTCGCCGAGTAAATGATGTAAATTGCTATAGCGATGGAGACTACCGGGTCTATGAAGTGCCAATCGCTAAAATATATAAGCCCAAGAGAGACTATGATGCCGACATTTGTGTACAAGTCGCTTTTGTAATGGAGGGCGTCCGATTTTATGATTAGATTTTTGGTTTTTTTGTATACAAAGTTGAGAAATATCACGAGTGCGGCAGTCGTTGCTATCGATACCGCCATTACGGCAAGAGATAGTCCAAGGTGCGTCGTCGGCTCACCGCTTATAAATTTTTGTACAGCCGCGTAGATAATAAAAATACCCGATGCGATAATCACAAGCCCCTCGGTCATGGAGGCAAGACCCTCTATTTTGCCTCTACCGTAGTTGTATTCCGCATCCATCGGTTTTTGGGATTTTGTGATTGCGTATGAATTGAAAAGTGAAATCAAAAAGTCCAACGCCGAGTCGATGGCGGAAGCTATGATGACCACCGTTCCGGTCATTATCCCGACCGTTAGCTTGATAACTATGAGAAAAAATGCGGTCGCGCTAGCTACTACGGTTGCTTTTTTTTGGAGAGTCATTTTATAGTTCTGTCTCCGCAAATTCAGCAATTTTACCTCTTACGACTTTGCTTAGCTTGACGGCGGCTATCATGTTTGACGTTTTGGCTTTTTTGAGCATTATTGCGAGGGCATTGTTGTATTTGGTGAGGTGCGGGTGGTCTATTTGGTGCAAGTCGCCAAGTATTATTACTTTGCTTCCCTCTACGACACGTGTTAGCATTAGTTTGTTTATCGCGGGCGAGCTGTTTTGCCACTCGTCAAATACGAGGTATCCCTCTAGGTTTACGCCCCTCATTTGGTTGATATTGATGGCTTCGATGTTGTATTTTTTGAGGAAATCCTCATTTGTCATAAAATCGGCCGCTTTTGAGCGCTTGAGTCTATCGTCCATCTCTATGCGCATATAGCCCGATATTGCATCGTAAAGCGGGTATGTAAATACGCCGAGCTTGGCCGCCTCATCCCCTTTTAAAAAACCGAGTTGTGCAGCCGTATCCCCAGCCGTTACGGTGTTACGGCAATATTTTATCTCATCCGCCGATTCCTCTTGGAAGCTTTTTACCGCCCCTTGCATCGCAAGTAGATTTTTACCGCTTCCCGTAACTCCGGCGCATACGACGATAGGCACATCCGGGTCTATTAGCATATTGAGGAAAAATAGCTGCTCTTTGTTTTTTGGCTTGACGACAAGTTTTCGTATCTCGTCCTCGTCAATGATATGAAATCCTGTCGGCTTATAAAATGCCAATATATGCTCGCCCGTCTCTTCTACTATAAACTCAATATTTGTAAAGTGCGATAGCTCTAGCCCGTAGTCGCTAGGATTTGAGCTTTCGATAAACTCTTTTTGTGCGAGCTTGATATCTATTCTCTCTATGAATTCGAGCTTCTCGATATCGTCTATTCTATTTGTCTTAAACGGTTGTGATTTTAGTCCCATTGAGAGGGCGCGAAGCTTCATTGCTATATCGTTTGTTACTACTTCAGAATCTTCGTAGTGGGAGGCGATTTCAAGGATTTTTCTATCGTTTATGATGTTTGGCGCATCGTGGTTAATAAGCGTTTTATAAGAGCTTTTTGATACGAGATCGAACGTAGAATCACCGACTTTTACATATACTATTCTGAGGGTTTGACCATCTTTTGAGGCTTCTTCCGATTCGCCAAGCACCACCGCTTCGTCCATGATGCGGTTAAATTCTCTAGCTTGGAAGTTTATATCTCCAAAACCGCTTTTTTTGGCATCTATTTCATCTAGTACGGTCTCGGGTATGACGACTTTATTGCTTCCCTCTTGCGATAGGGCGAAGATATTGGCGGCGTCGTCAAGTATAACGGAAGTGTCAACGATGTATGTTTTCAAATTGTGCTCCACTAAGTTTTAAGAAAATGAAAGGGGATCCATATCGACCTCAAAGCTCTTGTCATCTACGGCATATATTGCGCCCAGAAGCTTCTTTGCCGAGCGGTCTCTCACAAGTATATCAAATCTATACTTTTCGGCTATTCGTCCTATTGCCGCCTCTCCGAAGCCGACTATCTCTACTCCCGTCTCTTCCAGCTTTTTCACCGTTTGGTTCATATTTGCTTCCGCCGTCTGTCTATTTTTGGATGAGAACAGCAGTCTTGCCATCCGTATATTCGGAGGATATAGCTCGCCCCTCATCTCCAGTTCATCTTTCAAAAACAGCTCATAATCTCTGATATACCTTGAGAAAAACTCGCCGTTTAGCGTTTGGATGATGATTTTTGCATCCTCTTTGCGCCCTGCCCTGCCCGATATCTGCACAAGTAGCGAGAGCGCCCTCTCTCTGGCACGAAAGTCGTTTTGGGCAAGTATGCTGTCAAGCCCCATTATAACGGCTAGTTTTACCGCGTGGTAGTCGTGCCCTTTTGAGAGCATTTGTGTGCCGACGAGTACCGAAGTTTTACCGGATTCAAACTCTTTTAATGCGGCCTCCAGTTTTGATTGCGTAGTTATTTCGTCGCGGTCAAATTTTTTGATTATTACGTCCGGCAAAGCCTCTTCCAGTTTTTCGAGTGCCTCTTGCGTTCCCATACGAAAGACACCGAGCTCTCCGTGACCGCAACTTCTGCATTTTAAATCTAGTTTTTCGCCGTATCCGCAGTAGTGGCACTTTGTCGTACCGCTATCCAGATGTAGGCTCATTGAGACCGAGCAAAAAGGGCACTCTATCGTTTTGCCGCAGCTTTTACATACTGCGTATTTGAAGTTTGCGCGAGTCGGTAAAAACAGTATTGCCTGAGCGTTAGCGGATACGGTTTTTTTGAGAGAGGAGATTATGAAATCGTCTATTGTCGTCTCTTTCGGGGCAAATACAAACTCTTTTTTACCGCCGAAAAAACTATTTTTGAGCCTAAAATACGGATAGTTTTTGTAGCTGGCAAGAGATGGGGTGGCAGATCCTAGAATGCACTTTGCCCCGCATATTTTGGCGTAAGTAATGGCCATATCTTTTGCGTTGTATCTAGGTGACTGGGCGGACTTGTATGAGTCGTCGTGCTCTTCGTCAACCACGATAAGTCCGATATTCTTGAGCGGCAAAAACAATGCCGAGCGAGGCCCTGCCGCTATCCTTATCTTGCCGCTATATAGCCCTTCAAGCATGGCGTTACGGCTTTTTTTGCTTTGCTTGGAGTGCCATATTCCGACTAGGTCGCCGAATTTTGCTTTTAATCTTTTGAGCATTTGCGGCGTCAGGCTGATTTCCGGCATCAAAAATATGACGCTTTTGCCGCTGTTTACGGCATCTTCCATCGCTTTTATGTATATTTCCGTCTTGCCGCTTCCGGTGTCTCCAAAGAGCAGAGATACCTCTTTTTGGGAGATAAATTCGTATGCTTTTATCTGTTCGTTCGAGAGCTGAACTTCGGTCATTATATTGGCTTTTTCGTGCTCGGCTTTCATGTTGCAAAACGGCTCAAACAAAGAGAGGCTGATTGCAAGTTCGCACACGTAATACGATGAGACAAATCTGGCAAGCTCGACTTGCTCTTTGGAGTAGTATTTGTCGGTTATCTCTTTTACGGGACTTGTTTTGAAGGCGGGTTTTTCACATTTTTTGATTATTACTCCGTCTTTTGAGCGTCTTGAGACGTCTGCTTTGACTACCCTGCCCTCTTCTATCTCTTCATTGCTTTCAAAGGTGAGCACGCCTAAATTGTGTCCGATTATGGCTATTTCGTAGTAATTCAAGAAAACTCTTTTAGTCTGGAGGCTATCAACTCTTTTTTATTTTTGTCTTTTGTGTTTTTATAAAGCCACTCCAGCTCTCTTTTTAGTTCCGCTTTTTTTGCGTTTTCATCGGCTGCAAAGGCGAGTATATCGATAAGAAAATCATCCACTTTCATTACTCCGAATACCCCGTTAAATTCAGGATGAGAAAATACTTCTACGGCTAGCTTTTTTAGCATCTCTTTGTCCGGCGTTTCGCTCGTGACCTCTATTACCATCTTTAGATATTTGAGCCGAAACTCGTTGGGATGCAAGGCCAAAGCCCTGTCTATAATTTCGTATGCCGCTTTTTTGTCTTTTGCTATCGTGGCAAGATATGATACTCCATAGTTGACGGCATGGTAAAAAGATGGGTCAAGGGACGCTATCGTGAGAAATGCGGCGCGTATCTCTTCTTTATCTACGTTTTGACTTCCGCCCCGTCCAAGTTCACCTATTTTGGTGGATTCTAGCCATGCGAAATCAGCAACAAAGGGGCTAAAGCTTCCGAGTACGGCCTTTGAGATTTGTGGATTCGAGTATAGCAGGCTATTTTCTTTTTTTTGTTCTTTGGCCGTCGGATTGAATATAAAATACAAAAAAGCCAATAAAATCGGCGCAATAAGGGCTGCTTTAGCCAACTTTTAGCGCCTCTTTTTTGAACTTTATATATGCGGCAAAATACAAAAGTGCACCATATATCACGAAATAAGAAACGGCAAATATCAGCTTATTGCCGTGGGTGTCGGTGGACAACGGGTCAAAAAATGAAAAATTAGGCAAAGCGTAATATATGACGTATGATACTGCTTGCAGTAATGCCCCGCCGTCTTTTGCGTACAACGTCAATTCGTCTGCCCCGCTCCCTATGAAAAATAGAAATATAGTGTAAATGATTGCATTTGTATTTGACACGTAGCGGGCCAAAGCCAGCGCCGTAAAGGAGAGTAGTGCACCGCAAAAAGAACCTAAAAATAGTTTTTGGGCAAATTCGCTTTTCATGCCGTCTGCAAAAACAGATAAAAACAAGAAGTCAAAAACAAAAAAAACAAAAAAAATTCCAAGCAAAAGACAAAATAGCGCCAAAAATAAAGAGAGCAGATATTTGCTTCTCGTGTAGCCAAGTAGAGTAAAGACAAATAGTCCGCCCTTTCTCTCTTTTTCCATTAATAAAAACGGATAAAACACCGCGGCAAGTAGCATTATGAACCCCTCGGAAGCAAGCAAGGCATCTTCTAGTAGACGGTATTTGACTGCGATATTGATATCGCTAAGCGAAAGCGACAAGACCAAAAATATTGAGGCTATTACCAAAAAAAGTCCCGTGGCACGTTCACCTAGTAATGATTTTAATATAAATTTAGATGTGAAAATTATCTTCATGCGTTTCCCTTCGGGCGGTGCATAGAAAATATATTTTTTAGTTCGTCAAGGGACGCCGGAAGACCTCTATATACGACGCTTCCCTCTTTTAATATCCAAATCTCTTTTTGCATTTTGTGAGCAAATTCTAGAGAGTGCGTGGAGACGATAAACTTCATATCGTCTTTTAGGCTAAGTAGATATTCTTCTATTTCCTCTTTGCCGAAAGGGTCTAGTCCGCTTGTCGGCTCATCCAATATGACGGTCTTTGGAGAGCCAAAAAGAGCGAGAGAGAGGAGCAGTCTCTGCTTCATCCCCTTGGAGTATTTTTTGATTTTTTGCTTTACGTCCGCCCTCAAACCAACTTTTGTCAGCTCCGCTGCCGTGCTATATTCTTTTATATTTTTATTCTTTGCCAATAGTTCAAAATAATCATCCGCGCATAATCCGCCATCTAGTAGCGCAGCCTCTGGGGCATATCCCGCCGATGAAAGCTCTATTTTTGGCGCATTTTCGCTCAAAGCCGGTAGATACGGATGAGATGAGATAGAGGGATAAAATCCCAAAAGATAGTTGATGAGCGTGCTTTTGCCTGCTCCGTTGTGTCCGAGTAGTATCAATTATAAAACCCTAAAAAGCTTGAAATATCTGTCGTCATATATTTTTTCAAATCTAGTTTCATCATATTTGTCAAAAATAGACATCTGCACAAATACGGTATCGACGCTTTTTTTGTCACTCAAAATATAACCGTTTAACTCTTGCAAAAAGATAAGAATCATCCCATTGCCGTCGTTTAGTTTATTTTCAAATACATCCGTTTTGCCGCTTTCTTTTTTTACGACATATATAGACAACAGCGGTATCGTGTTTCCATCTATGGAAGCCGTTTTTGATAGTTTGTCTATATATACTTTTTTATCAAGCTTGATTGTCTTCTCATTTTCGGCAATCGCCCTATAAAATTTGAAAAAAGGAGCCGAGTTGATACGCCCTTTCATAAATTTGGTATTTGCGTTTTTTTGTACCGTCTCAAAAATATCTATCATTCTTGTGGGCATAAGTAAATATGTATTTTTGTATGAGCTTGAGCGATTTTGTTCCAGATAGTTCAGGTATCCATTGATACGTACTGTATCAAACCCTTTTCTTGCCCCCATTTTCACAAAAAGCGTGCTGGTATTTTTATCGTTCATTTGAATCGGTCGTCTGAGTTCGGCATTGGCCTCTAACATTAGATTTGCGGCAAAGTTCTGATTGTTTGATGCAAAAACAGCAGATTCCGTAAATATCTGCGCTCCACCCATAGAGCCGTTATTTGACGGTGTAAAGGCGCCAAGATAGTATTTGAGTTCATATCCGTAATCCCATCTACTAAAAATGGTAGAGTTTTTTTCAACTAGGGGTTTTATTTTTACGAGAGAAGCTGTTTCTTTCGCATGGAAGCCCCCGATTTCATTGCTGAGGGCCGCATTTAAAATATTGATGCCAAAACTAGGCAGCAAAAGAACGGCAAACACGGTAATCTTGAGATATTTTTTTTCCATTTTTGCTGCCGCCCATGAAGCAAAAAAGAGCAGACCGACGGCCGTAGCCACGGCGGCAAAGGGGGCAAATCTAGAGCCGAGAATAAAAGCCGCCGAGCCGAGAAGCAAAAACGGCAACATGACAACAATCTCCCTTTTTTGACGAAACAGCAAAAACAAGCCGACTACGGAAGGGATAAACAATAAAATACTTCCCGATACCAAATTTATGGCATCAAAAAAAGGAAGATTTGAAGATTCGGCTATGAAGCCAAAATTGGAGTTGTAGGATAAGTCCGGAGCCAAATCCTCTGTTTTAAAAAGATACAGGTTGGCTTTTGACAGTATGCTGAGAATATATGTTGGATTTATAAAGCTGACTGCAAAAAGCGATAAAGCCAGTTTTTTAAGTGCTCTCTTGTTTTGTGTCTCGTCAAAAAGTAGCACTCCAAAGCCGGCAAAACAAAAAAGTACAAGTATCGAGCCGTTACTGTATACAAGGCTTAAAAATGTTGCAAAAAATACACTTAATGCGAAGTCTTTTGTTTGTTTATTTTTTAGGTATCTGATACCGAAGGCTAGTATGAAAATGGGAAGTGAAAAAACAAATATATCTGTATCAAAATATCCCGCTCTTGTTCTAGCCACAAAACCTGCGCTAGAGGCGGCCAGAATGGCTGCAAATATAGATTTTTTGCTGTCCAAAAATTCTTTAGCAAATAGAAGCGCGCCCACCCCAAATACTCCGGCGAAGAAAGGCGGAATAAAAAATAATATATCTTTAGCCTCGGTTGCTCCAAAAAGCTTAAGCAGTAACACAAAAAAATATGAAAAAACAAGCGTTGCTAAGCTGAGTTCTTCCAGTGGCTTGTTGTTTAATATTTTTTCAATAATGTCTACGTAGTAATACCCGTCAGGGGTTATTATGGCATATCCAGTGTTGCCATGAATATAAGATATGTCGGCAAAACCAAGCCATAAAAAAGCTATGACGGTTGATAATAGAAATACTAAAGAAGATTGAAAAAAAATTGATTTAAGGTTCATTTGTGGCTAGAAGTCCCGCCGAAGCGGGAGTATATTATTAGTATTTTGTAGAGGATTGATATGCAACCGTACCAGCTGCCGGAGTATAAAGCCAACTGCCATTTGCATTATATTTAACAGTTGTATCTGTTATGGCGGATGTTGCTGGTCCAGCCATTATAGTATTGTTTCCGCTCCCTTTTGTCTTCCATTGTTCTCTGCTGCCAGGATCTAAAACTGTACTCAATGTACCATCTTTATTTTCGGCTGTCTGCGCCAGTGTATTTGTTGCGGCTATCGCTCCATCGACGCTTAAGGTTATTAAATTGTTGCTTGCGACATTAACTCCTGTTCCTGTTGGAGTTACCGTTGCAACACCAGTTACCCCATCTTTGCCTGTTAAGGTTATGTTAAATGCATTACTGCCGGCAAGTATTATTTTGCCTTTAATGCCTTGTAGTCCTGTCCTGATTGCTCCAACGCCAGCATCTTCCGTTGCTACGGTAGCATCATCCTGCACCCCAGCTAGCCTTGGTACTGCAACGGCTGCTAGAATACCCAAAATTACGATTACGAATACTAGTTCGATAAGCGTAAAGCCTGATCTTTTCATTTGATCCCCTTTTTTTTGAATTTTAAATCCATAATACCTTAGAATAGTGGCTTTTGTGTGATATAAAACCGACTTTCAACAGTTTATGGCTAATATTTTTAAAAACCGCTTAGGATTGTCGCAAAAAATGAATTTTTTGGATTATATAGAGAGTTTATCGGCAGATGTCGCAAAAACAGAACTAAAAAATAGATTTACAAAAAATTTAGAGTTTTTCAAAAAAAATGATGCCAAGCTATGTTCTTATCTGCTTAATAAGCCGTCCGTGTTCGGGCTTGTATTTGACGAACATGGCGCAAACGTATTGAATTTATCCTCAAATACCCTTGTCTATCCTATCGGCGAAGATGGGCGACACACGGCAATAGCGGCTTCAAAAGAGATGGCAAAAAATCCGCTTTCACATACCAAGTGGCGTCAGGGTTTTTCATCAAATCCTTTTTATATGGTCTCATCCCAGCTTGCCCATACTGCTGCCGTATGCAAGGAGATATTTGGGTATGCGCATGTGTCAGGCATGAACCCCTCTGCGCCATCGCTTGACGGACAATATTTACCCTCCGCTTTGCTTTACGGTCTTGGCGGCGGATTTGCGCTTGAGGCGATAAACGAAGAGTGTGAAAAAATAGACTCACTTTTTATCTATGAGCCGTTTGCCGACTTTTTTGCTATTTCAGCGTATTTTGTGGATTATCCTGCGCTGTATGTCAAGACAAAGAATCTATTTTTATCCATAGGCGATGTACCTGGCACCCTCATTGTGCGAGAGTTTTTTGCCAAAAGCAAATTTTCCGCCATTTATCCTAGGCCTGAACTTACTATGTTTGATGCCCCGCAAATAAACGAGCTAAAAAATATCGTTGAGGTAGAGGCGGGGGCTTTGCTGCGCGGAATGGGGAGCTATGAAGATGAGATGATAGGATGGCGAAATTCGCAAAAAAACTGCTCATACAAAAATATAAAACACCCCATATTTGTCGGTAATACTGAGAAAATAGAAGCCCCGATATGCGTTGTCGGCAACGGTGCCAGTCTTGACGATAGTTTGGAGTTTTTGAGACAAAACAGCGAAAAAATGGTCATATTTGCTGCGGGTACGGCGCTCAGGACTCTGCTCAAAAATGGTATTCGACCCGATTTTCAGATAGAGATAGAAAGAAGCGACTATCTGGGCGATATACTCAGGGAGGCAGGGGTGTCTGATATAGACATGATAGCCGCGAATGTCGTAGACCCCGATACGCTAGCCTCATCATCGGGCGATAAAATGCTATTTTTTAGAGATTCTGCGGCTGTTAGTTTTTTGGATGCCCCAAGGTTTGTACTCCCTTTTTCGTCCCCGTTTGTCGGCAATGCCGCTTTTTCATTGGCTTTGAATATATCAAAAAGCGTAATTTTGTGCGGAATGGACGCCGGATACAAAAAAGGGCGCAAAGTTCACTCAAAAGACTCCATCTATGATGAAAGCGACGCACTGCCTGAAGGGTCTGTGAGGGTCAAGGCAAATTTTGAAGAGAGCGAAATATACTCAAACCACCTATACAGAATGTCCAAAAATATGATGGAATATGCCATCTACGAAAACAAAAGCGCAAACGTAACCAATCTATCGGACGGCGCATTCATAGCAGGGGCAAAACCTGCAAAAAATATAGAGCTGTCTCAAATAGATAAAAAAGCTACGCTCTTTGCGATAAAAAATATGTTTAGTCAAGACAAAGATGTTGTGTTTGCAAAAGACGGTCTTGGCGAAATAGGCGACAAAATAGCGTCATTCAAAAGTGAATTGTTTGCGATATTCGGTGATGCGGCCAAAAGTAAGGCAGAGTTTTTTGAGATTATTCGGAAGTTTGAAGCGTTTGCCGCCTCAAAAGAGCAGGGAAGGGATGTGTTGTTTTTACTGTTTGGCGGCTCTCTTAAGCACATAGTTTTTAGCTTTTGCGTAGCCGTATGGCATACGAAACCGCAGAATTTTGAAGAGTTTTATTCTGGCTTGGCGCTTAGGGTTTTGAGGGGATTTGAGTCGATGTTGGCCGATTTTGAAAAAGAGGTGGCAAAGGGGAGGGCGGTAGGACTTCTTGGCGGACTAAAACTCTCTTAGCCCGCTTTTAGTTTTATTCGGCGTGATTTTTAAACGCCTCTTGCGTTACCTTGTAGGCGCAAAACTTCGGTCCACACATAGAGCAAAACTCGGCGTCTTTGAAGCCCTCAGACGGCAAGGTCTCGTCATGGTACTCTTTTGCCCTGTCTGGGTCGAGAGCCAGCTCGAACTGCTTGTTCCAATCAAACGCATATCTAGCGTCGCTCATTGCGTTGTCTCTGCTTCTGGCGTTTTTGCGTCCTCTGGCGATGTCTGCGGCGTGAGCGGCTATTTTGTAGGCAATAATGCCCTCTCTTACGTCGGCCATATTCGGTAGTCCCAAATGCTCTTTTGGTGTTACGTAGCACAGCATCGAAGCCCCGTGCCATCCGCCGACCGCAGCGCCTATGGCGGAGGCTATGTGGTCATACCCTGCGGCAATGTCGGTGACAAGAGGTCCAAGGATATAAAACGGCGCATCGTAGCAGTATTCTCTTTCTATTTTCATATTACGCTCTATTTGATTGAGCGGTACGTGTCCGGGACCTTCTATCATTACCTGCACGTCTCTTTCCCATGCCCTTAGTGTCAGCTCGCCCAGCACTTTCAGTTCGTTTAGTTGCGCGGCGTCAGAGGCATCCGCTAGACATCCCGGTCTTAGAGAGTCGCCGAGAGAGAGTGCCACGTCGTGCTCGGCGCAAATATCTAGTATTTTGTCAAACGCTTCGTAGAATGGATTTTCTTTATGATTTTTTATCATCCAAGCTGCTATGAGAGAGCCGCCTCTTGATACTATCCCCATTTTTCGTTTGGCGACTTCCGGCATAAACTGGAGCAAAAATCCGGCGTGTATCGTGAAGTAGCTAACCCCCTGTTTTGCCTGCCTCTCTATGACGCTTAGCATTGTCTCTATGTTTAGATTTTCGATGTCGTTGCCGCATTCGTATATTATTTGATACATCGGTACCGTACCGATAGGGACGTTTGAGTGCTTGATGAGCGCTTCTCTTATTTCATCCAGATTTCCACCCGTAGAGAGGTCCATGACGGTATCCGCTCCGTATTTGAGGCACATATCCAGCTTACCCAGTTCCTCTTCGGCGCAGCTTGAAAGTGAGCTGGCTCCGATGTTTGCGTTGATTTTGCATTTTGCGCCAAGCCCTATTGCCATGGGTTGGAGGTTTAAGTGGTTTACGTTTGCGGGGATTATCATTCTCCCTCTTGCGATTTCGGCTCTTACGAATTCGGCGTCAAGCTCTTCTACGTTTGCGACGTATCGCATCTCTTCCGTGATAATGCCTTTGCGTGCATAGTGCATTTGTGTTTTTGTGGTGTCCGAGGCTCTTGCCTTTACCCATTCGCTTCTAAGCATAAGCTCTCCTAAGTGTTACGAATTTATACAGTGTATTTAAAGTATAATTTTTGCAAAAAATATAACCACAAAAAACCAAAAAAAGGCTGAAATTGTCCGAAATATCTCTAATCCTTTTGGCGGCGGGAAGTTCCAGTCGTTTTGGGCTTGGTACAAAGAAACAGTGGCTCAGATGCGGTGATGAACCGTTGTGGCTTTTTGTAGCAAAACAGTTTGAGAAGATATCAGAGTTTCGAGAGATTATCGTAGTCGGTGACGAGAGCGAACTTGGATATATGCAAAACTTTGCCGATTATATTTTTGTCCCCGGTGGCAAGGAGAGGCAGGACTCCCTCAAAAACGCCATAGATGCGGCGAGTGGCGAGTATGTGTTAAGCGCCGATGTTGCTAGATGTTGCGTGGATGCGGAATGCGTAAAAAGGGTAATTGCCGCCAAAGGCGACTATGATTGCATCGTTCCGGCGATAAATGTGCCCGATACCGTTGTGTACGGTGGGGAATATATAGACAGAAGCAGCGTTAGGCTTATCCAGACTCCTCAGCTCTCCAAAAAATCCTTTTTGCAAAATGCACTTTCAAAATCCGCAGTTTTTACCGATGATTCAGGCGCTATGAAAGAGGCCGGATATACGGTGGGATTTGTTGAAGGATCAAAAAAACAAATCAAACTTACCGTAAAAGAGGATTTGGGATTGCTCTCTTGTATTCCAACCCCGTCAATTGACACTTTTTGCGGAATAGGTTTTGATACGCATGCCTTTGAAGATGGGAAAACATGTATTTTGGGCGGGGTAAAAATTACCGATGAGTACGGCTTTAAGGCGCACTCAGACGGCGACGTCCTGATACACTCAGTTATAGACGCACTTCTTGGGGCGGCGGGGCTTGGCGATATAGGAGAGTTTTTTCCGGATACGAATCCAAAGTACAAAGGGGTCGACTCTGCAGAGCTGTTGCGTGTTGTCGTATCTATGGTGAGAGCGGTCGGCTATGAAATATCAAACGTCGATATGACCGTTGTCGCTGAAAAGCCAAAACTTTTTGCTATAAAAAACGAAATTAAGAAAAGTTTGGCGAATATAATGGGTATTGCGCCGTACAAGATATGTGTTAAGGCTACAACGTCTGAAAAGATGGGATTTGTCGGAAGAGGAGAGGGTGCACTTGTGATGAGTGTGGCTAGCCTAAAATTTTTTGATTGGAAGAGCGCGTGAAAATACTAATAGTAGAAAATGAGATATATTTGGCGCAAAGTATTGCAAACAAGCTAATTGAGAGTGGATACAACTGTGAGCTAGCGGCTAGCGGCAAAGATGCTATCAGAGATGAGTTTTTTGACGTTGTGCTTCTCTCTACATCGATGGGTAGCCAAAACTTTATGCCGGTAATAGACAGATACAAAAAATCGATTATTATTTTGATGGTCAACTACATCAACAACGATACGGTCTCCATACCGCTAAAGGCAGGGGCAAAGGATTATATACTCAAGCCTTTTATGATAGAGGAACTAATCAAAAAGATTAACCACTATCTTGACTATGAGAGGCTGCTAAAAGAGAACGATTCACTGAAAAAGTACCTCTCCAGTTCATTTTCTGCTATGAATTTGCCGGAAATTACAAAAAAAACCGAACTTCCAAAGGCGCTCCATTCATCATCGCAAAAAAAGATGGACTCCTATGCATTTAAGTTGGCTGCCGCCAAAGGGATGAGGCTTGAATTCGTCTGTTTGCAAAAAGAGTTCGATGAAAAGCTGTTTTTGGAGCATGATAATAAGTCTGTTATTTATGCCGTTCACTTCGAATCTTTAAAAAAATCGGATAAAAAAGCTTTTTTAGATGCGGTAGCCGGTAAAAATGTTGTTTTTTCATCGAGCGAGAGTATAGATGAGTCCGAGATAGAGGTTGTCGAATTAGAAAGCGATGAGGGCTTTGTCGGCGGCGGCGAAATATTTACTATCGAAGATTACGTCAAAAACATAGTGGTCAACTTTCAAGACAAATATCCGGATGTTGAGCTCTCAAAAAAACTAGGAATATCCAGAAAATCTCTATGGGAAAAAAGAAAGAAACATGGCATCTACAAAAAGAAATAAATCACTATTTATCGATAAAGAAGCGGTAGCCTCCCTATCTTTGGTCAAAGAGGGGATACTTGCCCCCGTAGAAGGATTAATGGGTAGCGCGGAGGCTAAGGCAGTCGATGCAAACTCCTTGTATAAAGGAAAAAGCTTCCCGTTTTCATTCTTGTTGGCTCCTAGCGGCAAAAGAAACAAAGACGTGCTTGAGGGGCTTCAAAAAAATGAAACAATAAATCTTGTAGAGAATCATAATATTGTCGGGCATTTGACTGTCGGTGAAGTATTTGAGATAGACCAGATGGCCAGGGTAGAGAAGATTTACGGGACTAGGGACATGTCGCATCCGGGTGTCGCAAACACTATTTCTAGGCTTGGAAAATATGCCGTAAGCGGTGAGTATGAAATAGAGTTCGATGATGTCAAAAAGGCAAAGGAAAAGATAAAAGAGGCTAAAAAAAGAATTGACGCTAAGCATACTGCCGGGATGGTTATGGCGGCTAGACCTCTTAATCGTGCGCACGAGAGACTTATCCGTCTGACGTTAGAAAAAAATGACCTTGTTGTTATATTCCTATCAAAACCGTATTCAGCGGATGAGCTTTCTTATTCTGTCCGATATGAGGCGTTGGAGCATCTAATTAGCACTTATCTTCCATCCGATAGGGTGGTGGTCGTGCCGTTTGAAAATACATATCTTTTTGCCGGCACGAATGAGCTTTTGCTGGATGCAATTGCCATCCAAAACTTCGGTTGCGATAGTTTTGTAATAGGGGCGAACCACGCGGGGCTCGGAATGTTTTATGAGAGCCATGAGATAAAAAGTATTTTTGACTCGTTTGTCGGGATAGATTTAAAAATTGATATTTCTAGTTATTTTGTTTACTGCAACGTTTGCAAGACCTTGGTTACACAGCGCTCTTGTCCGCACGGTATGCACCATCATATCAACTTTAATACCGAGTCGCTATTGCAACTTCTCAAAACAGGTCTTTTGCCGCCTGCGATACTTATGAGAAAAGACGTTTCCGCGATTTATTTATCAAAGATGTTTCCGAATCGCTTTAAAAATCTGGGCAAACTATATAATGACCTTACGACAAATAGCGGACTTATCGAAGAGCATTCAGAACGAGAGTTTTACCACGAATTAATGGCGTTGTACCAAACAACTTCCCTAAATTAGGAGTCCACAAGATGAATAAAAGACTTATATTTTTATCGTTTTTCGGCGCTGGTCTGTCGAAGTATGCTCCTGGTACGATGGGGACTCTTGCAGCTTTGCCGTTTGGTTTTTTGATTTTGCATTTTCTGGGCGCTACTACACTATTTTTGGTTGCCATGCTTGTTACGGTCATTTCTATTCGGGAGATCAATTCGTATGAAGCTGAGGGCGGCGAACATGACGATCCAAGAATAGTTACCGATGAAGTTGCAGGTACATTTATAGCCTTGTCTATGACTGCTCAATTTGACAATATCTGGCTTCAGGCTATTTTGGTTTTCGTCTTTTTTAGGATTTTGGATATTAAAAAACCATCCCTTATAGGTCTGGCAGAGAGAAAGTTCAAGGGTGGAAACGGCGTTATGTTCGACGACCTTTTGGCCGGTATTTTTGCGGGTATACTCAGCTGGGTTGTCTTTCGCGGTATGCAGTTTATCGGCTTAAGCTTTTAACTGTTAAAATCACAAAACTACAAGGTTACACTTCATTTACGGCGCTTTGGCACCTAAAAAACTTCCTTTGAATAATCCAGATTAAGGGCTATATATGTCTTCCGAGTCTCAAAATTCCCAAACCAAAACTTCCAAAAAACGAACCCACATTCCAGTTGACGGCTACAAAATAGAAGACCTAAGAACTATGGGGCTTGATGATTTGGTTGCGATAGCCTCCGAACTTGAGGTTGAAAATCCGAATGAATTAAAACGACAAGACTTGATGTTTGAGATACTTAAATCTCAAATTTCACGCGGCGGCTTTATGCTATTTTCTGGAATGCTGGAGATTGCGGGAGACGGTTACGGCTTTTTGAGGGCTACTGATACAAACATCTCGGATAGTATCAATGATGTGTATGTATCAAACACACAAATAAGAAGATTTGGACTTAGAAACGGGGATACCGTAACGGGGCAGGTGAGACCGCCAAAAGAGCAAGAGAGATACTTTGCGCTACTAAAAATAGAAGCCATCAACTATTTACCGCCTGAAGAGAGCAAAAAAAGACCTCTTTTTGACAATCTAACGCCGCTATACGCAAACTCGCAATTAAAATTAGAATATTCCCCACTCAAGCTAACAGGTAGAACAATAGATCTATTTACACCGATAGGTAAGGGCCAAAGAGGTCTGATAGTTGCTCCTCCAAGAAGCGGTAAGACGGAAATTCTAAAAGAGATGGCGCACGGTATTAGCACCAATCATCCGGAAGTAGAGCTAATCGTTCTTTTGATTGATGAGAGACCGGAAGAGGTTACCGATATGCAGCGTTGTGTAAAAGGAGAGGTTTATAGCTCTACATTCGATATGCCGGCACTTAATCATGTCCGTGTTGCAGAACTCGTCATAGAAAAGGCAAAAAGAGCCGTAGAGATGGGCAAGGATGTAGTGATACTACTAGACTCTATTACGAGGCTTGCAAGGGCATACAATACCGTTACGCCGTCAAGTGGAAAGGTGCTATCGGGTGGTGTGGATGCAAATGCTCTACATAAGCCAAAAAGATTCTTCGGTGCGGCTAGAAATATTGAAGGCGGTGGAAGTCTCACTATCATAGCTACTGCGCTTATTGACACGGGAAGTAGAATGGATGAGGTTATCTTCGAAGAGTTTAAAGGTACGGGTAATATGGAAATTATCCTTAGCAGAAACCTTGCCGATAGAAGAATATACCCTGCAATCGACCTTATTAAGTCCGGAACTAGAAAAGAAGAGCTTCTCCTTGCTCCGCAGACGCTCCAGCGTGTATGGGCACTAAGAACTGCCATGAACAGTGGCATGAAAGACGAAGCCGAGGCGCTTAAATTTATATTCTCGAAAATGCTTACAACGAAAAATAACGAAGAGTTTCTTGCGATGATGAATAGCGAGTAAAAATTACTCGCTAATTATTTTAAGTGCGGTTTCTTTCGAGTTTTTGACGCAGTCGTCAATACTTATGCCGCTAAGGGCGCTGGAGTTTAGATATAGCCCCTTAAGCCCCTCTGCTCTATCGGATATATCCGTTGCTAGCGCAGTGTGTCCAATATCGTAGTTTGGAACTGCTTTGTGCCATCTTGTGATGTGATTTAGCATAGGTTCTTCATACACTCCCATGCTCTCCGCTATTGCGCCTGTTGCAATATTTAGAAGCTCTTCCTCTTGTTTTAGCGCCAAAAACGGTTGCCTTTGTCCGCCTATTATTACCCTGAGTAGTTTTTTCCCCTCTGGTGCGCATTGCTTTGACAATGAACTATCCCATATGATGCCGAGAGCTTGAGTATTTGAGCGTCTGCTATTTATTATTCCAAAGCCATCCATTTCGTGAGGGAGGCTTTCATATGCGAGTGACACTACCGCCAAAGGTGAATATTCTATATTTTTCAAAAGCTCAGAAATTGTTTCATCTTCTTCTTTTATAAGCCTTGATGAGACAAATGAAGGGGTGCACAAAACAACTTTATCAAATTCGCTTTCACCGTCGTTGCTTTCTACCAACCATTTGCTGCCGACTTTTCTAATTTTACCTACTTCGACGCCTACTTTTTTATTGAAAGAGAAGGCACTAGATAGCTCTCTCACAAAAGCTGAACTACCGTTTTTGAAGGTTGTTAGAGTTTCTAGTTTTGATAATTCCTCAAAAATATCCCCTAAAATCTTCCCTTTTGTTTTTTCTGCGTTTTCAATCCATGGAAATGCCGCTTTTGCGGATAGTCTATCTGCTGTAGATGCAAAAAAAGAGGTTGCTAATAAGTCTCCGATAATTACTGCGGCACTCTTTCCAAGTCTTCTATTTAAAAGTCCGTGAAGGCTTTCGTCCGCGATAGATTTTTTTCTTGGTCTGACAAAATCCGCAAATGCCGATATCTTGCCAAAGAGCCCCATGGAATTTGTTTGGAACATTTCGCTTTTATTTAACGGGATGGTGTGCAACACCCCCTTGTCAAAAAAATATTTTATTTTTGAACTATCTGATACTTTGGATACGTGGTGCAGCAATCCCGCATCTTTTATTAGCTCATTTATAAAAATACTTTTTTCGGAAAATACAGAGTTTGTAAGCTCTATTGAAAAGCCAAATTTATCTATTGTTTTTAGTTTTCCGCCAAGCTGATCTTCTGCCTCATATAGCGTAATATCATTTGACGGAGAAAATCTCTTGAGGTAAAAAGCAGTCGAAAGACCACTTATGCCACCTCCGATTACGGCTATTTTCAACCGATAATCTTTAGATAAACTTCTCTCTCTCTTGGACCGTCAAAGTCTGCTAGATAGACCCCTTGCCATTTGCCCATTATGATGTTCGCATCTTCTATAATAAGGGATATGCTGCTGCCTAATGCGCCTGATTTTAAGTGTGCATGAGCATTTTCGCCGATATGTGCATATTTTGCTTCAGCAGGGGCAAACTCTGCCATTTTTTTCAGAAAATCGCGAGACAAATTCGGGTCGTTGTTTTCAAAAAGAAGTACGCTTGCCGTAGTGTGTGGAGTAAATACAACTGCTACGCCGTCTTTGATACCTGATTTGATAACTAGCTCTTTGATATCGTTTGTTATTTGTATCATTTCGCTTTTGTGTTTTGTCTTATATGTCAGTTTTTTTAACATCTATTCCCCTTTTTTGATGAATTCTCTTAGCTCTTTATACTCTTCTTTGTTGAGATATCTTGTTTTTCCCGTAGGCAGGGCATTTAGGCTTATAAAACCGTAAGATACCCTCTTTAGGTCAACTACCTCTCTTTTAAAGTGAGCAAAAAATCTCCTAAGTTCCCTGTTTTGCCCCTCCGCTATTTTGACACTCAGTTTAGAGAAGGTTGGCGAGTTTTTGATTATTTTATACCCTATGAAAGGCTCTATAGTCATGTCTACCGGAGCGCTTTTTTCATGAGCTCCTACTTTAGAATGTTTTAGCTCCACCCCGCTGAGCATTGCATCTTCAAGTTGCTTTGTAATATCGCCTTTGATTTTTATATTATAAGTTCTTTCTAGATTTGAATTCATAAGAGCTGTTGCAACCTTGGAGGAATCTGTTAGTATCAGTACCCCCTCAGAAGCGTAGTCTAATCTTCCAACCGGAATAAACTTTTTGAACTCCTGTTCAAGCGAATCAAATACGGTTTTTCTCCCTCTTGGGTCGCTTTTTGCAACAAGTTCGCCTTTTGGTTTATTGTATACGATTGCCGTAAAAAAATCGGTTAAAGGTTTTAGCCTTCTGTTTTTTACGGTAATATCGGCGTTTTTGTCAAAGCTTTCGGCTGGATTTGTTATCACCTCGCCCTCTACTTTTACAAATCCTTTTTGCACAAGTTCATCGGCTTCTCTTCTTGAGTATTCGCTTCTGTCGGCAACCAGCTTATTAAGCCTTATTTTTTCTATTTTTCTCATTTTTTAATTCCGGCTTCGACTAGGTCGTGTATGTGCAGCGCACCTTTGATATCACCCGTGTTGTCGGTGACCACTAAAAATTGAATCTTATTTTGCTCGATTATATTTAAAGCATCTACGGCCAAAATATTTTCATCATCGATTATCTTTGGATTTTTCGTAGCATATTCGAAGGCGTTATTTGAGACTGCAAAATTTTTATCCAAAAGAGCTCTTCTCAAATCGCCGTCACTAAGGACTCCTGCTAGCTTTCCGTCTTTTTGAAATATGACATTTCCTAGTTTGCCTTCTGTCATGGTAATAATCGCATCTTGTAAAATTGTTTCACATGAAACAATCGGCAAATTATCTTTTCTCATTAGGTCGGAAACTTTGACAAAAAGCCTTTTCCCAAGAGAGCCACCCGGATGAAAGTATGCAAAATCTTCCTGCTTGAATCCCCTTTTTTCCATAAGTGCCACAGCCAATGCATCACCTATTGCCATAGTCAATGTCGTAGAGCTTGTGGGCGCAGCATTAAGCGGACAGGCCTCTTTTGAAACTTTAATATTTAGGTGCACATCTGAAAAACTAGCCAGTGTTGACACGTCATTTGAGCTCATGCCAAGTATCAAAACCCCATGTCTTTTCAGGTGTGGCAAGATTGCAATAAGCTCATCGCTTTCGCCGCTATAGCTTATTGCAAGGACGCTATCTTCTTTTCCTATCATTCCAAGGTCGCCGTGCATAGCCTCCGTTGGATGAATAAAAAAGCTAGGAGTTCCCGTGCTTGCCATTGTGGCAGCTATTTTCGCGCCTACTAGGCCGGATTTGCCTACGCCTATTATGACAAGCTTCCCTTTTGTGGCATATATATTCTCAACCGCAGTGTCAAACGACTCGGTTATCCTCTCTGCGCATGCCAAAAGCTCATTAGCTTCTACTCTTAAAACTTCGGCTGCTATTTTTGAATATTGCATTTTTTATTGCACAAAAATTGTCGGTACGATTACCGGATATTTTTTGAGCGCTCTAAATATATGTTTTTTGAGCACTTGCCTGATTTCATTTTCTAGCATTCTTTTGTTTTCTACAAGCTCTTTGTTTGCATTTTGCAAGAAGCTTACAAGAACATTTTCCATCTCTTCCGAGAAGTTTCTGTCGTCTCTATCGGATACAAGACCAAAGCTTGAAACTTTTGGTTTTTCAAGAAGCGTTTTGTTTTGTTTGTCGACAAAAGCTACGATGATGACGATGCCGTTTTCGGCAAGTTCTTGCCTGTCCATGACGACATCTTCTTCTATTTGGTTGTTTCTTTGATTGTCGATATATACCTTACCGCTTTTAACGGTTTTGATTTTTCTCATCCCTCTAGCATTTAGCTCTATCTGATCACCGTCTTCCATCAGGAGGATATTTCTTTCATCTACGCCACACGCAATAGCTGTTTCTTTGTGTTTTGCGACGTGTTGGTATTCACCGTGTATAGGTAAGAAATATTTAGGCTTTACAAGGCGAAGCATTAGTTTTTGCTCTTCTTGCGCCCCATGTCCGGATACGTGTATATCGGAAAAGTCTTTATAGGCTACGCTTGCACCTGCTTTTAGGATATAGTTTAGTACTGTTGATACGCTGCCTTCATTACCGGGAATCGCACTTGATGACAGTATTACCGTATCTGAGGGTTTTAGCTTGATATGTCTATGCTCATTTACCGCCATTCTATAAAGTGCACTCATTGTTTCGCCCTGTGAGCCGGTGGTGATAATAAGAACTTCGTTGTCAGGATATTTTGCTACTTCGGCTGCATCTATAAACACACCGAATGGTAGTTTGATATACCCTAGGTTCATCGCAACTTCAAGGTTTCTCTCCATTGAACGACCGATAATCGCTACCTTTCTGTTGTACTTGATCCCTTTCTCAATGGCTTGGTATACCCTGTGGATATTAGATGAGAAGGTAGACATAATAACTCTACCTTTTGAACGGGAGAATATCGTATCAAAAGTTGGCCCTACGCTGCTCTCGGAAAGTGTAACACCCGGTCTCATAGAGTTTGTGGAGTCTGATAGTAAGCATAGTACGCCTTTTTCGCCATAATACGCAAGTCTATGAAGATCGGCAGGATAGCCGTCTATAGGGGTATGGTCTATCTTGAAGTCTCCCGTATGGATAATAGTACCGGCTTCAGTAGTAATAGCAAGGCTTGATGCGTCAATGACGGAGTGCGTCATATGCATCCATTCAACTTCAAAATCACCTATTTTTAAAACTCTTCTCTTTTCTACGGCACGGAAATATTTTTTGTATTCCGTCATTTTGTGTTCGTCAAACTTATTGCCTATCATGCCGAGCGGCAGAGGGGTACCGTAGAGCGGGAACTGCATCTCTCTGAATAGGTATGGCACAGCCCCGATGTGGTCTTCGTGTGCATGCGTGATAACAATGCCGGCTATCTTGTGTTTGATTTGTTTTAGATACGTAAAATCCGGGATTAATATGTCAACACCGTGCATATCGTCGTCAGGAAAGCTCATTCCCACGTCAACCAAAATTGCGCTATTTTGCGTCTCAATAACGGTAATATTGCCGCCTATCTCCTCAAGACCGCCAAGAGGGGTAATTCTGATAGTTGCTTTTGTATTATGGTTGAGTTTTGAGTCGGTATTTAGCCTATTGTGCTGTATTCTCTTGTTTGCTTCGATAGAGTTTTTGATATTTGTGTGCCAACCGTGTTGTCCGTCACCATAAGGCATACCGTTTGACTCGCGCCCGCTTTCTCTTTCGCCGCCTTCTCTTTCGCCTCTATCTTCTCTAGGTCTTTTGTTGCCAAAAAACTTCTGTTTTCTATTTTTGAAATACTCTTCCGCTCTTGCGGATCTCTGTCTTTCGCCGCCTTCCGTAGTAGGCTGAGAAGCTTTATTCTCAGCCACTTCGGCAGATTTGCCGTTTTCTTGTTCGTTGTTTTGTTCTAAATTTTCCATTCCAAGCCTTTTTAGCTAATTGAATGATTTAATATCCGTAAAAAGCGAAGCAAAAATTTCGGTCGTAAGCTCGTGAGGTCTTATATTTAAAGATATTTCTAGTTTTTCAAAAACGGCTATTAAGCGCTCTTTTGGATAAGCATTTGAAAGGTTTTTTAAAAGCGTTTTTCTCGGAGCAGAGAAGGCATGCTTTAAAAACAATTCAAACTCATCAAAAAGATCTTTTTCTATTAACGGTTTATCTCGTTTTACTAGTTTTAAAACTGCAGAAAAAACCTTTGGCGCCGGTTCAAAAGCCGAAGGTGGAAGCTCGCATACGATTCCCCTTTGGCAGATACAATCGCAAATTACGGATATAGCCCCAAAGTCTGATGACTTCGGTAGCGCACAGAATTTCTCTGCAACCTCTTTTTGCACCATGACGATGATATTCTCTATCCTCTCGTCCCTGATGGCTCTAAGTACTATATTCGTGGCGATATAATATGGCAGGTTTGCGACTATATCGACCTTTGGAGAGTAGCTAAGCGCTTCGTCCCAAATAGTCAATATGTCGGCGTGGAGCAGGAGAAACCTACCGTTATCCATTTGATCTTTAAATTTAGACTCGAGATTTGAAATCAAATCCGTGTCAACCTCAACGGCAACTACCGCTTTTTTTGCTAAAAGCTTGCCGGTTAAATCACCTAGTCCAGGCCCGATTTCAAGAACTTTATTGTTATTGTCGGGCATCGACTGGATGATTTGATCCAAATAAAAATCGTCTTTTAAGAAGTTTTGACCGAATTTTTTCTTGGCGACTACTTGCAAATTCCAACTTTTTAAAAGATTTTGTCACCCATGTTACTGAATAATAGCTTAAAGAATATTGAGATTGATAAATAAACGGTCAAAAGGCGCAAGCCAATCTTTGTTAATATTTCGACTAAAAAACGGCGGTATTTTTGAGTGGATTTTTTGGCTAAAAGGATAATTCCGTGTCTCGATGTTAAAGACGGAAGAGTGGTAAAAGGGGTTAATTTTGTCGGGCTTAAAGATGCCGGAGACCCAGTGGAGATAGCTGCTAGATACAACGAAGAGGGGGCTGATGAGCTAACTTTTCTTGATATTACCGCAAGCCATGAAAATAGAGATACGATAGTTCATATTGTAGAAGAAGTTGCAAAAACCGTATTTATTCCGCTTACGGTAGGAGGCGGTATTAGGGTTTTAGAGGATATTTATAGACTTTTAAACGTCGGTTGCGACAAGGTTAGCATCAACTCGGCCGGTGTGAAAAATCCTGAGTTTTTTGACGAAGCTTCTTTCAGATTCGGCAGCTCTACGATAGTTGCGGCAATAGATGCCAAAAAAGTTGCGCCAAATAAATGGAATGTTTTTATAAACGGCGGCAGGCTTGATACCGGCAAAGATGCCGTGGAGTGGGCAAGAGAAGTTACGAATAGGGGTGCAGGAGAGATACTGCTTACCAGTATGGATGCGGATGGGACAAAAGCTGGGTTTGATATGGCCATGACTAAAGCCGTAAGGGACGCTGTTTCGGTACCGGTCATAGCTAGCGGAGGAGCAGGAAATAAAGAACATTTTTTGGAGCTTTTCAGGAATACAAACTGTGATGCCGGACTTGCCGCTTCTATTTTCCACTTCAAAGAGGTTGAGATAAAAGAACTGAAAGCCGAACTTGCTAAAAATAGGATAAATGTCAGATTATGATAGTTTGCGCAGGCAGAACAGAGCTTTTTGAATTTGCCACACCTATCGGAGTTGGGCTAATAGAGAGCGCGTACAATCTCGCAAAAATTTTAAAAAATAACAAACCGGGTGCTATTTTATTCGTCGGTAGTTGTGGTAGCTATGGGAGGCTTGGTCTGCTTGATAGTTTTTATTCAGAATCCGCTTTTCAAATTGAGCATTCACTGCTGAGTGGCAAAGCTTATACTCCGCTGGAAAATAAAATTATTAATAATGTTTCATGTGAAACAATAGTAAATTCTTCAAACTATATCACAACCGACAAAGAGGCAAGCGATAAGTTTTTAGAGCTTGGAGCGGATGCCGAAAACATGGAGTTTTATTCTGTGTTGTGGGCGGCAAAAGAGGCAGGACTGGAAGCAAAAGGATTTTTTGTTACCACTAATTACTGCCGCCAAGACGCCAGAGAGCAGTATGCAAAAAACATTAAAAGTGCAACGGAAATAATCTATGATAAGTATAAAAAAGAGCTAAGAGAATATGAATAAAACAAACATTTATGATTTGGAGCCTGGCGAGCTTGCTGGACTTTTGCAAGGTCCGTCTTTTCGTGCGACGCAGGTTTTGAATTGGGTATATAAAAAAAATATACTAGATTTTAAAGAGATGAACAATTTACCAAAAGACTACAGGGATGTTCTGAGTGAAAAATTTGTAGCCGGCTCATTGTCGCTTCTCAGAAAAGAGGTAAGTTCTGACGGGAGCGAGAAATATCTTTTTGGGCTTGCCGACGGCAAGACGATGGAAACGGTACTTCTTAAGATGAAAGAAGACGAATATGATGATGACGGCAAGAAAACTAGAGGGGCGAGGTATACCGTCTGCATATCGTCACAGGTCGGGTGTAAAGTTGGATGTGCGTTTTGTTTGACGGCCAAAGGTGGATTTGAGCGAAATCTAACGGCTGGCGAGATAGTAGAGCAGGTTACTTTTATCAAAAAAGATAAAGAGTTTGGCGAGGAAAAGAGCATAAACATAGTTTTTATGGGGATGGGCGAGCCGCTTGACAACATGGATAACGTTGTAAAGGCAATTAAAATTATTACCCACAAAGACGCTCTTTGTATAGCTCCTAGACGTATCACTATATCGACAAGCGGACTCGCAACAAAGATAGAGAAATTGGCAAATCTTGATCTGGGCGTCAATCTTGCGATAAGCCTGCATGCCGTAGATGATGAGCTAAGAGAAAAGCTAATGCCTATAAACAAGGCATATAATATTAAATCTGTCATAGATGCGGTCAGGGGATTTAAAGCTGATAAACGTAAAAAAGTTCTTTTTGAATATCTGCTTCTCGGTGGCGTAAATGATGATATAGCTAGCGCCAAGAAACTTGCAAAGTTGCTAAACGGGCTTGATGCAAAGGTAAACTTGATACTTTTCAATTCATATGAAAATAGTGAGTTTAAAAGACCGACCACCGAGGCCGCAGAGGCCTTTAGGGGTTACATGGCAAGCAAACGCTTTATATGCACAATAAGAGAGTCAAAGGGAATAGACATTTCGGCGGCATGTGGACAGTTAAAACAAAGGGATAAAGATGGAAGATAAACTAATAGAAGGCGTTGTTCGCTTTAGAAATGAAGATTTTTTGGAACATCAAAAATTGTTTTCTGAGCTGGGCGAGGCACAAGACCCGCATACCCTTTTTATAGGATGTGCAGATTCCAGACTTGTTCCAAATCTGATTACCAATACATTGCCGGGTGAGCTTTTTGTTGTTCGTAATATTGCAAATTTTGTCCCCCCATATAGGGTTTCCGCAGAGTTTGCCGCAACAACGGCGGCTATCGAATATGCGGTTGTTGTTTTAAATGTAGAAAACATAGTGGTATGTGGACATTCAAATTGTGGAGGCTGCTCTGCGCTCTATCTTCCGGAAGAAAAGCTCAACAAAATTCCAAATGTCAAAAAATGGCTAGAACTTGCCGCCCCCATTAAAAAACAGGTTTTAGAGGATTTGCAAGACGAAGATGAAAAAATCAGAAATTGGCATACTGAGCTTCTTAATGTTGTCGAACAGCTAAAACACCTTCTGTCATACCCATTTATCAAAGAGAGATACGATAGGGGCGAGATAAAGCTTTACGGCTGGTATTATGTTATAGAGACGGGTGATGTCTACGATTATGATATAGAAGCCAAAGAGTTTAAGCTAATCAGATAGAAGCCACAAACTCTGAACGTATATCCGCAGATGATGCTATTTCAAAGTTTTTACCTTTGTATTCAAATGATATTTTAGAGGCGTGAAGGCAAATTCTTTTTGCCCCTGTCCGCTCTATCCTCTCCGGCTCACTCATCTTTTTATCCAAATAATCTCTAGCTATATCAATGTCTTTTCTATATATCGGCTCCCCGACTATCGGATATCCCATATGCACGGCATGCAATCTGATTTGATGTAGTCTTCCGGTAAAAGGTTTGGCTCTTACTAGCGTCATATCGCGCTCTTTGAAATACTCAAGCGGCTCAAAAAGCGTTAATGAGTGCTTCCCTTGCTCGCTTGCCCCTTGCATTACTTTGAGCTCAAGTACTTTTATCTGCTCCAGAAGACACTCGACTTCTATATTTTGAGATAGATGCCCAAAAAGCAGAGCCGTATACTCTTTTTGCATCCCTCTAGTTTCAAAAGTCGTTTTTAGTATAGATTCTGCCGCTTTGTTTTTGCTGGCAACTATCAGCCCGCTTGTCTCATAGTCAAGCCTATGGGTGATGTTTGCGCCGTATCCGTATAGTTTTTTGATGCTATCGAGCAGGCACTCCTGTGTCTCAAAACCGTTTGGGTGAGATAGCATAAAAGACGGCTTTTCAAATACGGCAAAATCATCCTCTTCAAAAACCGGAATAAGCTGCTTGGATGGGGTAGGCTCATAAAAAAGCACCTCCACTTCACCCGCGGCGCGCACCCCTTTATATGCAACCACCTCGCCGTTTAGCTTTACCCTTCCTTTGTCTATTAACCGCTTCCCAGCCCTCTCGGTAATACCCAATTTTTCAATCATAAAATATAGAAGTTTTTCACCGTTTATATCAAATTTTTTTATCTCATAAGCCACAATTTTCAGCCCTATTTTCCTAAAATGTAAAAAACATTTTACACGAAAAAAGGTTCGGCAAGTATGGTAGAGAGATACGCAAGAGAAGAGATGAAAAGCCTGTGGAATATGCAGGCAAAATACGACGCTTGGCTAAAGGTAGAGATAGCTGCCGTTAAAGCATGGTGCGAGCTTGGACTTATACCAAAAGACGATGCCGAAAAGATAGAGAAAAACGCAAAATTTGACATTGCGGAAATAGATGAAATAGAAAAAACTACAAAACACGATGTGATAGCGTTTTTGACAAGTGTGGCCAATAATCTCGGCGAAGAGAGCAGGTGGGTGCACTACGGCATGACTAGCTCTGATACGATAGATACAGCCGTAGCTTTGCAAATCAAAGATTCGATGGAAATTATCATCAAAGACGTTAAAGATATTATGGAGTCCATCAAACAAAGGGCTATGGAGCACAAGCATACCTTGTGCGTAGGCAGAAGTCACGGTATTCACGGTGAGCCTATAACTTTTGGATTGAAACTTGCTATTTGGCATGATGAGTTGAAACGCCATTTGGACAATTTGACGAGTTCTTTGAATGTAATTAGTGTAGGAATGGTGAGCGGAGCGATGGGAAACCTTGCGCATACGCCGATAGAGCTTGAAGAACTTACTTGTAAATATTTGGGTCTAGGCGTAGCAAACGCTTCAAATCAGGTAATCCAAAGAGATAGGTACGCAAGGGTGATAACGGCTCTTTCGCTTCTTGCTTCAAGTATCGAAAAGTTTGCGGTAGAGATAAGACATCTTCAAAGAACAGAAGTATATGAAGCGGAAGAGTACTTCAGCCCAGGTCAAAAAGGCTCATCGGCAATGCCGCACAAGAGAAATCCAGTACTAACGGAGAATATAACGGGGCTAGCTAGAGTGATAAGAAGCTACGCCGTTCCCGCGATGGAAAATGTGGCTCTTTGGCATGAAAGAGATATTTCTCACTCTTCGGTTGAGAGATTTATGCTCCCTGATGCGTTTATCACGGCCGATTTTATGCTAAATAGATTTAACGGTGTTATCTCTAAGCTTGTCGTTTACCCTGAAAATATGATGAAAAACCTCAACCTTACAGGTGGACTCGTATTTTCGCAAAGGGTGCTCTTGGAGCTTCCGCTAAAAGGCGTTTCAAGAGAGGATGGCTACAAGATAGTCCAAAGAAACGCAATGAAGGTTTGGGAAGATTTGCAACAAGGCAAAGCGGCTATAAACACAAACGGCGAGTCGCTATTTCTGCAAAATCTACTAAATGACGAAGATTTGAGAGCTAAGCTATCAGAGTCGGAAATAAGAGAGTGCTTCGATTACGGTTACTACACTAAGAACATAGATAAAATTTTTGAGAGGGTGTTTGGATGCTAACAGTCGTAAAAAGAGACGGAAGAAAAGAAGAGCTTGATATTAAAAAAATACAAAAATACACCAAGGATGCGGTAGACGGCCTTCGCAACGTATCTCAATCGGAACTGGAAGTTGACGCAAAAATACAGTTTCGTGACGGTATGAGTACCGCCGAAATCCAACAAACCCTAATCCAAACAGCCGTAGATAAAATAGACATAGACGCTCCAGATTGGTCTTTTGTGGCAGCAAGACTCTTTCTTTATGACCTGTATCACAGAGTAGGGCTAACAATAGACTCCTGCAAGATACAGTCTTATTGCGATCTTAGCAGCTACTTTGAAGTGGGCGAGAGGGAAGGGCGAATAGTTCCGGGACTAAAAGAGCTTTACGACCTTGCCGAGCTAAACGCCTATATAAAGCCTGAGCGCGACCTGCAATTCAACTATCTTGGCATTAAGACGCTATACGACAGATACCTGCTAAAAGATAGAAACGGTGATCCGATAGAGCTTCCACAGCAGATGTTTATGGCTATCGCAATGTTCCTTGCGCAAAACGAAAAAGATAGAATGAGATGGGCAAAAGAGTTTTACGACGTTCTATCAAAATTTGAGGTAATGGCAGCTACGCCTACGCTTTCAAATGCCAGAACGCCTAGACATCAGCTAAGCTCATGCTATGTGGGAAGTACGCCGGATAATATCGAAGGTATTTTTGATTCATACAAAGAGATGGCGCTTCTAAGTAAATACGGCGGCGGTATCGGCTGGGATTATGCGAAAGTACGTGCGGCAAACTCCTTTATCGATGGGCACAAAAACGCTGCGGGCGGGATAGTTCCATTCCTTAAAATCACAAACGACATTGCCGTAGCTGTTGACCAACTGGGTACTAGAAAAGGGGCGATAGCGGTATATATCGAGACTTGGCACAAAGATATTGAGGATTTCCTAGACCTGCGAAAAAATTCGGGCGAGGAGAGAAGAAGGGCGCATGACATATTCCCAGCTCTTTGGATGAACGACCTCTTTATGAAAAGGGTTGAAAATAACGAGCAATGGAGTCTTTTTGACCCTTACTCCGTGCCTGAGCTTACCAATGCTTGGGGTGATGACTTTGACGCAAAATACGAAGCGTATGAGGCTGATAAAAGCATAAAAAGAGAGACGGTAAACGCGAAAGATTTGTGGAAAAAGATACTTCTTTCGTATTTTGAGACAGGAAGCCCGTTTTTGTGCTTTAAAGACACGTCAAATAAAGCAAATCCAAACTTCCACAAAGGCGTTATTAGAAGTAGCAATCTTTGTACGGAAATCTTCCAAAATACGGCGCCAAACTACTATAAAGTCAAAATCAAATTTGAAGACGGCACGGAAGAGGTGCTTGACGAGAACGTTGAGATAAAAATCGACAGCGGTATTGTCAAAAAAGCAAACAAAATAAGCTCGATAGACTCTATCGGCGGCAAAAAAGTATATATCGTAGAAAAAGTATCCGACGGCGGACAGACTGCGGTTTGTAACCTTGCGAGTATAAATCTATCAAAAATAAATACAAGAGAAGACATTGAGAGAGTCGCCCCTATCGCGGTCAGAATGCTTGATAATGTAATAGAGCTCAACTTCTACCCTGTGGAAAAGGTCAAAAATACAAACCTTCAAACAAGGGCTGTAGGGCTTGGTGCTATGGGCGAGGCTGAGATGCTTGCCGCCAAGGGCATTGAATGGGGTAGCGAGAGACACTTTGCGTTTATCGACGAGATATTTGAGTTAATCTCTTATAACGCTATCAAAACAAGTTCTGATTTGGCTGTAGAAAAAGGGGCGTATCCGCAATTTGAAGGCTCAAATTGGTCAAAAGGGATACTACCTATCGACCATGCTTCCGAAGAGGCCAAAAAGCTTTCGGGCAGAGGTCTATTTGATGAGGCGTATGATTGGGATGCTCTCAGAGAAAAAGTCAAAAAAGACGGTATGAGAAACGGCTATTTGATGGCTATAGCCCCGACGTCTTCAATCTCCATACTCGTCGGTACGACCCAAACTATCGAACCTATATATAAAAGAAAGTGGTTTGAGGAAAATCTATCCGGCCTTATCCCGGTGGTTGTGCCAAATCTTACACTTGATACGTATGAATACTACAAATCGGCGTACGAGATAGACCAATCATTGCTTGTAAAAGCGGCGGCCGTGAGACAAAAATGGATAGACCAAGGGCAAAGCCTTAATATCTTTATGAAGCTTGAAAATGCAAGCGGCAAGGTACTAAATGATATCTATATGTTGGCTTGGAAGCTTGGGCTTAAATCAACATACTATTTGAGAAGCCAAAGTCCGGATAACAATATAGACGAAGATACTATGGACAGAAGCATAGAATGCGAGGGGTGCCAGTAAAAATTGCCCCCATTTTTACCCATTCGATTTACTAAAATGAAAATGGGTAAAATCTATCCCTTAACAAGTTTTCGAGGGTAATATGGAATTGAACGCCGGCAAAAAAATAATCTACAATCCAAGCTCGCTAGAGTCGGTACAACAAAGACGGACTATTAGCGGAAGTCCAACCGGACTTATCGAACTTACAAAAGTCAAATACCAATGGGCTATAAGACTTTGGGATTTGATGCTGGCAAATACATGGTTTCCAAAAGAGGTCGACATGACCCAAGACGCCAAAGACTACAAAAACCTATCCGTACATGAAAAAAGAATGTATGACCTGGTGCTTAGCCAGCTTATTTTTATGGACTCAATCCAAACAAACAACCTCGCCGATAACATCAATCCGTTTATTACAGCGCCAGAGGTAAACGTCCTTCTTGTGCGCCAAGCGTTTGAAGAAGCGCTTCACTCTAGCTCTTATGCCGTCATGGTGGAGTCCATCTCTGAAAATACGAGCGAGATATACGATAAATGGAGAAGCGATAACGAGCTTGCTCACAAAAATGCATATATCTACGAAGTGTATAAAAAACTAGAAGAAAACCCTACTGACAGTCAAAAGGTCCTTGCTATGTTCGCCAATCAGATACTGGAGGGGCTTTACTTTTATAGTGGCTTTACTTGTATGTATATCTTGGCTAGAAGCGGCAAGATGATGGGTAGCGCGCAGATGATACGCTTTATCCAAAGGGATGAGATAAGCCACCTTCTCGTGTTCCAAAACCTTATTAATACGACTAGAAACGAACGCCCGGACCTTTTCACAAAAGAACTTGAAGAGGAAGTTATGCATATGTTTGATGATGCGGTCAAGATAGAGGCTGGATGGGGTAAATATGTCACCAACGGGCAGATACTCGGTTTTAACGACGAAATAATAGACCAATATATCAGACATCTAGCCGACAATAGACTAAGAGCCGTCAAGATGAAGCCGATGTACAACGTTGAACACCCGATAAAATGGGTAGATAAATTCTCAAGCTTCAACGATCAAAAAGCAAACTTTTTTGAAGCGACGGTGAGTAACTACTCAAAAGGTACGCTCTCTTTCGACGACTTTTAATGTCAAATCTCCTTTCCCTTCGTCAAAAAAAGCTTCTTGAGGAGCTGCTAAAGCGTGAAAATCTCGATGATGCGATACTGAATGCATTTTTTGAGACCGATCGCTCAGTATTCGTTCCAAGAGGCTTCAAAAACGCCGCAAACTCTCTAAATGCCCTTCCTTTGCAATCAGAACAATGGATAAGCTCTCCGCTTACGGTAGCCAAAATGACAAAAGCCCTTGAGCCAAGGGGCGCCGATAGCGTGTTGGAAATCGGATGCGGCAGCGGCTATCAAGCGGCGATACTATCAAGGCTTTTCCGCCGTGTGTTTACAGTGGAGCGGATAGAGGGGCTTCTTGTTGAGGCTAGGCAGACATTCAAAAAGCTGGGACTTGTCAATATAAATACAAAGCTTGATGACGGTATGCACGGATGGGCCGAGTTTGCGAAGTTTGACCGGATACTCCTCTCCGCCTCCATAGATGAGATACCGCAAAATATATTCGACCAACTCAGCGAAAATGACGGCATACTAGTCTCTCCGATAGTGCGAGGGAACAAGCAGATAATTACAAAATACCGCAAAAACCGCTATATGATAGTAAAAGAGGATGTAGAAGAGTGCCTTTTCGTCCCTATTCAAAGGGGTGTTAGCAAATTAAATTAGATGCTGCTTTGCGTAACAAAACCGTCAAATAATGTAGATAATATCAACATATCAAGATTTTGTGATATTAGGAGTTTATTATGGCAGCCAAGAAAAAAGTTTTGTTCGTGTGTATCCACAATAGCGCCAGAAGTCAGATGGCGGAGACGTTTTTGAACAGTTTAGGCGGTGAGTTGTTTGAGGCGCAGAGCGCAGGATTTGAGCCTGGAAATATGAATCCACTGGTGGTTGAAGTGATGAGAGAGATAGGCTATGATTTATCAAATAACGAAACAAACTCCGTTTTTGATTTTTTTAAAGAGGGGCGAAGATACAACTATGTGATTACCGTGTGTGACGAAGGGGCTGCGCAGAGATGCCCGTTGTTTCCGGGTATAACGCAGAGAATTAACTGGAGCTTTGAAGATCCTAGTAGTTTTGAAGGAACATACGAAGAAAAGCTAGCAAAAACTAGAGTCGTAAGGGATGCGGTCAAAGCAAAAGTAGAAGAGTTTTTGTCCGGCGTAAAAAGCAAAGAGATACTAGAAAACGTACCAAAGGAGTAGAATGGATTATT
This sequence comes from Campylobacterales bacterium, assembly GCA_050252455.1. GTDB lineage: Bacteria > Campylobacterota > Campylobacteria > Campylobacterales > UBA6016 > UBA6016. The sequence continues at coordinate 126,037 of JBFWKW010000001.1, read as the reverse complement.
TTTTGAAGTGTGTCGGTGCTGCTAACGACGAAACAAGGGTTAAGATTTTAAAGTTTCTAATTATTCACGGCAAAAGCTGCGTATGTGAGCTTGAGAGCTCGCTTCAGATGATACAGTCGAGGCTATCCCGACATTTAAAAATACTAAAGGATGGCGGTTTTTTGGATGTGGATAGAGTCGGTAGCTATGCCTATTATTATCTTGCCCCAAAAACCCAAATAAATCAAAAAATTTTGGACGAAATAGAAAGTATGGATATTTATATTAATGAAAAACGCGCCGTTTGCGCTAGCTAGGAAAATACTGTGATTCTCGCGATTTTGATATTTTTGTTTACGATGGCGCTTGTTATATTCCAACCTAGAGGGCTAAAGATAGGGACATCGGCAGTCATAGGGGCCGCCCTTGCCTATGTGCTTGGTGTTGTTAATTTCGGAGATATGATAGAGGTTGGCTCCATAGTTTGGGATGCAACACTTAGCTTTATCGGGATTATTATACTGTCGATGGTGCTTGATGAAATAGGATTTTTTGAGTGGTGTGCTATCAAAATGGCAAAATTATCAAACGGCGACGGGCGTAAAATGTTTGTTTATTCGCTGCTGCTCGGAGCTTCCGTAAGTGCACTTTTTGCTAATGATGGGGCAGCTCTTATTCTTACGCCGATACTTCTGTCAAAAATGAGGCTTTTACAGCTAAACGTCAAAACGATAGTTGCCTTCCTTTTGGCGGGCGGCTTTATATCCGATAGTGCCTCTTTGCCTTTTGTGTTTTCCAATTTAACAAATATAGTAACGGCCGGATATTTTGGTATAGGTTTCGCGGATTATATGCTTAATATGGCTCTTCCTTTTGTTGTAAGCGTGTTTATTTCAATTTTAGTACTTTGGGTAGTCCTAAGGCGAGATATTCCAAAAACGGTGGATATAGGGCTGTTAAAAGAGCCGGATTCGGTATTAAAAGATAAACCTCTTTTTTACTTTAGCTGGATTTTTTTGGCCTTGCTGCTTTGCGGCTATTTTTTAGGGGATGCTTTTCATTTGCCAATCTCTGTTTTTGCCCTTGGCGGGGCGATTATATTTTTGTTAATAGCCTCGCAAAGAAAAGCGGCAAAATTTTATCTAACGATCAAAACTGCTCCGTGGCAAGTAGTTTGGTTCAGTATGGGGCTCTATGTCGTAGTGTATGGGCTTAAAAATGCCGGGCTTACGAATGAGATATCGTTTGTAGTTGGTGAACTGGTCAAGCTAGGAGAGCCTATTGCGGTACTTGGTGTTGGGTTTTTGGCCGCAGGGCTTAGCGCCGTTATGAATAATATGCCGACGGTTATGGTGATGGATATAGCACTAAAGCCCCATGCAAATGAGTTGCTGGCATATGCAAATATCATAGGATGTAATTTGGGTCCAAAAATGACACCTTTTGGCTCTTTGGCTACTCTTTTGTGGTTGCATGTGCTGGATAAAAAGGGGATTAAGATAGGCTTTGCGGAGTACTCAAAATTCGGTATTCTGGTGACTCCGCCGATATTGCTCGTGGTGTTGCTTTCGCTTTTGGGCTAAGGTTTTTAAACCTTAAAGCCCTTCATTTGTCTGTCCAAATCATCGGAGGCTCTAGCAAGCTCCTTGGCTATCTCTATGAGCTCATCGGATATGTTTTGGTTTTGAATCGTAACAGTCATCGTGTCGTTCATTTTTGTAATAAGCGTTTTTGTCATATAGCTTATTTCTACGGCTGCCTGAGAAGCTTTTTTACTCGTCTCTATTGTGGTTAGTATCTTTTGCTGAGTTTCGTCGGCTATCTCTTTTACATCCAATGCGTCGCTGGATAGATTTTTGATATTTTCGGCGTTTTTATTCATGTTTTCGCTTACGTCGCCTACACTTTGAACAACTACGCTGATTGTCGCATCGATTTCGGTAAGGCTCTTTTGGGTTCTCTCTGCCAGTTTTCTTACCTCGTCCGCAACAACCGCAAATCCTCTGCCGTGCTCGCCTGCTCTCGCCGCTTCTATGGCAGCATTTAGTGCCAAAAGGTTTGTTTGGTCGGCTATGTCTTTTATCATCTCTAGCACATCTTTAATTTTGAGTGTTTCGTTTGCAAGTGAGTTGATTTTGCCGCTCATCCCCATCTCTTCTTCGCTAGCCAGATAAATAGCGTCTACGACTCTGTTAAGAGAAGAGCTCATTTGCGTCAATACTTCGAGATTCGCCTTTGTATCCTCTGTAGTTTGTATCGCTAGTTGCTCCGATAGGTCTATCTCTTTCTCAACTTTTGTCACGAGGTCTTTTGATTCTTGAACCATTTTTGTTTGCAGATGAGCCGATTTTGATATTTCATTTGCATTTGTTAGTGTTTTTTCGCTGATTGCTTTCGTTTCAGATGCTGTTTTGCCGACACCTATTACGGTTGTCTGGATTTTCTCTATAAATTTATTTATGTATCCGGTTACGCCGCCTATCTCATCGTCATTTTTAGCTTTTAGTCTTTTTGTCAGGTCGCCTTCACCCTCCGCCAAATCTTTGGTAGTGTCTGTGAGGATTTGAAGCGGTGTAAATAGAGTTCCTTTAAAGAAGAAAAGTACTCCGACTAGCGCAAAAACAGAGGCTACCACCATTGTTACGGCGATTACGTAGCCGGCTTTTGCTATGTCGTTGTCGGATTCTTCAAGTGATATTTTCAAATCCATTACCCCAAGTGCGTCGCCTTCTTTTGACGTTACGTGGCAGTTTAGACAGTCTTTTTCGGCAAGAAGAGGTTTGATTAGTCTAACCTGATGTTTCCCCTCCGTTATCTCTATAAGCTTGGTCTCTTTTGTTGCAAATGTTTTTAAGATATCCGGGTCTTTTGTTGTCTCTGCTTGAAGGCCGAAAGCTTCTATGACTTGCTTTGATTTAGATACGCCAAGGGCATCTATTCCGGGTATTTTTTTGGCTCTGGCGAGAGTCTCTTCCACTACTTTTGGATCGCCCATAGACATACTGACTCTGAGTGTTTGAAATATGGATTCGCTCAGCATTTGTAGTGATTTTTGTGATGTTTTGTTGGCAAGGTCTTGTGAGTTGGCGCTCATGAAAAGAATTATTCCTATACCGCCCATTATGAGGCCGACAATCATTGCGCTAATAATTTTTGAGTGAATCGTTTTCAGCATCCGAAAATTCCTTGTCAAACTTGTTTTGAATTTATGCGTTTATTTTAGCTTGTATTTGTGATATTTGTGACATATTTGTCTTAAAAAGCATAATTTTTACAATTTTATTTTCTAAGCGCCACCAATACGTCTTCAATTACATCGTCCAAATCGCCGTCAAGTATCTCAAACACGTTTGAATACGCCTGCTCGCTTCTCGTGTCCTTGACTTGTTGATACGGGGCTAGAACGTAGCTTCTTATTTGACTCCCCCAGCCTATGTTGCTTTTTTCAACCCCAGCTAGTTCCGCCTCTCTTTTTTCAAGTTCAAGCTCGTAAAGTCTTGATTTGAGCATTTTAAACGCTTTATCTTTGTTTTTGTGTTGGCTTCTGTCGTTTTGGCATTGTACGACTATGTTTGTCGGTATGTGTGTGATTCTGACCGCGGAATCGGTCTTATTGACGTGCTGACCGCCCGCTCCTGAGGCTCTATAGTAGTCTATTCTGATATCTTTTTCGTCGATATCTATCTCTATGTCGTCGTCTATTTCCGGAGATACGAGTACCGAGCTAAAAGATGTATGTCGTCTGGCATTTGAGTCGTACGGAGATATTCTCACAAGTCTATGTATGCCGTTTTCGGCCTTGAGGTACCCGTATGCATTTTCGCCGCTTATCAGTACCGTGGCGTCCTTGATGCCGGCTTCTTCACCCTCTTGGTAGTCCATAATTTCAGCTTTAAATCCTTTGCGCTCCGCCCATCTGATATACATACGATACAGCATTGAAGCCCAGTCGTTAGACTCCGTGCCGCCCGCTCCCGGGTGGATGGATACGATAGCGTTTCTGCCGTCGTTTTCCCCGCTTAGCATCACCTCTATTTCCATTTTTTTGATTTTTCGCTCAAGCTCAGGTGCTTCGGCAAAAAGCATCTCTACCGTGTCATTGTCGTTTTCGGAGTTTGCTATTTCAAAAAGCTCTTTTGAGTCGGTTAACGAGCCTCTTACGTCTTGATATTTTGTAAATAGAGAGCTTAGTTTTGATTTTTGTTTTTGAACTTCCGAAGCTTTTGCGGCATCCAGCCAAAAAGACTCTTCTTGTTCGGCAGCTTCTATCTCTTTTAGTTTTGCGGCTACTTCATCGGGCTTTATCAGGGCTACTATGTTTGAAAGTTTTGATTCTAGTGTTTTAATGAGTTCGGAGTATTCGTACGCGTCCAAGATTTCCTCTTTATTATTGTATAATTTTTATCCAGATTAACCGCTCATTATAGAGGAACAAGGCTTTAAATTGAAAATTTTTGAGAGCGCAAAAGAATTTAAAAACTACACAAAAAACCTACAAGGAACCATAGGATTTGTACCTACGATGGGAGCTTTGCATGACGGGCATATGTCGCTTGTCAGACAAGCAAAAAACGAAAACAATTTTTGCGTGGTTTCGATTTTTGTCAATCCTGCGCAGTTTTTGGCCGGCGAGGATTTGTCCAAATATCCTAGGCGAATTGAGGCGGATATAAAGCTATGTGAGCTTGCCGGGGTGGACGCACTATTTTTGCCGACCGAGGGCGAGATGTATGATGACGATGAGCCTAGTATCAAAGCTCCAAAAAATGCCGGATACGTGCTTGAGGGGTTTGTGCGCCCCGGGCATTTTGATGGAGTTTTGACTGTCGTGATGAAACTGCTGAATGTCTCGAGTGCTACAAAAGCATATTTTGGACAAAAAGATGCGCAACAGCTAATACTTATCAAGCAAATGGCAGACAGGTATTTTATGGATGTAGAGATAATAGAGTGCCCAATAGTCAGGGAAAAAGAGGGGCTTGCAATGAGTAGCCGAAATGTATATCTGGATGAAGGGCAAAAAAAGGCCTCTCTGGCTATCTCAAAATCTCTTTTTGCGGCAGGTACGGCTGTCGGGGCCGGTGAGCTTGATACGACAAGAATAGAGGCAAAAATGAGAGAGGAGCTTGCTGGGCTAGACGTGGAGTATATAGCTTTTTGCGATAGAAATTTAAAAAAACAAAACAAAATAGAGCTCAAAAACTCTATCGTGCTAGTGGCGGCAAAGGTTGGCACGACAAGACTTATAGATAATATTTGGATTTAATATGAAGACAAAAAAGAAACTTTTTATGGTGAGCCTCGGGTGCTCGAAAAACCAAGTTGACAGCGAGGTAATGCTGGGCAAGCTAAAAAACTATGAGATGACCAGTGACTCTAGCGAAGCGGATGCCATTATCGTCAATACCTGCGGGTTTATAGATGCCGCAAAACAAGAGAGTATCAATACCGTACTTTCACTTCACGGCGGGAGAAAAGAGGGTTCAAAACTCGTAATGGCGGGTTGTCTCTCCGAGAGATACAAAGACGAGCTCCAAAAAGAGCTAACAGAGGTAGATATTTTCACGGGCGTGGCAGACTATGCAAAGATAGACGAGCTGATAGATGGCAAAAAAAGCGAATTTACCGATGGAACTTTTCTCATAGATGAAGAGGATAGGGTGGTGATTAACTCAAACTACCACGCTTATATCAAAATGGCGGAAGGGTGCAATCAAACATGTAGTTTTTGCGCTATTCCATCGTTCAAAGGCAAACTTTTTTCCCGCTCGCAGGAATCGATACTAAAAGAGATAGCTTCGCTAAACAAAAAAGGATATTTTGATTTTAGCCTTATTGCGCAAGATAGCTCTTCTTACATGAGAGATAAGGGCGAGAAAGACGGGCTTGCTGAGCTTGTCAAAAAAATAGATGTGCTTGATGGCGATTTTTATGCGAGAGTGTTATATCTCTATCCGTCCACGACCGATGAAAAGCTGATAAGCGCAATTGCAAACGCCAAAAAATTCGTAAACTACTTTGATATGCCGGTGCAACACATCTCGGATAAGATGTTAAAGCTCATGAAAAGAGGGGTGGGCAAAGAAAAAACGGTAAAACTGCTTGAAAAAATGAGAGCGGTGCCGAATAGTTTTGTGCGAACATCGGTAATAGTCGGACACCCGGGCGAGAATGACGAAGATTTTGCGCAGATGCTCTCATTCATTGAAGAGTTTGATTTTGACGCCGTAACGGTGTTTGAATACTCCGATGAAGAGGGTACGGCGGCGTATGATATGGCTGAAAAGGTTGACAAAAAAACCGTCTCAAAAAGACTTACTGCCATCAAAAAAGTGATAGCCAAAAAGATGGCAAAAAAAGCGAAAAGCCAAGTAGACTCTAGCTTTGAAGCGGTTTTTGAGGGCGTGAGTGATGAGCATGAATATCTGTTTCGTGCCAAAAAGAAAATTTGGACTCCCGAAATCGACGGAGAAATACTCGTAAACGAAAGCGAGGTAGAAAATCCGGAGGTCGGCAAGCTCTACAAGATGACTGCAACTGGCGTCGCAAAGGATAAAGTAATTGCAAGAATCGACGGCGTTGCTTGACAGTGCTTCGCTTGAAGCGCTAGTGGGTAAAAAAAATCTGCTTGCGTTTTCAGGCGGTGTCGACTCTTCGGCTCTGTTTTTTTTATTGCTTGAGGCGGGCGTGGATTTTGATATTGCACTTGTAAATTACAACACGAGAGATTCCTCCAAAGATGAAGAGGGATATGCAAAAGAGTTGGGCAAAAAATATAGCAAAAAGTGTTTTACCGTTTCCGTAGAGGCTCCCAAAAAAAACTTTGAGGCCGAGGCTAGACGGATACGATACGAGTTTTTTGAGCAAATAATTACGGAATACGGCTATGATAATCTACTGACGGCACATCAGCTAAACGACCGCCTTGAGTGGTTTTTGATGAGGCTTGCAAAGGGCGCAGGGATTACCGAGCTTATTGGGAGTGGGAGTAAGAGCGTACAAAAAAAGGCTGGATATACCGTTGTAAAACCGCTGTTCAAAACCGCCCGCAAAACTATCCATGACTATCTCGAATCCTCAAATATCAAGTATTTCGAGGACTCTAGTAATGAAGATAAAAAATACGAACGCAATGCCATAAGGGCTGAGTTTGCAATGCCTTTTGTCCAAAAATACGAAAGCGGTATTAGGCGTAGTTTTGATATTTTAGAGTCGCAGGCTTCTCTTTTTCGGCAGGATTTTTTTGAGCAGGATTCACTTATTGTTTTTCGCTCAACCGGCGAGGTAGTCGACGGCTCAAATATAGCGTTAGCATTGAAAAAATTGGGATATTTGATATCGGAACATCAAAGGGCTGAAATTTTAAAAAATTACGACGCCGTCGTAGGTGCCAATTTTGCGGTATCGAAAAACAGGAATGGGCTTATTTTTATTTCGCCCTTTATCAAAGTGCATATGGATGAAAAATTTAAAGATATGTGCAGACGGCTTAATATACCGCCCAAAAATAGAGGGTATTTATTTGCTAGTGGGCTTGATGTCCGCTCTCTTGCGGTTTTGCTGGAGGAGTCGTTTTCTCTCCTTTAGCCTCTTTTGGGGTATCCATATAGTAGACTCTCAGGGCAAAGTTTGATATCAATCCGCCGTCATTTCCTGCCATAACGAGCGGTGTTTGTACTTTAACTACCGCATTTTCTTCGCTTATTGACTTCAAAAAACCGAATATCTCTTTTGGCGTTTTAAAGGCTGAAGTTACATTGTAGTCTTCATAGAAAAAACCGCCTTCTTTTTGGAGGGCACCTATTTTTTTGATATCCGTCTTTGCAAAGTGGTTTTTGGCTACCTGTAGCAAAGATGTTTCGTCCGTTTTTCTACCGAGAGCCGCTATTATTTTAGAGTTTGCGGTTTTAAGATTTTGCAGTTTTGCGCTCTCTTCGTCGTGCCTCTCTTTTGCTTTTAAGTATAGCGAGTACTCGATTTTGTATATGTCGTTTTGTTTTTTATAGTCCCTGATTGACGGCACCAGCATCGTGGTTAGAGATATGACGCATATTGCGGTAAATACAAGTAAAAAAGTTAAGGCTTTAGCGAGGTCAAATTTCTTAGTGTCCGTCATTTTCAACCTTCTCGCTTTCAAGTTTATTTACGGATATAAACTTCATACCTCCGTCTGAATTTCTTTTGAAAGATGTTTCACTTGTCGTAAATATAGACTTCAAGGCAGGTGTAAGATGAAGATTATAAAGCTCTTTTGACGGTGTATTGCCGTACAGCACCAGACAATCATGTGAAACTTCTATTTTTGTGAGCGTCACTTGGTCAGGGATAATCGCAAATAGATTTGATATATTGTCTTTGAGTAGCGTATTTGACGTCTTGATTTCTATGGCAAATGCTAGCTCTTCTTTGAGCGTTTCATGGTTTGATTTGAGTCTGACCGCCTCTGCGCTCAAGAACTTTCTATCCAAAGTAGCTTTTTTTGTTTTTTCTTTTGTGTTGGCTATCTCAAATTCTAGTGCGCCATAAAGCGACATTAAAATGGAAGTCGATATAAAAATAAACAGAAGCCAAAATTTCGTATCTCTTTTTAGGATGCTTTTCGGTCTAGGTTTAATAAAACTCGTTTTTGTTCTAAATAGTGCCATTAGAATAGCACCTCTTCAACCGCTAGGCCGGCAACTATGCTGCAAAGCTCTATTTTTTTGTGCGTAACCGGAAGCATAAGTTCATTTTCTAGTAAATTTTTGATATCAGGCGAGTCAAAATAAGGATCGGCTATCGATATTTTCTCTATAAAAGCCGACTCGTATATTTCACTTTTATAAAATTGGGTCATTGCATTCTTGACAAACTCCAAAATGTGCAAATCGCTTCCGAGCGATTCTATGCTGGCTGTCGCACTGCCGCTATTATCCTCCATCATTGATTCAAACTCTAAATCGCCGCCGTCTTTTAGCTCTAGCGCTATGTCGTCAAGGTCTACGAGCCTGTCTTCATCCAAGCCCTCTTCATCGAATATTTTGTCCTCTTTTTTGTCCTCTTCGCTATCTTCTTGAGCTTCGCTTTTGAGTATGGTGTAGCCGCTAAAAAGTAGCTTATCTTTTGTGAGTACCGCTATTGTTGCAGAAGTTTTTTGTTTTAGCAGGCATAGCGTTGCGGTGTTGTCAAGTTCATCGTTAAAAAATCTTTTCAAAACCACCAAAGAAGAGAATAAAAAATCAAGTCCGCCGAGTTCTTCATACTCTTTTTTCGTATTTTCTATGTCGTAATTACTGGCAAAAATAGACCAGCTTTTATCTATGCATATTACGCTTGCGTTTGTCGTATCTATCTCATATTTTTGAAAATTCTTTTTATCACACCCTGGAACACCGCCCTGATTTATTGAGTTTATGAGTGATGAGGAGTAAACTATTTTGTATTTGCCGTACTTGTGGGCTATAAACTCATACAAGAGCTTTGACGATTCCCTTGTGTCTAGAGAAAACCTTTTGCTTTCAGATGATATTTCGTTTTTATTTTTGTAGACTTTTACGCATACGTCACAACTATCGCCGTCTTTAATTATTGATATGTATGCCGTATTTACAAATTTTTTGATTAGTCCGCCGAACACCGTCTACTCTTTACACATAGGGTGGGCATCAAGATATGAAAATAATTTTTTATTCATACTTAGTTTAGTGTATATCTGGGTTGTCGTCACTTCTTTGTGTCCAAGCAGCTCAGATACGTCCACTATTCTCGCTCCCTTGTTTATTAAATCCGAGGCAAAAGAGTGTCTTAGTTGATGCGGCGTAGCCTTGATTCCGACTCTCTCAAAAATTTTAGATAACTTATATCTTAGACAATTTTGGCTTAACGGCTGAGCTTTATCTTCAAATATAAAACATTTATTTTGTGCCGTTCTCAAATGGGTGTCCAGTATTGCCGCCACCTCCGGCAACAGAGGTATCATTCTGTCTTTGCCGCCTTTGCCCTCTACCACCTTGACCCACTCTTTGCCTATGTCGGATATTCTCATATGTTCAAGTTCCGATATACGAAGACCTAGAGAATATAGCATGACGACAAGGAGTTTTTCATCCGTAGATACGCAGCCGTCCAAAGCCTTTTGTATCAGCTCTCTATGTATCGGTTTTGGGAGACTTTTTGGGGTTTTGATTTGCTCGTCGCCCCTTGTGATTATTTTTGCCCCCATTGAGCGTTTGTACTCAAAAAAAGAGCGCAAAACTGATATTTTTTTGGCTATCGTTTTTTTGGCGAGCTTTGAGATGGCGACACGGTAAGCCATGATGTCGTAGACAATCTTGTCTTTTTCGTCATATATCTCTACTTTGTCCGCCGCCTCAAGTAATACTTGTTCGTATGTTGACACGGTGGCGTCGCTGTATTTTCTGATATTTGCCAAAAAACCTAAAAAATCTTTTATCTCGTCACTTGACAGCATTTATTAACATCTGCCCTTTTATAAACTCTTTTGCCTCTTCGCCGTTCATCTGCGAAATGTCTAGTACCTTATCGGCAAAAAAAGTTATTTTTGAAAAGGGTTTTGGAACGACAAACTTATCCCAGCTTTTTAACTGCCAAAAATTTGTCGCTTGATAGTTGAAAACGACTATTTTTGAATTTGTTTTTTGAGCTAGAGCCACTATGCCGTCAGCCACAGAGTGTCTAGGGCCGCGAGGGCCGTCGGGGGTTATTGCTATATCCTCTCCATCTTTTAGTGTTTTGATGGCCTCTATGAGGACTCTCGCGCCGCCTTTTGAGCTAGAGCCTCGTACCGTGGAAAATCCGAAAAAGGAGATGATGCGGGCTATTATCTCACCGTCGAAGTGCTCGCTTATCATTACCGATATTTTGTGGCGGCCTCTAAATTTTTTGTACAAAAACGGCTGCATGAGTAGCTCGCCGTGCCAAAAAGCTACGATAAAAGGCTCCGAGGGGTAGCTACTTGCGAGTTTGAACTCTTTTTTGCAGGTGAGATATATGAGACGTATTAATAGGTTTGCGATAGGTGGGAGCAAAAAAGCTACGATTTTTCTTTTTTGCTCTTTAGACAAGGGTACCGCCTAGCGCATGTCTGCCGGCACTCGTGATTTTGACCTCTACGATTTGCCCCATTAGCTCATCATCGCTCTCAAATTTTACGCCAAAATTCGCACCTGTCTTACCAAAATAGATATTGCCGTCTTTGCCCTCTACTAGTACTTTTTCGGTTTTACCGACTTGTCTTTTGTGTGCCTCTTCTTGGATTTTGAGTTGTGCGCTTTGGAGCATCAAAAGTCTCATTTTTTTGATTTCGTCATCTATTTGCTCGGGCATGTCAGCTGCCTTCGTGAGCGGTCTAGGTGAGTACGCAAAGGAAAACATCGCCTCAAAGCCGACCTCTTTGAGTACATCCATCGTATCCATGAAGTCTTCATCGCTCTCCCCGGGAAAGCCGACTATGACATCGGTGCTAATGGTCGCATCTGGACATAGCTCCCTGATTTTTGCGGCCTTTGTGAGAAACCACTCTTTTGTGTACCCTCGTCTCATATCTTTTAGCACCTTGGAGCTTCCGGCCTGAAGCGGAAAGTGCATATTTTTGCAGATTTTAGGGTTTTTGGCGAACTCTTCTATGAATTCGTCGTCTGCGTGCAATGGATGAGGCGATGTAAAACGAATTCGCTCTATCCCCTCAACCCTACTTACCTCTCGAAGGAGTCTCGTAAAGTTGATAGATTTGTCTTTGAAGTTTTTACCGTAGTTGTTGACATTTTGTCCCAGGAGTATTAGCTCTTTTGCCCCTTTTGCGGCAGCTTTTGTCGCCTCATTTATGATAAGCTCCATAGGTACGGATACCTCATCTCCTCTGGTGTGCGGCACTATGCAGTAGCTGCACTCCTTGTCACAACCGATTGAGATATTGATAAGCGCCCTAAATCCGTCATTTCTGTATTCGCCGAATTGATAAGAGGTGTCGTCGTAGTCTATATTCGTGGCAACAAAGCCGTTTGTATCTATGGCATTTTTGATTTTTGATACGTTTCTTGCGCCGACTACGAAGCTGACGGCCGGAGCTTTTTTGATTATTTCGTCTCCGAGGTGGCTTGCGGTGCAGCCGCAAACCCCTATCTTGGCACCTTCTTTTTTTATTTTTTTGTAAGCGCCTATTTCGCTAAATAGTTTTTGAACAGGTTTTTCTCGTACCGAGCAGGTATTGATAATGATTAGGTCTGCTTCTTTTGGGGAGGTTGTGAGCGCGTAGTTATCTTTTTCGGTTAGTTCTGCGATGATATGCTCGGAATCCCGAACATTCATCGCACATCCCAACGTCTCTATGTAGAGTAGTTTTTGGGACATTAAATGATATGTACCTCATACATATAATCTTGTTCGTCAAGGCCGTATTTTACCTCTCTGAGGTATATGCTTGCGCTGATTTTTTCAACTTTTTCCACAAGGGCGATTAGGTCTTTGTGGGAGTTTGATTTGTCAAAATAGTATATGCAAGGTCTTTTTGCAGCGACCTCTTCTAGTAATTTTTCTACTGTTATTGATTTTGGGTTAGAGTTTAGATCTTCCCTTGCGAGCTTAAGTTGCATCGTCATTTCCTTGAAATTCGTGTATAAAAACCGAGGCGATTATATCCAAAAAATACTTAAAGCTTAATGTGATTTAAAGCTTGTTTTAAGTAATATTTTTGTCTTCAAAAAAACAAAAAATCCATGAAATTTTTTCTGTTTTTGTCAAAAAAAGTAATCAAAAGGAAAGCTCTTTGGAAAAAATACTTGATATTGCAGACTCCATAGCGTATGAAAAAAGCATCAACCCAAAAGACGTAAAAGAGGCGATTAAGGTAGCCCTTATAAGAAGCGCCGCAAAAGTAATAGGCGAAGAGCTGATGTTTGACGTTGATTTTGATGACGACAAAAGAAAAACAAGACTCTATCAAAAAGTGATTATCGTGGCAGACGATGACCCAAGAGTAGAGGATGAGAGAAATTATATAGACGTTACAGAGGCAAAGACTATTGATGATGGCCTAGACATAGGTGATGAGCTGAGATATGACATCAATATGGAAGATTACGGCAGAAATTTCGTAAATATCATGCATAGAGAGCTTGAAAACGAAATTCAAAAGCTGATAGAGAATGAAATCTACAAAAAATACTCCAAAAAAGAGGGTAAAATAGTATCGGGACAGGTTGTCCGTGTCGATACCGAGGGCAATACTTTTATAGAGATAGACGAAATCAGAGCTTTGATGCCTAGAAAAAATCGTATAAAAGGCGAAAATTTCAAAGTTGGAAATGTCGTAAAAGCAGTCCTCAAAACGATAAATACGAACTCAAAAAGAGGAATAGGGCTGGAGCTTACCCGTACAAGCCCAAAATTCTTAGAAGAGCTGATGTCGTTAGAGGTGCCTGAAATAAGTGACGGTATCATAGAAATCAAAAAATGCGCAAGAATCCCTGGCGAGAGAGCGAAGCTAGCGCTACTTTCCAATAGCCCGAGAGTAGACCCGATAGGTACGGCAGTCGGCGTAAAAGGTGTTCGTATCAACGCCGTTTCAAAAGAGCTAAAAAATGAAAATATAGATGTCATCGAGTACTCTGATGTACCTGAGCTATTTGTCTCTCGCGCTATGAGCCCTGCGGCGGTCAAAAGCGTCGTTATCAAAGGTGAAAAAGCGATAGTAAGCGTATTTGAAGGTCAAAAATCAAAAGCGATAGGTAAAGCGGGTATCAACATCAGACTTGCCTCTATGCTTACCGGATTTGAGATAGAGCTGATAGAAGAAGGCGGCGAAGCCGGAGCTAGCGTCGATACAAAAGGCGAAGAGGTAAAAACGGTATCTTCCAAAGCTGCTCTTGAAGCGTTGTTTAGTTAAAAGCAGTCAGATAAAGTGGGCGATTTTCGTCCGCCGACAAAACTAGAGAGAATGGTCTTCAATTCGTACAAGCTGCCAAGTATTGCCAAATTTTTTAAATATATATAACACCTGCCAGCCTGTGTCTTCTTTGAATAAAAAAGCCTTGGCATCATTGCTGGTTAGCTCCATAATCTTAAATTTAAGACCGTTTTTAAGCTGTTCTTTTTTGCTCTGAATAAGCGGAAAAACAACCTTATTTTGCGCTAAGACAGATTCTATTGTTTTTGGTTCAGGCTCTGCCGCTGGGTCAATGGTTAACTTTTCAAGCGGTATTTTTGTATGTTGCCTTTGAAATTCTATACTTTCGATGTAGTTGTCCAAAAACAGATTAAATTTTGTATCTAACTCATTTGCCTTTATTGAGATGGTGGCAAAAATAAATACAGCAGAAAATAGTAGCTTTATCACATATCACCCCCTCTTTGCAAAAGGATTTAGCTTCATTACGGCGACATCGGCTAAGATGTTGCCAAGAAGCGTCAAGAACGCCCCTATCATAGTAACCCCCAAAATAACCGGATAATCCCTGCTAATTACGCTTTGGTAAAAGAAAAGCCCCATGCCGTTGATGGCAAATATACTCTCTAGTATGACGCTACCGCCTATGATCCCGGGAAGGGATAGACCAAGCATCGTTACTATCGGATTTAGAAGGTTTGGCAGTATGTAGAGAGTTATTAGCTTTGTGCGGTTAACGCCCCTTGAGACGGCAAAAAACACATAATCGCTTTTTAGTATTTCAACCGTTAACGACCTGATATACAGTGCCAAAGAGCCAAAAGAGGTGATGACTATGACGGCTATCGGCAAAAACAGATGATGTGACATATCGGCATAGTAGCCTAGCGCTCCCGCCTCCTCTTTGGTAACCGATGATACGCCCGATATCGGGAACCAGCTAAGATAGAGTGAAAAAAACATAATAAACAAAAGAGCCAGATAAAATGACGGCATAGCAAAGCTCACGAGTGACGACGTAGTTGCGATTTTATCAGCTCTTTGCGACTGTCTCAGGGCGGCGTAGATACCGAGCCAAATTCCAAAAATAAATATAAAAAACATTGAGACGAGATTGATAGCCAGGGTGATTGGTAGGCGGGAGAGTATCTCGTCTTTTACGCTTTTGCCGGTAGAAAAAGAGATGCCAAACTCCAAAGACGCCATGCTCTTTACCCAGCCGATATACTGCTCTAGCGGCGGTTTGTCTAGCCCATATACCTCTTTTAGCGTCTTTATCGACTCTTCGGTGATATTTGGGTTTAGCTCTCCGGCGGCGAGAAAATTATTGGGCGCGGCTTTGACGGCGACGAAAGAGACGGCGGAGATAAGTAACAACATCAAAAAAGCATACGCTATTTTTGATAGGAGTGTTTTCACGCAAGCCGCCTAAATAAATAGCGGGCATAAATGCCGATGCCCACAATGGCAAAAACGGTAGCATATGAACCTGCGGAGCCGTAAAAAGATAGTTTTGATAGCGCCATTAGCACGCCCCATCCTATAAGGGTAGAAAATATCCAAAAAGCGGCAAATTTTGCCTGCATAAAGCTTCTGGAGGCGATAGGGGTGTGGTAGCCTAGTATCATGATAAAAAATGGAGCAAAAAGCGGCAACGATATCGCGCTAAAAAGTGCGGATTTGATTTTGTCTAGGCTAAGCCGTTGGTCTTTGAGGAGCCAAAGGGCCTTTATAGCGTCGATGATATTTAGCCCCTCGCCGCTTTGGGAGATGTTATCCAAAATTTTTGGCTTAAAGCCCTCTAGCGTTTTTAGCTTTTCCTCTGTTTTGCGTACTATATGGGGTTCGCTTTGTTCATTTATTGTCATGGTTTCGGCGTTTTTTAATTCCCAGCCGTCATCTTCAAATACGGCCTCTTTTGCTTTGATGGAGTATTTGACGTTATTGCCGTCGACCCCTATGATTTGTATGTTTTTTGCGCTTCTCGAGAGCGGCTCTATCTCTTTTATATAGATGAATTCATCTTTGTATCTGAAAAAAAGGTCTTCCGAGCGCTCTTTTGAGTCTTTTTTTTGCAAAATTGCTTGCGCATCGTCGTAGTAGTATCCGACTTTTGTAAAACCTAGCATTATATACATGACGGCAACCGCAAGAGATATCATGAAAAAAGGCTTCAAAGCCTCTTTTTTTGACACCCCTACGCTCTCTATCGCAGTCAACTCATTGCTTTTTACAAGATACAAAAAACTCCAAAGCGCCCCAAAAACAAGTGACAAAGCAAGTGTTACCTTCAGAGCTGCAAATGATTGGTAGTAAAAATAAAGAATTATGAGGTTTGCCGAAGACGGGATGTTTTTTTGGTTTTGCAAAAAGTCTATCAATAGAAAAAATAGCTCAAGACCGAGAAGTGTAATCAAAAAGTTTTTAGCGTATAGTTTTGCGAGATATGTTTTGATAAGACTCATCTATTCCGCCGCTTTTGGATTTTTGGTAAATTTGCCGCATACCGATGCCAAATCGCTTTTTGTAAGCTCCAGCGAAGCATCCGCCGCAATATCTAATATCTCTTCAATTATAGCTTTTTGCTCTTTTGTAAAGTCGTTTAGACAATAATCGGCAACCTGGCCTTTGTGTTCGGGCTTGCCTATTCCGACTCTTGCCCTATAATAGTCCGAGCCGATGTGTTTGTCGATTGAACGAAGACCGTTGTGTCCTGCGTGTCCACCACCCTTTTTGAACCTTATCGCCCCTATTGGCAGCTCGATTTCATCGTGGATTACTATGACATTTTCTATTTTAAAATAGTTTTTGACCGCTTCGACGCTCTCGCCCGAGAGATTCATAAAGGTTGTGGGTTTTAGCAAATATATATTTCCCGCTCGCCAAAGCTCGCCTTTGAAATCTTTTTTTGTTAAGTTGGTTGTCGATAGTTTGTTTAGTAGTTTATCAATCGCCATAAAGCCGGCATTATGACGATTGTGGAGATATTTATTTCCGGGATTTCCCAGTCCGACTATTAGCCACAAAGCTTATTATTTGGCCTTCATAACGCCTACGACAGCGTCAGAACCAGGGTGTCTTACGGTTACGCCTTCAAGTGCAGGAAGTTCTCTTACAAGTACCGTGTTACCTACATCAAGACCAGATACGTCAACAGTTATTGCTTCAGGAAGATTTTCAGGTTTACATTTAACCTTGATTCTTCTTTTGCTCATAATCAAAACGCCTTTGTTTTTAAGACCGATAGGTGTTCCGGTTGTTTTTACAGGCACTAGGAATATTGAAGCTTCACCGTAGTTTAGGATTCTAAGGTCTACGTGAAGTAGGTCGTTAGTTACCGGGTCTTTTTGGTAATCTTGAATAATTACTTCGTGTTCTTTACCGCCGACTTTTACTTTGAATTTCAAAGACGGTTTTGTTTTTACGAATTTTGTAAATTCAGTTTTTTTGAACGCACAATGGGTATTTTCAGCGCCTCTACCGTAGATATTAGCGATTAGATAACCATCTCGTCTCAAGCTTTTTACTGTTTGCTTGTCGATACTCTCTCTAAGTATGCCTTCTAGCATTGTGTTTTCCTTAAAAATAAAAATGGGCTGAAATTATACAAGATTTAAGATAAGCCCTACTTTAAATTTTTAGTTTTATTTGCAACTCTTCTTTTTCGCTATCCAATTTGTTGCCCCTGGCTTTTTCGCCTACGCCGCTGACGCCGTGAATGGTGAGTTTGAGGTTGTCCGGGCTTGTTGCATTTCTGATTGCCTCATCCTCACTGATTGCATCTTCGTAGTACAAATCTAAAAGTGCCTGGTCAAACGTTTGCGTGCCGTATATCTCCTTCCCCTCCGCCAAAGCATCTTTGATTTCGCCGTCACGGTTTTCTCTTATCATGTCCGCAATTCTAGGTGTTTTGAGCAGTATTTCTACCGCGGCTCTTCTTTTGCCCTCTTTTGTTCTCACGAGCCTTTGTGATAGCACACCGTGAAGTACGCTAGAAAGCGCCCCTCTGATACGGTTTTGTTCGTTTGTCGGGAACATCCCTACTATTCTGTTGACGGTTTCTTTTGTGTCTGCTGTATGTAGCGTGGAAAGTACGAGGTGTCCGGTCTCTGCGGCATGCAGGGCAATCTCTACCGTTTCAAGGTCCCTCATCTCACCGACAAGTATGACATCGGGGTCTTCACGAAGTGCGCTTCTGAGCGCATTGCCGAAAGAGAGGCTATCCTCACCGATGCTTCTTTGATTTAGTATTGATAGCTTATCTTTGTGAATGAACTCTATAGGGTCTTCTATGGTTATGATATGCTTTTTTTTGTGCGAGTTTATCATATCGATGATGGCGGCAAGCGTTGTAGATTTACCGCTTCCGGTTACCCCTGTTACGAGTACTAGTCCTCTCTCAACATCCTTAAATCCTTTTACGCTCTCCGGAAGTTTGAGGTCTTCGACCGTTAGGATTTTGACTGGAATTGTTCTAAATACCATTCCGACGCCGTCTTTTTGGAAAAACATATTGACCCTAAAGCGGTAATCATCGCTTAGTCTGAATGTAAGGTCTATCTCTTTGCTTTGCACAAACTCCGTAAACCTACCGCGCAACATCTCTTTGGCTAGAGTCATCATCTCGTCTCTACCGAGCACATCATCGCTTATGGCGTTCATCTCGCCCTGAACTCTTGCATAAGGTCTACCGAGCGCTTTTAAGTGGAGGTCGCTCCCGCCTAGCTCTATTAGTTTATTTAGATATGTTTTTAGTATCGGTATCTGTTTGTCGTCAAATTGAGAGTTTTGCGGTTGTTCCATCGTTTGCTCCTACGCTAATTCGTCTAATATCTCTTTGAACGCAGCCTCAAACTGTTTTAGTCCGTCCGCCAAAAGCTCGTTGCATATTTTTTCAAAATTAATATTTTCGTCTTTTAATTTTTCAAAAAAAGTATCTATTTCACTCTGTGCTATCGGAAGTTTGGCTGTTTTTGCACTATTTGCCATTGCCGCCGCTACCGTATCAAGCGGAGCGGTGTTAATAGAGTTTGCACCGATTAGTTCATCCACATAATAGTGCGCCTCAAGGTCTCCGCCTTTAACGCCCGTGCTTGCAAAAAGCGTTTTTACATTCGGTAGCCCATAGCTCTCTACTAGATTGTAGTGCGCCGCAGCTCCCATCACGCCGACTTTGTTTTGAAGTTCTGCCGTAAGAGACGGATTTAGGAGTCTATCAAAACGGCTTACAAATACAGACACGACGAACTTCGCTTTTTTTGCCCCGCTTGCTTTGATAGCATCCATCACGCCCCTCGTCTGCTCCAGCCCAAATATCAAAGTCGCGTTGACATTTATCTCTCTTTTTGCCAGCTCCTCTATGACTTTATACCCCTCTTTTGTGGCAGGGACTTTTATCATCACATTTGGTTCGTTTATCTCTTCAAAAAGCCTTACCCCTTCCGCCACGCTATCTTCTACGGAAGCAGACAAAAATGGGTCTATCTCGATGCTCACAAACCCGTCATCACCGTTGTCATATAGCGGTCTTAGGGCTATAGCCGCCTCTTTGATGTCTTCTTTTGCTAGCGTCTCATACTTCTCTTTCGCACTTTTGCCGCCAAGTTCTGCCAGCCTTGATTTGTAAGCAGGACTTGTGAGTATCGCATTTTTAAAAATTGCAGGATTGCTTGTCGCACCGTTTACTTCGCCGTTTTTGATTAGTTTTTTAAACTCGTTTTTGATGTAGTCTCTTTCGATAAAGTCAAGCCAGAGTGAGAAATTTATATCTTTTACGAACATACAAAATTGCCTTTTTTATTTTCATTTTAGCAAAAAAAGTTTTTTTGTTTCTTACGGTAAAATTAAAGAGAAAAGCTTGAATTAGGATATACCTTGGCACTACAAAAAGGTAAAAAATTTACCGTTATTACCGCTTATGATGCGCTGTTTGCGAGGCTTATTGCTCCTTATGCGGACATGATATTGGTGGGCGATAGCCTAGCTATGAGTTTTGGCGGGCAAGCCGATACGCTTTCTATCGGCATGGATGAGATGATATATCACACAAAAGCGGTCGGGATGGGCGCTCCAAACGCAAAAATCATTTTTGATATGCCGTTTGGCTCCGACACCGACAAGGATACCGCACTAAAGAATGCGGTTAGAGCGTATAAAGAGACCAAAGCGTGCTATGTCAAGATAGAGGGCGGTGAGGAAAAAGCAGACATCGTCGAACATCTAGTCAAAAACAAGGTTGCGGTCATCGGACACATAGGACTGATGCCGCAATTTGCCAGAGCCGAGGGCGGCTACAAAGTCAAAGGCAAGAGCGAAGAAGAGGCGCAGAAGCTGATAGCAGACGCAAAAGCGATTGAGGCGGCGGGAGCGTCGGTTATTGTTATAGAGGGCGTCAAATCCGATGTTGCCAAAAAAATCACGGAGTCCATCTCTATTCCAACTATCGGCATAGGCGCCGGAGCTGACTGTGACGCACAGGTGCTTGTCTGGTCGGATATGCTAGGGTTTTTTGAGGAGTTTACTCCTAAGTTTGTGCGAAAATATCTGGATGGGGCGACGCTTGCCAAAAGCGCTTTTGAAAAATTTGCAAACGATGTCAAAAACGGCTCATTTCCTAGCGAAAAAGAGAGCTACTAAGTGGAGCGAATCGTAGAGGTTGAAAAATTCGAGTTTGAAAACGAGCTTGAAAAAAGCCTACGCCCCTCCGCATGGGATGAGTACATCGGGCAAGAAAAAATCAAAAAAGTGCTCAATATCTCAATAGAAGCGTCCAAAAAACGCTCCGAGCCGCTAGATCATGCCCTATTTTTCGGCCCTCCCGGGCTTGGCAAGACGACGATGGCGGGTCTCATAGCTACAAGGATGGAGGCAAATCTGAAGGTCACGGCAGGACCGATGATAGAAAAAAGCGGTGATTTGGCGGCAATCCTGACCAACCTAAACGAAGGCGATGTGCTCTTTATCGATGAGATACACAGGCTCTCATCGGCTATCGAAGAGGTGCTATATTCGGCGATGGAGGATTTTCGCCTTGACATCGTGATAGGTAGCGGCCCTGCGGCGCAAACGGTCAAGATAGATATTCCTAGATTTACCCTCATCGGGGCTACGACTAGGGCGGGGATGCTCTCTTCTCCTCTTAGAGATAGGTTTGGGATGCACTTTCGGATGCAGTTTTATGATCACTCTGAGCTATCGCGGATAGTCCAAAATGCAGGGATGAAGCTCGGCAAGCCATGCGACGGCAAAGCAGCCATTGAGATTGCCTCTCGCTCCAGAGGTACACCTAGAATTGCCCTAAGACTTCTCAAAAGAGTGAGGGATTTTTCTGATTACAAAAATGAAGACACGGTAACGCCAAAAACGGCAAAAGAAGCGCTAGACGAGCTAGGGGTAAATGAGCACGGTTTTGACGAGATGGATATGAAGCTCCTATCTTTGCTTGCAGAATCCGGCGGAAAACCTATCGGGCTTAATACGCTATCCGCCGCCCTCAGCGAAGATGCTGACACGATAGAGGATGTATATGAGCCCTACCTACTTGCCAACGGATTTTTGGAGAGGACTGCCAGAGGCAGGATGGCGACGCACAAGACTTTTGACGCTCTTGGTAGACCGAGGACGCAAAACCAAAACATATTTGAGCTGGATTAGATAAATGATTAGCCCTATTAACTTTTTGCACATTGTTTTTATTATCGCCATCTACTGGATAGGGGTGCTTTATCACTCGTTTTTGCTGGACATCGTCATAGCGGGACTCTTATCTATTGCCACATCGGCGACAAACTACAAGCTCACGCTTAGATTTCATAGTTCAATGCTTGCTTCGCTCTTTTTGACCGTGCTACTTGCGGCTTTTGTCCTTATTCCGATGGTTTATTTCGTTTTCAAAATTGCAGAGATTTTGCAAAGCGTTGATATGGCGTTTTTTGAGCGGATAAAAAATCTTTTTGTTCTCAACATTCAGACGCTGGATATGCTCCCGCTTCAATACAAAGATATGGTAATCAACTATCTTCACGGGGTCAGATACGAGGACTACATCAGCCGTGGTTTTGAGATGCTTGAGCGTGTAGGACAGGGAAGTCTTAGATTTTTGTCAAATATGCTCCTTATTTTGATTTTTTACTTTTTTGCAAACCTATACGGCAAACAAATTTTGCTGTTTTTCAAGCGTGTTTTGCCGCTCAAAGGCGAAGATAGTCAGATGATATTTGACGAGATGGGGCAGACGATGAGCGTCGTCCTTTACTCTACGCTTTTTAATGCGATATTCCAAGGCGTTCTCTTTTCACTTGTGGCGTGGTATCTCGGGTATGACCCGTTTTTTATGGGGATTGCATATAGCTTTGCCTCTCTCGTTCCGGTGATAGGAGGTGCTATCATGTGGGTACCTGTGGCTATATACGAGTTTTCGATAGGCAACACTGCAAATGCGGTTATAGTGGCTTTGTATACCATAGTCGTTATTTCGGTCGTTGCCGATACGTTTGTGAAGCCCGTCATTATCGACTTTATCAGCAGGTATCTAGTGCGAACGCAGACAAAACCAAACTCGCTACTCATATTTTTTGCCATTTTGGCGGGTATGTCGACTTACGGTTTTTGGGGGATTATCCTCGGTCCTGCGGTGACGGCGTTGTTTATATCGCTACTCAAAATTTACGACACGCTAAAAAGAAACAAACAAGGCGACTTCGACGGTCTAAAACCCTAGCCGTTTAAACGGTTTTTCGTAATAATTTCGTAATAAATTTACCAATTTTTTTGTACCGAAAGAGGATATTATGGATTTTTCAACACTTGCCGCAACATACGGCACACCGCTATATGTATATGATTTTGACCATATGAAAAGCAGATATGAAGAGCTAAAAGAGGCTTTTGCGGCAAGAAAATCACTTATTTGCTACGCCGTAAAAGCAAACTCAAATCTAAGCGTCATCAAACTGTTTGCCGACCTTGGCGCAGGAGCCGATTGCGTATCTATAGGCGAGGTGAGAAGAGCGCTAATGGCAGGGGTGCCAAAGTATAAAATAATTTATTCCGGTGTGGGCAAAAGAGACGACGAGATAAAAGAGGCGCTTGAACATGATATTTTGTTTATCAATCTTGAGAGTGAAGCGGAGATGCTTCGTGTCGAGATGATAGCAAGAGAGATGGATGTAAAAGCCCGCATCAGTATCCGCGTCAATCCGGATATAGACCCAAAAACTCACCCGTATATCTCAACTGGACTTACCGAAAATAAATTTGGCGTAGATATAGAGGTTGCAAAAAAAATGTACACATATGCCGCAAAAAGCTCTCATCTGGAGCCGGTCGGCGTGCATTTTCACATAGGTAGCCAGCTAACCGACCTTGAGCCGATATATGAGGCGGCGCAAAAAGTGTCCGAATTGCTAAAAGCGCTTTTGGCTCTAAAGATAAATATCAAGTTTTTCGATGTGGGCGGCGGGCTTGGTGTTGTGTACGACAATGAGGAGACGATACCGCCATACAATTATGCACAGGTAATCCTCTCCACGCTGACAGGAACCGATGTGACCATCGTATGCGAGCCTGGTAGGTTTATGACGGCAAACGGCGGATATTTCTTGACAAAAGTGCTATACGAAAAATACAGCAAAGAAAAAAGATTTGTCATCGTGGACGGCGCAATGAACGACCTTATCCGTCCTACTTTATACGAGGCATTTCACGGTGTAGAAGTTGTCGGCAAAGATACCATAAAAACAAAAGCCGACATAGTGGGTCCCGTATGTGAGAGCGGTGACTTTTTTGCCAAAGATGAAGAGATAGCCGAGACGGCGCACGGAGACCTCGTGGTGATAAAAAGTGCGGGTTCATACGGCTTTTCGATGAGTTCAAACTACAATAGCCGCCCGAGAACTGCTGAGATTGCAGTGGAAGACGGTAAACATAGAATAATACGAAAAAGAGAGAGCTTTGAAGACCTCATCGCTCTGGAAAAAGATTTTTTGAAATAAGTGAGCAAAGTTGTACCTGATAGATATCCAAGGAACATTGATAGACGATAAAAAAAGAGAGCCGATACCGGGGGCGATAGAGTTTATCGACGATTTGAACAAAAAAAAGATTCCGTATACGCTAATCACCAATAACACAAAATTCTCATCGGACGAGTTCAAAAGCTACCTTAGAGGGCTCGGTTTTAGCTTTGACGATAAGGCGTACATAGACCCTCTTATGTGTCTAAAAAGCTATGTCGGCAACAAAACGATAGCGGCGATAGGTAATGATAATTTTATAGAAGCGCTTAAAGAACAAGGGTATGTTTTTAGTAAAAACCCCGATTTTTTGGTAATATCGCTCAAAGAAAACCTAACTTACGATGATATGGCAACAGCCGTAGAGACTATACAAAACGGGGCGAAGCTCATTGCGATGCACGCCACTGCGATATACGCAAAAAACGGACGCAAATATCCGGGACTTGGCGCCATATCAAAGGCTTTGGAGTTTGCTACTGGGGTGAAGGCAAAAACGGTCGGCAAGCCGAGCAGTGATTTTTATAAAAAGGCTCTAATGATGCTCGGCTCAAAAGGCAAGGACGAGGTGACGGTGATTAGCGACGATGCGATAGGCGACCTTATCGGGGCAAAACAGATGGGGATGAAAACGGTGCTAGTGCTGAGCGGCAAGTATGACAAAAAAGAACAGATACTTCCGTTTCTCAAAAGCTGCGAGCTACCAGACGCCGTATACCAAAGCGTAGCAGATATAAGGATAGGTGCATGAGCGGACTGGGTGAAATACGAATCAAGATAGACGCTATCGACGACAAACTGCTGGCGCTTCTTAATGAGCGAATGGAGCTTGTAAAAGAGGTTGGACGAATCAAGCACTCTAGCGACGACAAAAGCATTTATAGACCCGAAAGAGAAAAAGAGATACTAACGAGGCTTTCAAAGCAGAGTTTGCAGAGCGGTGGGGCACTCACACCGGAGGCTATTGAGGCGATATTTTTGGAAATTTTTGCCGTTTCTCGCAACATAGAAAAGCCTGAAACGGTGGCATATCTGGGGCCGAAGGGGACATTTACCCATCAGGCGGCGGAGAGCAGATTCGGTCAAATATCCGAATACTTGCCGATGTCAACGATAGCTTCCGTATTTAGAGCGGTTGAGAGTAAAAAAGCAAAATACGGCGTTATCCCGATAGAAAATAATATAGAGGGAATAGTCGGCGAATCTATCGACCTTCTAGGCAAAAGCCATCTGCGGATAGTCGCCGAGATGTCTATGAAAATCAGCCACTCTTTGGCGTCAAGAGCTTCGCATCTATCGCAGATAAAAAAAATATACTCAAAAGATGTCGCATTCGGTCAGTGCGGCGAATTTTTGCGCGAGAGTGGACTGGACGGCGTACAGCTAATCCCTATTGCCTCAACTGCAAAAGCGGCGCAGCTTGCCAGCGAAGATGAGACGAGCGCCGCGATTTGTTCGCATATAGCGGCAAAACTATATAATCTGCCGGTCATGTACGAGCACATAGAGGACAATGCGCACAACGAAACGAGATTTGTAATTATCAGCGACTTCGAAAATGCCGTAAGCGGTAACGATAAAACATCTGTTTTGGTACATCTTGACAATACGCCCGGGGCTCTTGCGAAATTCCTCTCGTCATTTGAAAAAGCAGGGATTAATCTATCAAAAATAGAGTCTAGGCCGGCAAAAGACGAGGGGTTTAGTTATATTTTTTACATAGATTTTGACGGACATATCAAGGATGCAAAAGTGCAAAAAGCGCTAGAGGGATTTGAAGATAAAATCAAATGTCTCGGCAGTTTCGTAAAGGGAATATGATGCAATTTAACGAAAATTTAGAAAATCTAAAAGTATATGAAGCAGGCAAGCCGATAGAGCTTGTGGTTAGAGAGTTTGGTATAGAGTCAAAAGATGTAGTTAAGCTAGCTAGCAACGAGAACCCAAACGGCACTTCACCAAAAGTGGTAGAGGCGGTGAGGGATTTTGCGACAAAGATGTGCCTGTATCCAGATGACAGTTATTTTGAGCTCAAAGACGCCTTATCTGCAAAATTTGGCGTAGATAGCAAAAATATCATAATGGGTGCGGGAAGCGACCAAGTGCTTGAGTTTGCTACAAAAGCGAAGCTAAAAGAGGGTGACACCGTCCTTATGAACAAAGTCACTTTCGCAATGTATGAGATATACGCCAAGATGTGTGGAGCCCAGATAGTGAGGACTGACGGACTTCTTCACAATACCCAACAATTTAAAACAACTTATGATAAATTGAGACCCGCTATTGTGTTTATCTGTGTTCCAAATAACCCGCTCGGCGAGTGCATCACGAGAGCCGAGGTTTACGATATTCTCTCGCACATTGATAGTGATACTTTGGCTGTCGTCGACTGTGCGTACATGGAGTATGCTGCATACAAAGACGATGCGGTAAAGATAGAGCCAAAAGAGCTGATAGAGAAGTTTCCAAATGCCGTGTATCTCGGTACATTCTCCAAGGCATACGGGCTTGGCGGCATGAGGGTCGGCTACGGTATCGGCAAAGAGAGCGTTATAAAAGCGTTTTACAAGGTTAGACCTCCGTTTAATGTGGCGAATTTGTCGGCTTGCGCTGCACTGGCCGCCTTGAAAGACGAAGAGTTTGTGGAAAAAAGTATCGCCCTCAACTTTTCCGAGATGAAAAGATACGAAGAGTTTGCCGCGGCTAACGGGATTGAGACAATAGATAGCTACACGAATTTTATTACCTACTTTTTCAAGGAGAAATCTTCAAAAGAGATTGCCGATAAGCTTTTAAGAAAAGGTGTTATCGTGAGAGATTTGACCAGCTATGCACTCAACGGTATCAGGGTCACGATAGGTACAAAAGAACAAAACGACAGGTTTTTTGACGAATTTAAAAAGGTTTACTGCTAACAGATGGATATACAAGCCCTAGTATCGCAGATTAGCGAGCTTCTAAAAAAGCTCAATACGAAGCAAAAGATAGTTATAGCGTCTACACTAGTGGCTGTAATTGCGCTTGTGATGTTCCTTGTCGTGTTCAATGTCAACGGTAAAAAAGCCGATGACGGATACAGGGTGATGTTTGAAAACATAGCCCCAAAAGATGCGGGGCTGATAGTAGCCGAACTTGATAAGCAAAAAATTCCATATAGAATTCCAAGAGACGGCGTCATCGAGGTGCCGGAAGACAAAGTAAATAAACTTAGACTTGATGTTGCGGCGATGGGGCTACCGAAGGACTCAAGGGTCGGTTTTGAGCTGTTTGACAAGCAAGAGTTCGGTGCGACCGACTTTGACCAGCAAGTCAAATACAATAGAGCCCTTGAGGGCGAACTATCTAAGACTGTTGAGAGTATTAGCGCCGTACAAAAAGCGGTTGTTCATATAGCAAGGCCGAAAGAGTCGCTATTTGCCGAAAAAGATACTCCTCCTACCGGCTCCGTGGTAATTACGCTAAAACCGAATATGGTTCTTACCCCCAAGCAAATCATGGGTGTAAAAAACTTGGTTGCCGCAAGTGTGACAAAAATGACTCCGGAAAATGTAAAAATAGTCAATGAAAACGGTGATTTGCTGGGCAGCGACGATGAAGATACGGTTGCAGGCGAAGCAGCCAAACAGCAAATGAAATACAAAAAAGATTTCGAGAAGCTGTATGAAGAAAAAATAACCAATATGCTAGCTCCGGTGATAGGCGGTAACGATAGGGTTGTTGCAAAAATTACCGTTGATTTTGATTTTTCAAAAAAAGAGACTACGAGCGAGAGTTTTGACCCAAATAGCGTAGTGCGAAGCGAACAGACGAGCGAAGAGAAAAGAGAAGGGTTTAAGCAGCCGGAAATCGGCGGCGTACCGGGAGCTGTTAGTAACATCGGTCCGGTGCAGGGGATAGAGAGCGGCAATGCTACGGAGAAATATAGCAAATCTACTGGCACCACAAACTATGAAATATCCAAGACGGTTTCAAATGTCAAAGGGGAATATGCAACCATCAAGAGGATTACGGCTGCGGTTGTTGTTGACGGGAGATATGTCGTAGATGAACAAAAAGGCGGAGAGCTTGTATATAAAGCTTTAGACAATGCCGAGCTTGATAAAATTAATGCCCTTGTAAAGCAGGCTGTAGGCTATGAGCAAAAAAGAGGGGATGAAGTAAGCGTCTCCAACTTTAGATTTAACCCTGGTTCTGCCGGTAAAGCGGGCGGTATTAAAGGTGCTATGGAAGAGTATGGCTATATAATAGGCCCTGCTACGAACGTTTTAAAATACGTCATAGCCGCGATTGTGCTATTTGTTTTATACAAGAAGGTTATTGCCCCTTTTGCGGAGAGGATGCTCGAAATTCCTACCGAAGAAGCAATGCAAAAACCTAAAGAGTTTGTATTTGATGAAGAAGAGCTTGAAGATACTCACGGCAAGCTTGCCGAGATGCGAAAACGTGTTGAACAGCAACTTGGAATATCCGGTCCGCTAAACGAAGAGTCTCTCAAGTATGACGTATTGCTTGAAAAAATAAAAACTGCCGCAGAGGAACATACGGAAGATATATCCAATCTTCTTGAAACGCTAGTTGTTGATGAAACAGCGGCGCAGAACCCTATAGGCTCTATGAAGAAGGAGTTATAAGATGAATCTACCTCCGCAGCTCCAGTCACAATATGATGAACTTTCGATGTCGGAAAAGGTTGCGATATTTCTAAACTTGCTTGGTGAAGATATTACGGCGCAACTCTTTTCTCATATGAGCATTGATGCCATTACGCAAATATCTAAATACATAGCTAGAAGTTCTACCGTAGATAAGCAAGTCGCCACCGCAATACTTGAAGAGTTTCACGCAATTATGCAGTCAAACCAATATATCTCTTCAGGCGGTATGGAGTATGCCAAAGAGATACTATTCAAAGCCCTCGGACCTGAAGAGGCAAAAAAAGTTCTTGATAAGCTCGCAAAAAGTATGCAAAGCGGTCAAAATTTTGCGTTTCTATCAAAAATCAAGCCGCAGCAGCTTGCCGACTTTATCGTCAATGAGCATCCACAAACCGTCGCCCTTATTTTGGCTCACATGGATGCGACGGGTGCAGCCGAGACACTTAGCCGTTTCCCTGACGACCTGCGGGCAGAGGTGGCTATGAGAATGGCAAACCTTGGCGATATATCGCCGACTATTATCAAAAGGGTTTCGGCGATACTAGAAAACAAACTAGAAAGCCTTACATCTTACAAAGTCGAAGTCGGCGGACCGAGAGCGGTTGCCGATATTTTCAACCGTCTATCTCAGAAAAATGCAAAAGCTACGATTTCATACATCGAGCAAGCGGACGAAAGCCTTGCAAACGCCATCAAAGATATGATGTTTACATTCGAGGATATCTCGAAGCTCGATTCCAAGGCAATTCAGGAAATCCTCAAAGGCGTGGACAAAAAAGACCTTGTTCTCGCGCTCAAAACGGCTTCTGAAGAGATGAAAGAGAAGGTAATGACCAATATGTCCAAAAAAGCGGCGGAGGCACTACTAGAAGAGCTCCAATTCCTTGGCGCAGTCAAACTAAAAGAGGTAGAGGGCGCCCAAAGAAGAGTCGTCGAGGCCGTACAAAAACTAGTCGAGCAGGGTGCTATCCAGCTAGGCGAAGCAGAAGAGACGGTGGTGTAAATTGACCGAAAAGGTAATACACGGCGGAGTTGGCGGCAAATATGCAATAAACAAGTATCAATATAGGGCTTTTGATAATGAAGATGCCGATGCACCTCAATCGCCGGTGATTCACAAGAGCAAACAGATAGAGTATGACGCCCCTCAGCCGACTCAGCAAAGATATGAGACGCCTTCGGTACAGGAAGAAAGTGTAATTAGCAATACTCATGCCGAGACGTTTTTGCAAAAAATAGATGAGCTCTCATCTAGCCTTATTAAGATGGAAATGCAGATGGAGCGTCAGCAGGCAGATTTTAATGCCAGGCTCGAAGAAGAGAGAAAAAGAGCTTATGATGACGGTTTTGCCGCTGCGGCATCCGAACTTGACGCATCCTATAAAGCAAAATTTGAAGATAGCGAGAGGATGCTCGGTTCGTCTGTAAAAAAGCTTGAAGAAACAGCTTTGATGTATGAGGGCAAACTGGCGGATATTGAGAGAGAACTTGGGAAAACTGCTGTTTCTATAGCCGAGCAAGTCATTAAAAAAGAGGTAAACGAAGGGTCGTCAAAAGTTGCTTTGGCTCTTGTGAGGGAACTTTTGTCAAAACTAAAAGATGCTTCTAAAATAAAAATAAAGGTTAGTAAAACTGACGCAGAGTACTTGAGAAGTGCGCTAGCGACAGAATCTAAAATCACCATCGAAGAGGATGATGCAATACAAAAAGGCGGAATCATTGTCTTAAGCGATATAGGTAATTTGGACGGCAATATAAATGCCAGATTTTTGAAAGTCAAAGAGGATTTGCTTGGCGATCATGAGTGATGTAAAGAATATTGATATAAACGAACTTGAGGGCGTGGCAAGCTCAATAAGAGAGAGAATTCTTGAGGTTGTAAGCTGTAATGGCGGGCATTTAACAAGTTCTTTGGGTGCAGTAGAAATTATACTTGCCATGCATCATGTGTTTGATGTCTCAAAAGACCCTTTTATATTCGATGTTAGTCATCAAGCTTATGCCCACAAGCTTCTTACTGGAAGATGGGATAGATTTGATACATTGAGGCAATTTGGTGGGGTTTGCGGCTTTACAAAGCCTAGTGAATCAGAGTTTGACTACTTTGTCGCCGGTCATAGCTCCACATCAATATCTGCAGCCGTCGGTGCCGCCAAAGCTATAGTGCTGAAAGGCGAGGATAGAGTTCCCGTGGTGCTTATAGGGGACGGTTCGATGACATCAGGGATGGTATATGAGGCGCTAAACGAGCTTGGGCATCACAAATACCCAATGGTTATTATTCTAAACGACAATGAGATGAGTATCGCAAAGCCGATAGGGGCAATTAGCGAGTATCTGAGCAAGGCTTTATCTTCAAAGACTTATCAAGGCTTCAAAAAACGGGTCGAGGGGGCGCTAGAGAGGCTCCCGTCTTCTGTTGATTATGTTATGAGACGGTTTGAGAGAGGGTTTAAACTTATTACTCCGGGTATTATATTTGAAGAGCTTGGGCTTGATTATATAGGACCGGCCGATGGGCATAATATAAAAGACTTGGTTGAGCTTTTTAAGATTGCAAAATCTATGAAAAAACCGGTTATTGTTCATGTGCAAACCATAAAGGGCAAGGGATACGCTCCTGCCGAGGGCAAGCATGAACATTGGCATGGTGTCGCACCTTTTGACAAAGAAAAAGGGGAGCTTTCAAAGTCAAAAGCTAGAAGCGCTACTTCAATATTTAGCGAAGCTCTTTTGGAGCTTGCCGCAAAAGATGAAAAAGTAGTAGGTGTTACAGCTGCAATGCCGAGCGGAACTGGACTTGACACACTACTTGAAACATATCCAAATAGATTTTGGGATGTTGCCATCTGCGAACAGCATGCCGTAACATCTATGGCAGCCATGGCAAAAGAGGGCTTCAAGCCTTTTGTGGCGATATATTCGACGTTCCTACAAAGGGCATATGATCAGATAGTTCATGATGTCGCTCTCCAAAATCTACCGGTTGCATTTGCGATAGATAGAGCCGGAATAGTGGGCGAAGACGGCGAAACACATCAGGGTGCATTTGATGTGTCTTATCTTAGAAATATCCCAAATATGGAAATTTTTGCTCCGCGTGATGAAAAAACCCTTATTTCGGCGGTTGCCTATGCGGCAAATCTAAATAAACCGTGCGCTTTTAGATATCCAAGAGGGGCCTTTTTCTTGCAAGATGAGTTTGACTGCTACGGTTTTGAAAACAAAAAAGCACAAATTCTTATGGATGCACCAAGCGATATCTTGTTTATAGGCTATGGCAATGGGGTTGGAAGGGCTTATAAGACCGCCAATGTATTAAAACAAGAAAACATAGAGTGCGGACTGCTGGATCTTGTATTTGTGAAGCCGCTTGATAAAGCTACATTGCGCGAGGTATCAAAGAGATATAAAAAATGGTTTATATTTAGTGATTCATCTAAAATGGGCGGAATAGGAGAGATACTCTCTTTGTTCTTGCAAGAAGAGGGAATTGCCGATGTTAAGCTTGAAAGTTATGAGTATGAAGATGATTTTATAACTCACGGAAAAACAGCAAAAGTTGAAGAGTCGCTTGGACTTTTGCCTGAGCAACTTGCGCAAAAAATAGGAAATATACTAAAAACCGGTAGGCGCTTTGAATCGCCTACCGCGGTCTAATTAAAGCTTATCGGCGTTAGAAGCTAGATATTCCGCAACACCCTCCGGGTTTGCCTTCATACCTTTATCACCTTTGTTCCAGCCGGCAGGGCAAACTTCGCCGTACTCGTTTGTGAACAACATTGCATCTACAACTCTTAGCATTTCATCAATATTTCTACCAAGCGGAAGATCGTTAATAACCGCATGTCTTACAGTTCCGTCTTTATCAAGAAGGAAAGAGCCTCTAAGTGCTATGCCGGCATCTAGAAGCACGCCGTAATTTTGGCTAATTGATTTGTCAAGGTCTGCAACCATTGGGTAGCCGACTTTGCCGATACCGCCTTTTTCTACAGGGGTATTTTTCCATGCAAGGTGTGTAAAGTGTGAATCGATAGAAACACCTATTACGTTGATCCCTCTATCTTTAAACTCTTTTAGTCTATGGTCAAATGCGATTAGCTCTGATGGGCATACAAATGTAAAGTCAAGAGGCCAAAAGAATATGACCGCTCCTTTGTCGCCTATATTTTGGTAAAGATTGAAGTCTGCAACTATTGCATTGTCTCCAAGAACTGCATTTGCCGTAAAATCAGGGGCTTTTTTTGTTACTAGTGTGCACATAAATGAAATCTCCTTAAATATTTGAATTTAGGAAATTTTACTATTTAAAAAATTAAATGAATATTAAAGTGTCTGCGTTAAGGCTACGGCAAGTAAAATTAATAAAAATTTTAAAACAAGGCTTTTTGATGTCAAAAAACTTTTTATTTACCTCTGAGTCGGTATCCGAAGGACACCCTGATAAGATGGCAGACCAGATTAGCGATGCCGTACTAGACTACATCCTTACACATTCTAAAAACCCATCACTTGCAAGGGTGGCTTGCGAAACTCTAGTTTCAAACGGTTTTTGCGTAGTTGCCGGAGAGATGAAAATTGAAAACGATATGAGACTCCCTATTCAAGATATAGTTAGGGAGACGGTAAGAGAAATTGGATATACGGATTCAGATTTCGGTTTTGACTACAAAAGTGCTGCGGTTTTAGATGGACTAGGTAAGCAATCAAGCGATATCAATCAAGGTGTTGATAGAAGTGACGGTGAAATAGGCGCAGGAGACCAAGGACTTATGTTTGGTTATGCTTGTCGCGAAACCCCAACTCTTATGCCTCTTCCGATATATCTATCGCATAGACTTACGGAGAGACTAGCGGAATGCAGAAAAAACGGGACAATTCCATATCTAAGACCGGATGCAAAGTCACAAGTTTCTGTTAGGTATATCGATGATAAACCTACAAAAGTAGAGGCTGTTGTTGTTTCGACTCAGCATCATGACGACATAAGCCAAGAGCAGATAAAGCAAGACGTTATTAAAGAGGTAATAGAAAAAGTTATTCCTGCCGAGCTAAGAGATGACAACATTAAATACTATATTAACCCGACAGGTAAATTTGTTATCGGCGGACCACAAGGAGATGCGGGTCTTACCGGTAGAAAAATAATAGTCGATACTTACGGCGGCGCTTGCCCTCACGGTGGAGGCGCTTTTAGCGGCAAAGACCCTACAAAAGTAGATAGAAGCGCAGCATATATGGCTAGATATGTAGCCAAAAACCTAGTAGCCTCAGGTGCGTGCGACAAAGCTACGGTCCAGATAGCTTATGCAATAGGTGTTGTTGAGCCAGTATCACTTATGGTTGAGACGCATGGTACTTCAAAGATAAATGAAGATAAATTGGAAGAATGTGTAAGAAGCGTATTTAGATTAACTCCGAGAGGAATTATAGAGTCGCTTGATTTACATAGACCTATATATAAAAAAACAGCAGCTTATGGACACTTCGGTAGGGAACTTCCTGAGTTTACATGGGAAAAAACGGATAAAGCAGACGCTATTAGAGCCTTTTTTGGTCTCTAATAAAAATGCTTAATTTGTGTTTTATTTTTAGTTGGTTATAGTTATTACCTTTAGCTTTTAAACATAGGAGATTTAAAAATGGCAGTTAAAATTCTAGATACTTGTATTTCTTGTGGAGCCTGTATAGATGAGTGCCCTGTTGAGGCGATAGTTGACGATGAGGATAATCCAACCGGTGAGTCAATTTATTATGTATACCCTGATAAATGTGTAGAGTGCGATAGCTATCACGATGTTCCTGCATGTGCAGCTGCATGTCCGACTGAAGGCTGTATTGTTTGGGACGAAGGTAACAAAAAAGGTAAAGCGGCTGGTTCAAACGTAGTAGATTAATTATTAATCTAAGACAAATTCTTATCTTATGGGGGAGTAATACAAATTCCCCCTTCTACTTCAAAACAATCATTTTTTTGGTTTATAACTTAAAAAAACTTTTTGGTATAATTTCACCCCTGATTTATTTTTAGATTTTTAGAGGATTACATATGCAGAGGACTCTGTCCATAATAAAACCGGATGCGGTTGCAAAAAACGTTATAGGTAAAATAGTAGATAGATTTGAATCAAACGGCCTAAAAATTGCCGCTATGAAAAAAATCAAACTATCCGAAGAGGTTGCTGCAGGTTTTTATGCCGAGCACAAAGAGAGAGGATTTTTTAAAGATCTAGTATCTTTCATGACTAGCGGCCCTGTTGTTGTTATGGTTCTTGAAGGCGAAAACGCAATAGCAAAAAATAGAGAACTTATGGGTGCAACAAACCCTAAAGAGGCTGCAGCCGGAACTATTAGAGCAGATTTTGCGGAGAGTATCGATGCAAATGCCGTTCACGGTAGCGATTCTGAAGCTAGCGCTGCAAGAGAAATCTCTTATTTCTTTAGTCAAATAGAGATAAACTAAACTTCTGAATGAAAGTTGACCTAAGAAAGCTTCCTAAAGAGCAAAAAGAGTTTTCATTTGATTATAAAGACGGTGAAGATTTTGCTCAATTTAACGGTAGTTTTTACGGCAAACCCCCGTTTTTAGTAATTACGGGGAATATTCAAGGTAAAATAAAAGTAACGTGCGATATTAGCGGCGAAGAATTTTTTGATACCCTCGGCGAGGATATCAAAATTAAAGTAGTCGAGGGTGTCCATAAGGGCTTTGACGAAGAGTACGATATAGTTGAAAACGATGGCTCACTATTTGATTTTGAGTCATTTTTGTCGGCTGAAATTGAACTTTTTAGAAACGATTACCACAAAAAAGAAGAGACAGGCGAAAAAGAGTTTGTCTTTGAAAACCTATAAGGAGTAGAAAATGGCAGTACCTAAGCGAAGAGTGAGCCACACAAGAGCAGCAAAAAGAAGAACACACTACAAAGTTACACTTCCTATGCCTGTAAAATGTGAAGACGGCTCATACAGACTTCCTCATAGAGCAAGTCCTACTACCGGCGCATTAAAATAGTACTTGATGATTAGAGTAGCTATTGACGCTATGGGCGGAGACTTCGGTCCCGCTCCGATTGTTGCGGGTGTTTTGGATGCTTTGAAGGCGGTTAAATTTGAGGCCATATTGGTTGGTGATGAGAAGGTTATTAAAGAATTATTGCCTGATAGCGTTAACTCTTCCATATCTATTGTTCATGCCGAAGATGTAATATCGATGCATGATCATGCAACGGACGCGCTAAAGAAAAAAAACAGTTCTATCTATGTTGCCACTGAGCTAGTAAGAGAAGGTAAGGCTGATGCGGTTGTGTCTGCCGGACATAGTGGGGCCACGATGAGCCTTGCAACTCTTAGAATAGGGCGAATAGACGGTATAGCTAGACCTGCAATAGCAACACTTATGCCGACTGTCATAGACGGTCAAAAAAGCCTTGTATTGGATGTTGGGGCAAACGTAGATTGCAAACCTGAACACCTGTATCAATTTGGCGTTATGGGACTTGCTTATGCCAAAGATATCATGGGTGTCAAAAAAGCAAAAGTCGGAATACTGACAAACGGCGAAGAAGACACAAAAGGCAATGAGGTTACAAAAGAAGCTGCCGCAATGCTAAAGTCAATGCCTGAATTTATAGGAAACGTTGAGGGTAACAATATCTTTGACGGTTCCGTGCATGTTATCGTATGTGACGGTTTTGTAGGCAATATAGTGCTTAAGACTAGCGAAGGCGTTGCCGATACTATCGGTAAGTTTATGAAGCACCACATCAAAAAGTCCGCTTTTGCATCTTTTGGCTCGGTATTTATGAGAAAAGTTTTCTCAAGTCTTAAGCAACAAATAGATTATGCCGAATACGGCGGCGCACCGCTTCTTGGTATCAACGGAGCTGCGATAGTGAGTCACGGCAAGAGCAACCCAAAAGCAATTAAAAATGCAATATTTCAGGCTATAAATTTTGTTAAGTCTGATGTTAATAAGCACATAAAAGCTTCGCTAGAGACAAAAAATTGAGTTTTGCCATTTTTAAATCCATAGGTGCCTATGTCCCTGAAAAAGTTCTAACTAATACTGAGCTAGAGCAAATGGTCGATACAACCGATGATTGGATTATGAAGCGTACCGGGATTAAAGAGAGGCGGATAGCCGCAGAGGGAGAGCTTACCTCAGATCTTGCTCTAAAAGCTTCCCTAAAAGCTATAGAGCGAGCCGGGATTGACAAGGAAGAGATAGACCTTGTAGTCTTCGCTACCATTACCCCTGATTTTCTTTGTATGCCTTCAACTGCTTGTATTTTGGCCGATAAGCTAGGCCTCAAGAATGTAGCGGCTTTTGACATAAGCGCTGCATGTAGCGGTTTTATATATGCGCTTAGTGTTGCAAAGGCATACATTGAATCGGGTATGAAAAAAACCATTCTAGTGATTGGTGCAGAGACTTTGAGTAGGGTTGTTGATTATACGGATAGATCAACATGCATACTTTTTGGAGACGGAGCAGGGGCTGCGATTATAACGGCATCGGAGTCGAAAGAGAACTCGGTGCTTGATATCCATACGAGCGCGGACGGCGGTTATTGGGATTTTCTTATCACTCCGCTGGCAACAAACGGTAAGCATGGTGGTATTTGTAGTTCGTTTATACAAATGAAAGGCAATGAAACATTTAAGCTGGCCGTAAAAACTCTCTCTTCAGATTGTATAAATATACTTGAAAATAACGGCATGGATTCGTCAAATATAGACCATTTTATACCGCACCAAGCAAACTATCGGATTATAAAAGCTGTCGGCGAGAGCGTTGGTTTGCCGGATGAAAAAGTAGTGCTTACGGTTGAAAAATACGGAAATACATCTGCCGCGTCTATACCTATGGCAATCAATGATATGTATGAAGCTGGAAAACTTAAAAAAGGGCAGTTGATGCTTCTTGATGCATTTGGCGGAGGTCTTACTTGGGGTAGTTGCTTAGCCTACTTTGACGGCAACTAATCTAATAGCTTTATTTGCCCCGCAAAGGGGCTTTATTTTAGTTTTGTGACGCGTATCTATCCCAAACCATTGTAGCTTTATCATTTTCTTCTTCTACGGCACACATACCCATTATATTGTATCCACCGTCTACATAGTGAATTTCACCCGTTACGCCACTCGATAGGTCGCTTAGCAGATACATTGAGCTATTACCTACTTCTTCGATAGTTACATTTTTTCTAAGCGGCGAGTTTGCCTCATTCCATTTTAGGATAAATCTGAAATCGCCTATACCGCTAGCAGCAAGAGTTTTGATAGGTCCCGCACTAATAGCGTTTACCCTAATACCTCTTGTTCCAAGGTCAACGGCAAGATATCTAACAGACATCTCAAGGGCTGCTTTGGCAACACCCATTACGTTGTAATGAGGTACGTATTTTACGCCGCCTAGATAGCTAAGCGTCAATATAGAACCGCCCTCATTCATTACCGGAACAAGAGCCTTTGTTAGCTCAACAAGGCTAAATACTGAGACATTCATTGCAATCTCAAATGCTTCCCTCGTCGTATCCATAAAAGCACCGTCAAGAGCCTCTTTTGGAGCAAATGCTACCGCATGTACAAAAAAATCTATTTTGCCGAAATCTTTTTCTATTGATTTTGCTAGAGCTTCTATGTGTGAAGGGTTTTGTACATCAAGCTCATAAACGTGCTGCGAACCAAACTCTTCCGCTATCGGACGAACCCTTTTTTCAAGCTGCTCGTTTAGATATGTAAAAGCAAGTTCTGCCCCTTGTTCTTTACATGCTTTTGCTATCCCGTAAGCTATAGATTTGTTATTTGCAACGCCTATGACTAGACCTTTTTTGCCCTTCATTACCATATATTCTCTCCTGTGTTTTTAAATATTTGCTGATGTATTTATTATTTTATAAAAATCTTCCGCTACTAGGCTTGCTCCGCCGACGAGTACGCCGTCGACAAAAGAGCTTCCCAGTATTTCTTTCGCATTCGCCGCATTGACGCTGCCGCCATAAAGTATCTTAGAATCAAGCCTCTCTCTGATTGCTTTATGCACCTCTTCGATATCCTCAACGCTTGCGGTCAGCCCGGTACCTATAGCCCAAACGGGCTCGTATGCTACAACCAGATTTGCGTATGATAAATCTATATTTTCTAATTGTTTATCGATATAGTTCATTACGCTTTCAATGCCTTTTTGGCGAACTTCTATCGGTTCCCCGACGCAGTAAAATATATTAAAGCTATTGCGTTTGAAAAACTCGTATTTGCGTGCTATAAATTCTTGCGACTCTTTTAGAATATGTCTTCTCTCAGAGTGACCTATCAGTATCGTGTCGATGTCGAATTCAGATAGCGCCTCCAGGCATATCTCTCCAGTATAGGAGCCTTTTTCTGCAGGATAACCGTTTTGAGCGCCTATTTTGATATTTTTTAACTCATATTTGTCTAATGCCGTAAAGGGGGGAAATATAACGACAGAGTCATCTAAGCCTTTTTGCTCGCACAGCGTGTCAAGCGCGGCCAAATATTCAGTGGTACTTGCTCTTGTATGATTAGCCTTGAAGTTTCCGGCTATTATCATCTTTTTGCCTCTACGGATTTGACCCCTGGTAGTTCCTTGCCTTCTAGCAGCTCGAGACTTGCGCCGCCGCCTGTAGATATAAATGTCATACCCTCTGTATCGCTCGCCCTTTGAACAAGGTCTGCGGTATCGCCACCGCCTATGATGGTGGTTGCGCTGCCTTGCGCAAGGAAGTGCGATAGCTTAAAGCTCCCCTTTGAAAATTTGTCCATCTCATAAACACCCATAGGGCCATTCCATAGAACAGTTCTTGCATCCTTAAGAGCTAGCTTGAATAGCTCTATTGAAGCGTCACCTATGTCAAGACCCATCCAGCCGTCAGGTATTTCTTGTGCCGTGCATTGGTCTACTTTGGCATCTTCTGCGAATTTGTCGGCTATTGTTATATCTACGGGTAGATATATTTTTACGCCCAAATCTTGAGCTTTTTGCATTATTTTTTTTGCTTCGTCGATTAGTTCACTCTCAACCAGCGATTTTCCTACGCTATATCCTTGTGCTTTCAGAAATGTAAACGCCATTCCCCCGCCGATTACTAGCTTGTCGACTTTTGGAAGTAGGCTTGTAAGAGCTTCTAACTTGCCGGATACTTTACTGCCCCCTACTACTGCTACAAAAGGTCTTGTTGGCGTAGCGAGCGCATCTCTTAAGTATGCAACCTCTTTTTGTAGCAAGAATCCGGCACTTTTTTTATCTTCTGCAAAAAGCGACGGAAGTGCGTCTACCGATGC
This sequence comes from Campylobacterales bacterium, assembly GCA_050252455.1. Lineage (GTDB taxonomy): Bacteria > Campylobacterota > Campylobacteria > Campylobacterales > UBA6016 > UBA6016. The sequence continues at coordinate 86,201 of JBFWKW010000001.1, read as the reverse complement.
ATGAGCTCTATGGCTTGCGCCAAAAGCGTCATTGATATAGATATCTACGCCGTTTGAGAGTTTTTTTGCAAATTCCATATCATTTTTTGTTTCACCCTCTTCAAATCTGAGGTTTTCAAGAAGAACTATATCTCCCGCTTTCATATTTGATATTTTTGCGATTGCATCATCTCCGCAGACGTCATGCGCCAATGTTATCTCTCTTTTGAGTAGCGTATGAAGTCTTTTTGCTACCGGTTTTAAAGAGTTTTTCTCGTCAAAAGTACCGGCTTTCGGTCTTCCGAAGTGGCTTGCAAGTATAACTTTGCAGTCATGGTCGATGCAATAATTGATTGTAGGAAGCGTAGAATAGATTCTTCTGTCATCGGCAATATTGCCGTAATCATCAGTAGGAACGTTGAAGTCGCACCTGATAAAAATAGTTTTGCCGGCAATATCCAGCTCTTTTATAGACTTTAGCTTCAAGCGAACTCCTTGTTGGCGTTAATTTAGCTTCGTAAACATCCTTTCGTATTATCTCAAATAGGGCTTTAAAATAATATTTAAAACATTCCTCTGTCACAATAGCGCAAATAATTTTGGTGTTTGAATTTGAAAAAATATGCAATATTCGGCGGTAGTTTTGACCCTCCGCATGTGTGCCATGAAAAAATAGTAGAGCTTTGTTTACGCGAATTAGAGGTGGATAAAGTTTTTGTGGTTCCAACTTTTTTGAGTCCTTTTAAATCTTCTTTTGCCGCATCGCCTGATATTAGGTATGCGTGGCTTAGTAAAATTTTTAATTCTTTTGGCTCAAAAGTTGAGGTTTTGGATATAGAGATAATAAAGGAAAGAAGCGTCTATATGATTGAAACTGTCGAGGAGATTACGGCAAAAATCGGCAAGCAAAGCTATGATAAAATTTATCTTATTATTGGCTCTGACAATTTAAAAGATTTTGATAAATGGCATAGACACAAAGAGCTTGTTGCTATTGCTGAGCCGATTGTGGTTAGTAGGGGCGGAATACTATCCGACAAGTATAAAACGATACAGATGGATTGCGATATATCTTCAACCGCATTTAGAGAAAAGCTGGATGAAACAATGATTCCTCTTAGCATTAGAAATGAAGTAGTCAAATTTTATAAAGGGAAATTTTAATGGGCATTGCCGAACGATGTAAAAAAATAGCTGATTTATTGGATGATAAAAAAGCTGAAAATATAGAGATTTTTGACTTAACTGATAGCGGTTATTTCGTAGATGCAGTGGTGGTGGCCACTTCTATAGCCTCAAAACATGCAATGATGCTTGTTGATGAGATGAAAAAAACACTAAAAAAAGAAGGCGAAAATATTTTAAACGTAGACGATAGCGACGATTGGACTATTGTGGATATGGGTGATATTTTGGTTCATTTGATGAGTGGCGAGTATCGTACAAAGTATAATTTAGAAGAGTTTTTAAAAGAGTTTGAAGCCAAAAAAAGAGGGTAGGATTACTCCCCTCTTTGCATTTTTTCTTTAGCGGTAATTCCCAGTAGTTTTAGAGCAGTTCTTATGCTAAGCGCCACGACTGCGAAAATCTTCAGATACACATCTTCTCTCTCTGAGCCTAAAATCCTGTTTTCTGTATAAAACCTATGTAGTTTATTTGCAAGATTTTTTAGATATTCCGTAACCTTTTGAGCATCCCTGGTTACAAAGGCGTCTTCAAGCACATCTCCCAGAAGCATTGCCGTAAACAATAGCTCTTTTTCATCGTCTGTTAGATGCGGTAGTTTTATGTTGCTTGCATACTCAAAACCGACCCCTTTTTTCTCAAACAAGGAGCATATGCGGGCGTGCGCATAATTGATATAAAATACGGGATTTGTACTATCTTCTTTGTTCAAATCGGAAACGTCGAATTCCAAATGTGTATCTGATTTTTTTGATAGAAATACAAAACGCAATGCGTCTGAGCCTATATCATCCACAACATCTTTCATAAGTATGAAGTTACCGGCTCTTTTGCTCATCTTGTATGGCTCGCCATCTTTTAACAAGGCTACCATCTGAGATAGCAATACTTCAAGTTTTGATGAATCATATCCCAAAAACTCTATCGCAGATTTGACTCTCGATATATACCCGTGATGATCTGCACCCCAGATATTGATATATCTATCAAATCCTCTTTCAAATTTATCTTTGTGGTATGTAATGTCGCCTGCTAGGTATGTAGGCTCACCGTTTTCCCTGACGACTACTCTGTCTTTTTCGTCTTTATGCTCGGTTGTCCTTAGCCAGATTTTCCCTTCATTTTCATACAGCGCATTATGCTCATCTAGTTTTGTTTTTGCATTTTCCCATGCCGCAAAAACCTCTTTTTCGCTAATGAAGTTGTCAAATTCGATACCGACCATGGATAGGTTTTGACGGATTTCAATCATCATTTTGTCTTTGCCCCAAACAGACAAAGTTTTTATAATTTCTTCGCTCTTAAATGCCTCTTTGCCAAATTCTTTTACCGCCTCTTCGGCAAGCTCATAAATATATTCGCCCCTATAAAACTCTTCCGGATATTCGACTTGTTCTTTTAAGATATCTTCTTTTGCTCTTAGGTATACAGAAACGCCAAGCAAATAAACTTGCCTTCCGGCGTCATTGATGTAGTATTCGCTTGAGATATCATGTCCTAGATATCTTCCTATTTGAAGTAGAGCATCGCCGTATATGGCACCCCTTGCATGTCCTATATGTAATGGTCCCGTGGGGTTAGCGCTTACAAATTCCAAAAGTATCTTTTCGCGGTCTAGTTCTTTTGGTTTTGCAAAAGAGTGCCCCTCTTTTAATGCCTCAGTGGCAAACCTATCTAGAAAGTCGGAAGATAGCTTAAAGTTAATGAAACCGCCTACGGCCTCTACGCTGTCAAAATGTTGCGGATCATGCAAGGTTTCGGCTAGTTCTGCGGCAATCTCATTTGGCGATTTTTTCAGTTCTTTGGCTATCATAAAAGCCACCGGAGAGGCAAAATGCCCGAAGCTTATATCTTTTGGTTTTTGTAGCTCCGGGATTTTGTTGTGTGAAAGCTTTGAGGATATGTGGTGTTTGACGCTTTTTTTCATTGAATGCTATTAAGCTTTGTTAGCGTCTGTATTTGTCGGTTTTTGCTCCGAAGCTTGTGCCGTAGTAGTTGTAGTAGTTGTTTCTACAGGCTTGCTCTCTGCTGTTTTTACAGCTTCATTCTCATCTTCTTTTACCGCATTTTTAAAGTTTTTTATACCGCTTCCAAGCCCTTTTGCAAGCTCAGGTATTCTTTTTGCCCCGAACAATAGAAGGACTATAAGTAGTACTACTACCCAGTGCCAAATACTAAATGAACCCATGTGAAGACCCCTGTGTTAAATTGCTAAAAGTATACAAAAAGTTGTTTTATATCTTCCAGTGCTTGATGAAAGATTCGTTATCCGTTAAGCTTTGTTTGAATTTAGATGCTATCGCTATTGCCGTCAGTGCTTCAAGCGACTCATTAAAGTCGTCATTTACAAAAAAGTAGTCATATTCACTTATTTGTCTCATTTCGCTAATTGCGTTTATAACTCTTTGCTCCAATATCTCGGATGTTTCCGTCCCTCTTGAGGCCAAACGTTCCTTTAGTACACCCATGTTTTTTGTTGTTATAAATACCGATGTTACAAGTTTTGGAAACTTCTCTCTAATTGCTTTGTGTCCCTGCACGTCTATGTCGAGCACAACTATTTTTCCATCATTTAACGCCGCCTCTATAGGCTTAAAAGCTGTTCCATAGAAATTTCCGTGAACCTCTGCCCATTCCAAAAATCCACCATTGTCTATCTCTGATAAAAATTCATCTTTTCCTATGAAGTGATAGTCTATGCCATTTTCTTCATTTTCACGTTGTTTTCTGGTTGTTGTAGATATTGAAAAATAGCTTTTAGGAACGATATCTAAAAGTTTTTTTGCAAGGCTTGTTTTGCCGGAGCCGCTAGGCCCCGATACTACGAGAATGGAGCCACTCATTGTTTTTTGCTAAGCGTTATATTTATTGTGACATCCGCCATGTTTAGAAGCTCTTTTAAGGCATCAAGAGAGATTGTAATGCTTTGATTTGGGTTTAGCTGTATAGCGTTAGCCGGAATATTGGTCGATGCAGACGTCGAAAGACTAGGAATAGATGGCGCCGCGTCTGGCAATGTGTCAGGTAGCGTCTCATCTTCCATGCTTGTCAAATCATCGCCCATATCATCGATGGTAGCAGGTTGGGTATCTATATTTACGCCAAGTGCTTCCGCCAAAGATTCTTCGGTTAGTGAGCCAAGCTCGTCGTTTTGTATTTTGATATTATCCAGGTCAAAATCTTCGTTTTCCAATTTATCCTCTTCTGTTTCGTCAAGTAAATTTTTTAGTTTATTTACTTCGTCTTCGTCAAATATTTGAGGGTCTGAGTCTTGATGTTCCTCGTTGTCAAAGCCTTCCAGCCCATCAAGTTCTAGCTCTTCTCCAAATCCATCTTCTATTCCGTTTGTTTCTTCTTCTGCCATTTCCGGTTCATCCGACGGGGTGTCAAGCTCTAGTGAATCCATACCATCTAGCCCGCCCAAATCGTCTTCGCCGGAATCAAAATCTATTTCATTTACCTCGTCTGCTATTGCGCCGATTTGCTCATCTAGATTTATCTGCATTTCATCTTCGGGCTCTTGTGCCGCCGGCTTTGTATCTTCAATGCTTAAGTCGTCGTCACCGTCCAAACTAAGCTCTAAATCGCCGAAATCTTCGGATTTTTCCTCTGTCAAGATATCATCGCTTAGCGTATTATCGTCATCAAGCGATAACTCGTCAAAACCACCCAAATCCTCTATTGATTCGTTTTTATCGCTTTCTTCTGCGCTTCCGAATACCGCATCTTCGTCTAATTCGCCGAGTTCGCTTCCAAGGCCGCTATCTTCAAAAATAGAACTATCATCTTGAGCTACGCCGGATGATAGTGAGCCTAGGATATCTACAAGCTCTGTCGGCAGAAACGGTTTTTCTATATATACATCAAAGCCTGCTGGTCTTTCAACGCCTTTTGTGATAATAAGGAGATATTTGGCGTTCTCAAATTTTTCCTTTAACGCTCCGAACTCATCGTCGTTATAAAGGTCGCTGTCTATGATTATAAAATCATATACTCCGTTTTCAACTTCAAGAATGTCTTTTGCACTTGCTAGTTCGTAACCGAGTTTCCCCGAGCTAAGCTTTACTAGTCTCTCTATCGTTGCATTTTGATTTATTAGGAGTACTTGCATATTTTTTGACCTTGGCTTTATTAAATGGCTATTAATTTTATATTTTTAAACATTTATTTTTGCTTTTATAATAGAAGTAGCATATGGTTTATGATTTCTAGAAATCTAGCCTTAAAGATAAGTGCTATGGAGCCGAGAATTGCCATGAGGACGGCTATACCTAGTATTACTTTTATCGGCATACCTACGACCAGGAGGTTAAAAGACGGCATTGTTTTCATAATCATTCCAAATATTATATCCGACAATAAAGAGAGAGCCATCAACGGAAAAGCTATTGTAAAACCTATTAGGAATATATTTTTTACGGTTAGTATGGCGTACTCAAAATAAGCTTTGGTGATAACAAATTGACCTATCGGCACTTCTTTTAGCGAGTGCTCTATGTATTGGATTATCAAATGATGCCCGTCTGCGGCTAGCAGTATCATAAGCGTAAAAAAACTAAGTATGGTACTAAGAACCTGCGAGCTTTGCTGTGTTTGGGGGTCGTATGCACTTGCCATTGATAGACCCATAACCATACTTATTTGCTCGCCCGCAAATCCAACGGCGCCAAAAAGAGTAGATACAAAAAATCCGGCAATAAATCCAAATGCGCCTTCCATTATTATTGCACCGATTAGCGTTCCTGCGTCAAGTTCTATGGCAACGGCGGGCGTTACGGAATAAAATATAACGGTAAAGTAGAGGGCTAGAGCGCCCTTTATGGACATTGGCACGGAGGTGTGGGCAAAAAAAGGCATAAATGCAAAAAGCGCAGAAAATCTGACAAAAAGTAGCATAAACGTTATGACCGACTCTTGAGCTAAAAATGGGAGTAGTTGGCTCATTTTAGTTTTTTTAGAATTTTGTGCTCTAGTCTATATACGGCATCGCACGAAAAGGCCAGTTTTTCATCGTGTGTTACGCACATCATTGCAGCTTTGTTTTGATCAATGTATTCAAATATAGTATGCATTACCTCTTCGGCGCTTGTCTTATCTAGATTGCCGGTTGGCTCATCCGCAAATATTAGCTTCGGTTTTTTTGTGAGCACTCTAACTATAGATATTCTCTGTTGCTGTCCGCCCGATAGGGTAGATATTGGCTGAGCCAAAACATGCGCTACGCCAAATTTGCGGCTGAGCTCTTCGTCTAGCGGCTCACCTGTTAGTATGGACGCCACCTCTAGGTTCTCTTTTGCGCTAAAACCACGAAAAAGGTAGTGTGATTGAAATATTATCCCTATATCGTTCTTTCGTAAATCAACAAGCTCTTTGGGTGAAAGTGAATATATATCCTTGCCGTTATATTCCACTTGCCCTTTTTGTGGCTTTAAAAAAGAGGATAGTATGTGTAGTAGTGTCGATTTGCCGCTACCGCTAACGCCTAGTATGGCTGTTGATGTGCCGGGTTTTAAGTCAATATCTATATTGTCAAATAAATCATAGTCAAAAGAGTGTGAGAGATTTTTGGCGCTGAGCATTTAGAGCCTTTTTCATGAAAGTTTCCCCGCTTTGAACGGGGAAATTATAGGAGAATAACTATTTAGCTAGTTGCGCTGCAACTTCGCTTGCAAAGTCGCAAGCTTTTTTCTCAAGGCCTTCACCTACTTCAAATCTAACGTAAGCAGTTAGTGTAGCAGTGCCGCCTACAGCTTTTGCTGCAGCTTCAAGAGCCTCTTTAACTGTTTTTTTGTCGTCTTTTACGAACGGTTGGTCTACAAGGCAGTTGTCTTTTTTGAATCTTACTAGTTTACCAGGGAGGATTTTGTCCCACATAGCTTGCGGTTTGCCCTCTTTTTCTAGTTGAGCTTTTGCAACTTCAGTTTCTCTCTCCAAATCTTCCGCAGGGATTTGTGTTTCATCCATGTAGTTTGGATTCATAGCGGCTGCATGCATTGCGATGTCTTTTAGCGTGCTAGCTATTGCTTCTGCAGTTTTTGCGCTATCGCACTCTGCGCCCACAAGAACACCGATTTTACCGTTAGCGTGTTTGTATGCGCTTACAGCTCCGTTTGCGCCCACAGCTACTTCGGCAAATCTTCTAACAACGATGTTTTCACCGATTTTACCTATAGTGATACTTAGGTGGTCGGAGAAAGTCGTACCGTTGATGCTAGACGCCAAAAGGTCGTCAACATTTTTAATACCGTTAGCGTGAATATGAGAAGTCGTGCTTGCGCAGAACTCTATGAAGTTTTCGTTTTGACCGACGAAGTCAGTTTCACAGTTTACTTCAGAGATTGTCGCTTTCTTGGCATCGCTTGCTACTTCGATAGTTATAGTACCCTCAGTAGCAACTCTACCGCTTTTTTTAGCAGCGGCAGATAGGCCCTTTTTTCTTAGCCAGTCGATTGACGCATCCATATCACCGTCATTTTCGGTAAGCGCTTTTTTGCAATCAAGCATACCGGCCGCAGTTCTTTCTCTAAGTTCTTTGATTAGTTCGCTTGTAATAGCAGCCATTATTCAGCTCCTTCTTCCGCTTTTGCTTCTTCTTTAACTTCAGCTACCACTTCAGCAACTTCAGCTTCAGTTACTTCTTCAACAGCTTCTTCTGCTTTATCGTTAGCGCTTCTACCTTCGATGATAGCATCAGCCATCTCTTTGCAGAATAGTTCGATTGCTCTGATAGCATCGTCGTTTCCTGGGATTGGGTAAGTGATTAGATCTGGATCGCAGTTTGTATCAAGTGGCGCAACAACCGGGATGTGTAGTCTGTTTGCTTCTTGAACGGCGATTTTTTCTTTTTGTGCGTCAAGTACGAAAATCATATCAGGCGCAGATTTCATGTGTCTGATACCGCCGATGTAGTTTTCTAGTTTCTCTTTTTTTCTGTTTAGGATAAGAGCTTCTTTTTTTGTAAGAAGGTTGATTTGACCTGATTTGATCATATCTTCGATAATTTCTAGTTTTCTGATTGATTGTCTAACAGTTTTGAAGTTTGTTAGCATACCGCCTAGCCATCTGTAGTTTACATATGGGCAGTTTGCTCTTGTTGCGTGCTCTTTTATCATTTGGCTAGCTTGTTTTTTTGTACCTACGAAAAGAACAGTTTTGCCCTCGGCAGCAGCGTCTCTAACGATGTTGTAAGTGTATTTGAAATATCTAAGCGTTTTTTGAAGGTCGATAATATGGATGTTTTTTCTAACACCAAATATGAATTTCTTCATTTTTGGATTCCATCTTCTTGTTTGGTGGCCGAAGTGAACGCCGCACTCCAATAAATCTTTCATTGTAACCATGTGAGTATGCTCCTTGCATAAAAATAAAATGTTGGTTTGTTCCTCCGCAAGCATCAACGAGACTCTGTCTCGCAACCTTTTCAAGGATTCTTGCGTGTGGGATATGGATAGCCCTCTCGTAAAACGAGGGCTAAATTATATCTTTTGGTTGCTGAAGTTATTTCTGTAGTTTTTTGATTTGTTCTTTTACTTTTTCGGCGTGGCCTTTGGCTTTTACATTGTCCCAGTAAAACGCAACTTCGCCTTTTGGATTTACGAGCACCGTAGAGCGCACTATCCCCATATATTTTTTGCCGCACATGTTTTTCTCTCTCCAAGCGCCGTAGCTTTCTATCATTTTGTGTTCAGTGTCCGATAGCAGTGTTATGGCAAGTGAATGTTTGTCGGCAAATTTTTTGTGTTTTTCGACGCTATCGGCACTTACGCCTAGCACTACCGCATCCATATCAATGAAGTTTGGAAACTCTGCCGTAAACTCGCATGCCTCTGTGGTGCATCCCGGCGTATCGTCTTTTGGGTAAAAATAAATAACTACCCATTTGTTTTTAAAATCCCTGCTGCATACTTCCACGCCGTCTTGGTTTTTGAGACAAAATTCCGGAGCTTTTGTACCTATTTGCATTGCTTTTCCTTATTCAAAATTTATTATTATCATTCCGCAAAAATTTTTGCCCTTATATATCTCTGCTCTGTATAGCTTACCTGATTTATCAAGGGAATAATTTTTGTCAAAAGCCGTTTTTGCCGCCTCTATACCGCTTTCGTTATCTACCCCTTTTTTGCTGTAGCCGATTAGGTTTAGTCTATAGCCTTGAGGCACGGTGATTTTGGCGCTATTTTTTGCTTTTAAGTATGAGCCTATCGCAACTTTAGAATTTTTCCCGTCAGCCGTTACGTCGGCCTCCTTGAGCGAATCGTCAAATGTGTATGTTTGCGTCGACAAGGATGTTATTTTGATGTTGCCGTTGTATAGGTCATAGCCGTTTTTACTCTTTGCGGCCGCCGTTATAGGATTTTGGCTTTTATAGACAACCCCTTTTGCATCTATCGGAAAGTATTTTATAGCGGGGCGCAAATCGTTTAGCGGCAGCTTTATTTTTAGCGGCGGTATCTCTATTTCCCCATAATCTTTAAGTAGTCTGGCTACCTCTTTTTGGTTTAGCTCAAAATCTCTTTTATATTTTATGTTCATAATCTGCATAAACTCTTCAAAGCTTTTGAGCTGATATAGTACTTTTGTCGGCAAGTCGGAGATATTTTTACTAGTTTCTACGGCAAATGCCGGTTTTTTGTTTTTTATGGCGAAATATGTAAGGCTTTGCCTCATCGCTTCGTCTTTGTCTTTTGTCTCAGTATTTTTTACGTTAAATTCATGGACGTCTTCTTGCAAAACAACTCTATTTTTTTGTGCAACTTTTGACGCTATTTCATCTAGTTTTCCGTATTTGGTTCCCGTGAGTGCTTGTTGATCTATAATAAAAGCTTGCCCCCAGGCTTTCGGATTAAATAAGTTGTTTTTGTGCTCTTTTCTGTAGAATCCGTGCCCGTCATGTAAATTTAGTATCAAATCTACTTTTGGCTCCAAAATAAGCTTTTTGATGTCGGCCACTATTTGCTTGTCTTTGTCGTCGTTTTTGATTGCGGCAAATTTGCGGTTCATGTCACCGTAGATGCCCCTTTGGTTTTGGGTGAGACTATCAAAGTTTAGATTTGGGACAACCCAAACATTCCCATCGATAATTTTGTAGTGATTTATGAATAGCGCAGGGGCAAAATAGCTTCCTGGCTCATTCCCGTGAATACCGCCTATTATAAATAGCGTATCCCCTTTGCCGCTTTCCATTTTATGAAAACTGAAGTGTAAGTTGGCGGCATTAAGCGAGAGCGTCGCTAGGACGCCGATAAGAAACTTTTTCAAAATACTATCTTTCCGCCATTATCGTCATTTTGCCGTTTTCCACTTTGACAAACAGGTCTTTTACGCCGTTAAATTTGTAAGAAGGCGCCCAATATTCTTCATAAAACTTAACCTTGAATATTTTTTCGTTTTTACTTGTGGGATTCGGTGTTACTTCGAACTCCCTAAAAACAATTTTTTTGGCCTCTTTTTTTGCAAAAATTCTTTGTTTATAGTTGCTAAAAGCTTTTTTCTCCATTCCGTCAAAACGTCTAAAGTTGTTGTCGTAAAAACCTAGATAACCGTTTAGGTCATTTCTCTCCCATGCTTTTTTCCATTGGAACATAGAGGAAAGTATGGTTGCTATATCGTCTTTGGATGTTTTTGGAAGCGGTTTGTCATCAATAATAAGTACGGTTTTTTGGTATGTAATTTTTTTATCCAAATTTAATAAGTAATCGTTGTTTACGACAACACATCCTCTAGTTGAAGGGGTTCTGTTGCCGTCAAGAGGCATACCGTGAAGCCAAATACCGTAGCCGTCTTTTTTATTTACTACGTCGTAAAGATTTGGATAGTCTGTGGCAAAGGCAAACGGACCGTAAAGAGGCGGTAATTTCCCTAGTTTATTAACAAAGTCGTAAGAGCCTGTCGGAGTTTTGTAGTCGCCTCGTCTTTCTTTGTCGCCTTTTTGTCCGCCGACCCTGGCGGCCGATTTATTCACTTGGACGAGTTTGTGGTCTTTGTAGGTATAAAGGGTAACTTCAGGCTTTGATTTGTCTGTTACGATAATATATTTGTCGGTTTCATAAAATCCGAGTGACGTGTCGTGGTTTTTGAGGTATCCTTGCCAATAATCTTTTGTTGCGAGCTCTTTTTCTATCTCGGCGATAGCCGCATCTACCCCCTTTTTTCTATACATCTCTATAATATCTGGCGCACCAAATGCAAATGAGGCGCCGCACAGTAAAATCAAACCCTTTTTAAGCATAGACCAAAAACTCCATAATATCTCTTTTTTTAAAGCCGAAATTATATTGAAAGCCGTTTAAAGTAACCGCCTCATTAATTTACTATGCAGTATAATTTTTGCAAATTGTGGTTATAGGTAGGGGGCGGGTGCAACATATCCGTCTTTTTTTGGCTGTATACTCCAACGAAAAATATACAAGGATTTCATTTGATGAAAAAGTTTCTTTTCTCTGTTTGCGCCGCCGCTGTTCTTGCGGGTAGTGTTTTGGCCGCTGAAACCGTGGCTACCGTTAATGATAAAAGCATAACTATGGATGATGTGAATGCATTTTTGAGGGCTATTCCGGGGGCTAGCGATTATGCTTCTATGCCTAAAGAGGTGAAAGACAAAGTAATTAATCAGCTGATAGACAATCAGCTTTTGCTTGAAGAGGCCACAAAAGAAGGCATCCAAGGTGCGGAAGAGTACAAAAAAGAGCTTGACAGAGTAAGTAAGGAGCTAGCCCTTAATATTTGGCTAAGCAAGCAGTTTGACAAAGTTGCCGTAAGCGATGAAGAGGCAAAAAAATTCTACGATGCAAACGGTGAAAAATTCAATCAGCCTGAACTTTTTAACGCTAGACACATAATCGTAAAAACAGAAGCCGAAGCTTCTAAGATTCTAAAAGAACTTCAAGCAACGCCTAAAGCAAAACTTGAAGATGCATTTGCTGCTGCGGCCGGTAAATACTCTATAGACGGTACAAAAGAAAACGGCGGAAGACTGGGATGGCTTGCCGAGGGTAGAATAGTGAAAGAGTTTTATGTAGCGGCTAAGGCTTTGAAAAAAGGTGAGATGAGTAAAAAGCCGGTTAAAACACAATTTGGATACCACATAATATTCATATCAGACTACAAGCCAGCCGGAAAAGTATCATTTGAAGCTGCAAAAGAGCAAATCAAGCAACAAATCATAAAACCTGAGAAATATAAAGACGCGATGATATCTAGAGCCAAATCTCTAAGAGAAAAAGCAAAAGTAGAAATCAAAAAATAAGGAAGCAAAATGTCAAAAGTGCTTGATATAGTGAAGCCTGGCGTAGTAACCGGCGATGATGTAACAAAGCTTTTTAACCATGCAAAGGAGAATAACTTTGCAATTCCGGCAGTAAATTGTGTAGGTACGGATAGTATCAACGCCGTAATAGAGGCTGCAGCAGCCGTCAAGTCTCCGGTAATCGTACAGTTTAGTAACGGCGGCGGTATTTTTATCGCTGGCAAGGGGCTAAAAAACGAAAACGAAAAAGCGGCAATACTAGGGACAATATCCGGCGCAATGCACATTCACAATGTAGCTGAGGCGTACGGCGTACCCGTAATCATACACACAGACCACGCCGCAAAAAAACTGCTTCCTTGGATAGACGGACTTCTTGATGCGAGCGAAAAATATTTTAAAGAGCACGGTAAACCGCTATTTTCTTCGCATATGCTTGACCTCTCAGAAGAGCCTTTGCATGAAAACATCGAAATCTGCGAAAAATATCTAACTCGCATGTCCAAAATGGGCATGACGCTAGAAATCGAGCTTGGCTGTACCGGTGGCGAAGAAGACGGCGTGGATAATACAAATATCGATAACTCAAAGCTATACACTCAGCCTGAAGACGTTGATTATGCATATGAGAGACTCTCTGCGATAAGCCCGAACTTCACTATTGCGGCGTCGTTTGGAAATGTGCACGGCGTATATGCTCCGGGCAATGTCAAACTAAGCCCTGCGATACTTGATAACTCTCAAAAATACATCAGTCAAAAAAGAGGACTAGGCGCAAAACCTGTAAACTTCGTATTTCACGGCGGTAGCGGTTCAGACCCGAAAGACATCAAAGATGCTATCGGATATGGCGTTATTAAGATGAATATCGACACGGATACGCAGTGGGCATTTTGGGATGGCGTGAGAGCTTATGAAGCTAAAAATCACGATTACCTACAAGGTCAAATAGGCAACCCTGAGGGGGCTGAAAAACCGAACAAAAAATATTACGATCCGCGTGTCGTAATCAGAGAAGGTCAAAAAAGTATGGTTGAAAGACTAAAACAAGCTTTTACTGACCTAAACTGCATAGAACGCAACTAAAAAACTTAGCCCCTTTCGGGGCTTTTTCTACTTTCTACTTTTACGCTATAATTCCACAAAATTAAACATTTAGAGCAATTTAAGATGATTAAAATAGTAAAAACTACGGACAAAGATTTCAAAGAGCAGTTGCAAGCGACTTTGCACAGGGGTGAGACGCAAGGCGAAAAAGTCGAAGCGATTGTAAAATCTATAATAGCGGATGTCAAAAAAGATAGAGATAGTGCCTTGACCGCTGCGGTAGCAAAGTTTGACGGCTGGAGCCCAAAAAGCGGTAGCGAGCTTGCCGTAAATGAAGCGGACATGAAAGCAGCCTATGACGCTCTTGAGCCAAAATTAAAAGAGGCTTTGCATACGGCGTATGACAGGATAGCGGCATACCACAAAGAGCTAAAGCCAAAAAGCTGGATAACAACCGAGGCAAACGGTACGATACTTGGTCAAAAAGTAACTCCCGTAGATAGGGCGGGGCTTTATATTCCTGGCGGCAAGGCGGTATATCCAAGCTCGCTTCTGATGAATGCGATACCTGCGATAGTGGCAGGAGTCGGTGAAATAGTCGTTTGTACGCCAACCCCGGGTGGTGAGCCAAATCCTCTGCTAATGGCGGCGGCGCACCTATGCGGTATCAAAAAAATGTACAAAATAGGCGGCGCAAGCGCAGTTGCGGCAATGGCTTACGGAACTGAAACCATCGGCAAAGTGGATGTGATTACGGGACCGGGGAATATCTTTGTGGCGACCGCCAAAAAGCTGGTGTTCGGGGATGTAAATATTGACATGATAGCCGGACCTAGCGAGATAGGTATACTTGCAGACGAGAGCGCAAATCCGTCTTGGCTTGCGGTGGATATGCTCTCTCAGGCGGAGCACGACGAGCTCGCAGGGTCGTATCTTGTCACGACAAGTGAGAAAATAGCAAACGATACGGCAAAAGAGATAGAGAGGTACCTAAAAGAGCTTCCGAGAAACGAGATAAGCTCGGTGTCTATAGCAAACAACGGCATTATCATTGTGTGCGAAGATATGAAAGAGGCTATAGATATTATGAATGACATAGCTCCCGAGCACCTTGAGGTGTGCGTGACAAATGCACTAGAATTTCTGCCTTTTATCAAACATGCGGGGGCGATATTTTTGGGACACTACACTCCTGAGGCAATAGGTGATTATATGGCGGGGCCAAACCATACATTGCCTACGGGTGCGAGTGCTAGATTTTTCTCACCGCTATCTACTGAGCATTTTATGAAAAAATCATCAATCATATCGTTTTCAAAAGAGGCGATAAAAGAGCTTGGTGTGCAGTGTGCTACGATTGCAGATGTTGAAGGGTTGTTTGCCCACAAAGAGAGCGTGCTGGCAAGGGTGGCGGACTAGATTACCTAGTTGCCGCACCTTGATTTGTCATAAAAATATACTCTGCCGACTTTTTTGTCGGCATACTCCGCGATTCTCCCCTTGGCTCCCGTAACGGGCTGGAGAATGCCGCCTCCCCTTGTTTGCTTGACTGCGTAGTCTTGTAAATAAACTTCCACTTTGTTTCCGGTAAATCCTTTGACGATACCTTCAAACTCTATAATAAAACTCTCTTTTGTAGCCGCTCCAAATAGCGCGTCAGCCAAAACATTTCCGGACGATGTCGTAGAGCTCCAAGTTTCCCTGTGATATACGGTTTCTCCAGCCGCACAATGCCCCAATTTATTAAACTTTTTGGCCTCTGAGATAGCTTGTTCTTTTAGCTCTGCCTCTTTTATTTTTTCGATTGCCGCTAGTGCCTCTTTGCTTTTTAGGCTCATTGGATATTTATCGGCAAACTCTTGAAGCGCGGCGCTACTTTTTTGCTTTAACGCCTTTTGATATTCGGGCTCTATTTTCTTGTCAAGTAGGGCGACTATTTCTGTGCGGAGAGTGGTGTTTGGTCTGTACTCCAAAAACTGTTTGTATGACTCGACGGTCGCCATTTTTTTTGCTTTTTCAAAATCTGCTTTAGCGTCGTCGTCTATTTTGCTTTGAATATTTTTTGGAATCTGTGATTTTGACATGAGCCTACCGTTGTTAAATCTGCCTGAAACTACGTAGTAATTGCCCTCATATGAGCCGTTGTTGCCGTATGTTTTAATCGCTTTTTCTTCTTTTTTGTGCAGTCTTATTATGCCGAATCCAGTCCTATCTCCGTTGACCCATTCTCCCTCGTATTTGCTGCCGCTAGCCCAAGTAAACAACCCAAATCCGCTCCTATTCCCGTCTTTGAAGTCGCCATGATATTTATTACCGTTGGCCCACAGATAGATACCCTTGCCGGTTCTATTTCCATCTTTGAAATCACCCTCATAACTATCACCGTTTGCCCAAGACATCACCCCTTGACCATCCGGTTTGTTATTGGCGTACATACCGCGGTAAGCCATATTTTTTGAAGTGTATGCCCCTTTGCCGGATCTTATATCATCGACAAAATTTCCCTCAAACTTTTCGCTATCAGAGTATGTGACAACGACAAATCCATGTCTCTTCCCTTTTGAAAAGCTACCCTCAGAGGTAGAACCCTTTTTATCGTCGACGTAAAACTGCAATGCCCCCTTGCCTTCAATATATCCATTTTCGCACTTACCGCTCCATGTAATGTATTCGTTTGCTACCGGATTTTGATTCCATGCCTTGCAGCCGTTTTTATCGGCTATCCAATCACTTGCAAAGATGTTGCCGATTAGTAGCGTGAATATTGTAATGGCGGTAGCTATTTTGCTCATTGATTTTCCTAGGATTTGTTGGTGTATTTGCAGTAAACGGGGAAGGTGTTGCTCCCCGTTGAAAATTAGTAGAGTCCTACTTTTCCGTCTTTTCTTCTATACATAACTCTTGTTTTTTTGGATTTATCTTCAAAAATCATAAACATACACCCTTTGGTTTTGAACACCTCTAGCGCTTCGTCTATTTCAACCGGCTTGTCAATGTCTAATTCGGCTGGAACTATCTCGTCTTCATCTTCTTCGGCTTCAAAAGCTACAAGCGGTACGGACATTTTTGCATGTGCCTTATGGCTAGATACTTTGTCGTGGTGGCGTCTTAGGACTTTTTTTGCCCTCTCCTCCGCAAGGTCTACGGCGGCATAAAGGTCTTTGTCTAGTTGCTTGATAACAACGGTGTCTTTGCCGGCAAGCTGAATGATAAATTCTATGCTAAATCCCTTTTTGCCGTTCTTATCGGCGCTGGAAACGATAGCCTTAACCGCAATAACATCTAAGTGGAATTTATCGAATGAAGATATCTTATCTTCAATATGCGCCCTGATGGCGTCAGTCATTTCTATTTGTTTTGCAACGATACTTAGATTCATTGGGTCCTCCTAATATACGAAAGTATAGGTATTGTAGCCCTCGTATATTAAAAAAGGTTTAAAATTTTGGAAGTTTTTTGTAGTTTTGCCCCCAAATTTGGGGGCGGAGAGGAAATTAGAAGCCGGAACTTCTTAGAATTGCGCCATAACCGTTTAGTAGGTCGTTTACGATAAATATCGAGAATACAGAGAAGAATGCCGCTATGGCCAGTATAAATTTGAAAGGCATAGTCGCATTGTGCATATATATAGTTCTGTTCGCGTATGACGGCTCTCTAAGGAACATATAAACGATAAGCTTGATGTAATAATATACCGCTATCGCACTGTTTAGAACCATGATAAGGGCTAGACCTATGTATCCGGCCGACATTGCCGCAGATATGAGGTAAAATTTACCCCAAAATAGAGCGAACGGAGGCACGCCCGCAAGGCTTAGCATAAAAATCGCCATAATGACCGCAGGGATAGGGGCTATGTGTACCATACCGCTAAATTTTGTGTACGGGTGGTCAAATCTATTGTGGAAAATCTTGCTTTTATGTCTTGAAATCCACAGCATTGTAAAGGCACCCAGATTGGCAAACATAAACAGCGTCCAATACATGAACAGAGCGGTATTTGCTTCGTTTGTAGATACAAGTATTGCAACCAAGCCAAAACCGGCGTGACTTATCGAGCTAAATGCAAGCATTCTTTTGACCGACTCTTGTACGAGAGCCAAGATATTACCTATAGTCATTGTCGCAACGGCAGCTATCCAAAGCATGGTTTTTACCCACTCTAAATCCGAGGCCACAAGGAATTCAAATATCCTCATTGCTATAACGAATGCCGCTATTTTCGGAACTATAGACATATAGCCTGCAAGTGGTGCGCTAGCTCCTTCGTAAACGTCTGGCGTCCAAGTGTGTAGCGGAACCATTGAGAGTTTGAAGCCGATAGCGCCCATCATAAACGCAAGCGAGATTAGTAATACTTCAAAGTTTTTTGTTCCCATGCTTTCAAGGGCGAAGAATGATTTTTCAAGTTCAACGCTTCCTGTTGCAAGATAGAATAGCGCTCCACCGAATGCAAAAAAGCCCGCAGCCAAAGCACCCATTGTAAAGTACTTGATAGCGGCCTCAATCGATCTATCCCTGTTGTGCATAGCAATAATCGTATAAAGTGCAAGAGATGCGGCTTCAAGTGCTATAAACATCAAGATAATATTGTCTGTCGATACCATCACTTGGAAGCTTGAAAGCATAAACAAGAACAGAGCGAAAAACTCGGAATACTCAAACTCGTGAAATCTTTGCGATGTAAGTGAAAGAGGCAAAAACAGCGCGGAGGCTATAAGTATGATTGCCTGTCCTATTATGGCGACACCGTCTATCGATATAACCCCAAAAAAGCCGACTTGGTTAATGCCCGAGTCAAGCAAAACGACAAGGGATAGCAATACCACGGCGACTGAAAACATGGTGTTAAAAGTCTTTGTAGTAGGTCTAATAAGGTCTATCACCAAAAGCAAAAGGGCGCCTATCGTAGTAATAAATACAGGATAGAGCGTAGGCAGATTGAGGTCTGCGAAATTTATAGAAATAGGCGTCATTTCGCACCTCCTACGATAGAGTTGTAGTCTAAGATGCTAAGCTTGGCATCAAAAGTTTGCGATTTTTTGAACATTAGCTCAACAAGTTTTTTAGCGCTTGTCTCTGCAGGTTCCAAAATAGGTTTCGGATAAACGCCGAGTATAATAACAAGAAGCGTTAGCGGCACAAGTCCCGCAAGTTCTCTTTTTGTCAAATCTTTTAGTTCAAATACTTTTTGGTTTGTAACGGCTCCAAAGAACGATTTTCTAAAGACGTTTAGCATGTATATTGCGCCCAGAATTATCGTGGTTCCTGCTATCAAGGTCATAATAGGCGATACTTTGAAAAAGCCAAGAAGTGCCAAAAATTCTCCGACAAAACCGATAGTTAGCGGAAGGCCGACTGAGCCCATAAGAACGATGCCGAATATTACGCCGTATTTTGGCATTACGCTTGTGATGCCGCCAAACTCCGACATCTCTTTAGTGTGAAGTCTCTCATATATGACGCCGACAAGCATGAACAGTGCGCCCGATACGATACCGTGGCTAATCATCAAAAATACCGAGCCCGCTATACCTTCGACATTTAGAGCAAACATACCAAGCATAATAACGCCCATGTGTGAAACGGAGCTATACGCTACGACTTGTTTCATATCAGACTGTGCAAATGCTATCATAGCCGTATATACGACCATGATAAGTGAAAGTATTGCAATCGGCGTCACAAAGTACAGCGTCGCGTCCGGCATGATAGGAAAGTTAAGTCGCAAGAAGCCGTATGTACCCATCTTGAGTAGTACCGCCGCAAGTATGACCGAGCCGACCGTAGGGGCTTGACCGTGTGCATACGGTAGCCATGTGTGAAACGGGAACATCGGTACTTTGACCGCAAGACCTGCAAAAAACGCGAGGAATACCCAAATTTGAACATCCATAGGAAGGATAAGCAGATGCCAGTGCGGAAGCGCAAAGCTCCATACCCCTGTAGCCTCGTGAAACGCATACCCAAGATAGATAACACCAAGAAGCATAATAAGCGAGCCGGTAAACGTATACAAGAAAAATTTGACTGCCGCATAAACTCTTTTATGTGAACCCCAAGAGCCGATAATATACATCATAGGGACAAGTGAAAGCTCAAAGAACACATAGAACACTATTGCGTCAAGGGCAATAAAGAAGCCCACCATAGTAACTTCCATAAATAGGAGGGTGATGATGAGGTTTTTCATATTTTTTAGCTCTTCTAGAGCGACTATAGCTATAAAAGATATAAATGTGGACAGCGCAAGTAGATAAACAGAAAAACCGTCTATACCGACATAGTAAAATATACCATAGTCTGGTATTAGCGGAAGTTTTTCCGTAAATTGAAAGCCCGGATTTTTCGGGTCAAAGCCAAGCAGCACCGGAATAGTGAGCAAAAACTCCAATCCCGTTACGGCTATACCGAAAGTTTTGATATTTTGCTTTGAGACAAATGCCCCGACTACTGCGGCGAGAGCCGGAAACAATAGTAGCAGCGATAAGATATTTTCCATCTGCTCTCCTTACTTAATCGGGCTATAAAGAGCCGCAAAAATTATTAGTATTAAAATACCGGCTACCATCCATCTGAGCATTGAAGATAGATTACCGCTTTGGATGTGTCTTGATCTCTCACCGCTTTTGTAAATAACAAGTGCGATAGTATCAACCACAAAGTCGATGATTTTTAGGTCGATTTTTTTCCAGGCAAATTCTGAAAGCTTGGTGTATGGAACAACCAAAAATCTATTGTAAAACTCAGGAATATAGTATTGGTTGTAAAAGAGTTTATAGAAAAATCCGTTTTCTAGCTCTTTACTAAAGCCGCCTTTGTTGTACTTGTAAACCGTAAAGGCGATAGAGCATACGACGGCAACGGTCGTTACGGCTATAAGTGCCATGACCGTATCCGTCGACATATGCGGATGCAAAATCGGCATTATTTTTTCAAGTAGCGTTGTCAAAGAATGCTCAAAGAAGCCCGCTATTACCGCAAGTACGGCTAGCGGAGCCATGGCCGCAAGCATATACCAGTATGCTTCGTGTGGGTGAAGACTAGGGAAATGCTCTTTATAGTTCTCTTTGCCAAAAAATACAAGCATAATAAGTCTAAAGCTATAGAATGCCGTAAGTACAGCGGTCATCAAAAGAACAGCCCATAGAATGTAGTGGTGTGTACCGAATGCTACCTCTAGGATTTTATCTTTTGAGAAAAAGCCGGCAAAAGGATAGATGCCCGCAAGCGCAACGGAGGCTAGTATCATCATGATAGCCGTCCCTCTCATCGGCTTGTATAGCCCGCCCATTTTTTTGATGTCAAGTTCGTCGTGCATTGCGTGCATTACGTTACCTGCGCCTAGGAATAGTAGCGCTTTAAAGAAAGCGTGCGTCATTAGGTGGAAAAGAGCAACCCAGTATGCTCCAAGACCGGCAGCGACAAACATATACCCTAGTTGTGAAAGGGTAGAGTAGGCGACGATTCTTTTGAGGTCGCGGTTGACAAGACCCATTGTGGCCGCAAAAGCCGCAACAAATGCTCCTAAGCAAGCTACGAAAAAGCTAACTTCAGGGGTAAGCGCAAATAGCTCGTGGCTTCTAACCATCAAGTATACACCGGCCGTAACCATCGTAGCGGCGTGGATAAGTGCTGAAACCGGAGTTGGACCCTCCATCGCATCTGCAAGCCATGTGTGGAAAGGAAACTGAGCCGATTTACCCATTGCGCCGATAAACAAAAATACGGCCGCTACGGATAGAACCGTTGAATCTATGCCTTTTACAGCCGCAAATACTTCCGTATATTTAAGGCTTCCCGTTTGCCAGAAGATGATAAATAGACCCACAAGCATACCAAGGTCGGCGACACGGTTCATAATAAACGCTTCGTTTGCCGCCCATGTTGCAAAAGGTTTTTTGTACCAAAAACCGATAAGTAGCCAAGAACAAAGACCGACCCCTTCCCATCCGATGAAAAGACCGAGGAAGTTATCGCTCATTACGAGTACCAGCATAGAGAACACGAATAGCGATAGATAGCTAAAGAATCTATTGAAGCCCTCGTCGTGGCTCATATAGCCGATAGAGTAGATATGAACAAGTGTTGAAACTATTGTGACGACACACATCATAACGATAGAGATTTGGTCGGCCGTAAAGCCAAAATCTACCCTAAAGTTGCCCGAAGCTATCCATTCAAATAGCGTTGCGCTAATCACTTGTCCGTCAAGTACCGCGCCAAGCTGTATTAGAGCAGATACCGTAGCTATAAAAAGAAGTGCGCTAGGCACTATGCCGGCTAAAATGTTTTTTTTGTATCCACCCAAAGCGCCGGCAAACAAAGAGCCGACAAGCGGAGCAAAAAGAGTTATATAAAGCAAGTTTTCCATGTCAGCTTACCCTTTCATAATCTGTAGGTTGTCAAGATCGAGTGAGCCCATTCTCTTGTACATAAGTATCAAAAAGCCTAGTCCTACTGCCACTTCGCTGGCTGCGATTGCGATGATAAAAAACGCAAAAATCTGACCGGTTAAATCGTGCATAAAGTAACTAATCGCTGCAAGCGCTACATTGACGGCATTTAGCATAATCTCAGTCGCAAAAAACAGCATCAAAAGATTTTTTCTCCTAATGACACCAAAAAGCCCTATACAAAATAGTACGGCTGCCAAAATAAGATATTGGTTTAGCGTAATCATTTGTGTTCCTCCGTACCGCCGTCAAGTCTAAACTCTTCAAAAGTTTCCATATTTTCGTTCTCGTCATTGCTGGTAGTAGCACTAACATCCATTTTTTTACCGGCAAGTATAATTCCGGCTATCATTGCTATAAGAAGCATTATGGAAGCTAACTCGAAAGGAATTAGATATTTAGTAAACAAGACCATACCTATTGCTTGAGGATTTTGCATCCCTTGTACGCTATCCATTATAACGTCCGGTTTTCCGGCAGCTATAGGTGCGCTTAGCATAATTACTACTAAAACAGCGGTAGCTACCGACATGGCAAGTACTTTTTTAGGGTTTTTTATTTTTTCTTCAGTCTCTTTGGCGCTGTCAAAAAACATCATTCCGAATGCATATAGAGCCATTACGGCACCTGCGTATACGACTATCTGTACAACGCCAAGAAAATCTGCATTTAGGATAAAGAAAAATC
This sequence comes from Campylobacterales bacterium, assembly GCA_050252455.1. Classification (GTDB taxonomy): domain Bacteria; phylum Campylobacterota; class Campylobacteria; order Campylobacterales; family UBA6016; genus UBA6016. Next base: position 63,602 of record JBFWKW010000001.1, on the reverse strand, counting down.
CGGAGATAAATATCATACCCGCCGCAAGAGCCGTCATCGCATACAATATATTTTTGCTTGTGACGGTGATTAAAAACATTGCCGCCGTAAGGCCTGCAAACGTATAAAAAGCTATTTGTTCAAACATTTTTATCCTTCTTAGTACGCTAGAGGCGTTTGTTTGATGTTTTTGTCGGCATCCGCACTGATGGCACCGAAACCTTCAAACTCTTTTTGTTTACCGGCTTTTAGGAAGTCGATAGGGGTTAGCATATCGTCCTTCATAACAAAGTGGGCTCTCTGCTGGGCCGCATTTTCATATCTTGGACCGTGTACTATGGCAAGCTCCGGGCATACATCCGCGCAGTAGCCGCAGAATATACATCTACCGAGGTTTATCGTATATTCCCCGATTGCTTTTCTGCCGTTTTCGTCTTGGAAAGTATCCATTCTGATGCATTTAGATATACAGATTTTCTCACAAAGTCCGCAGCCGATACATCTCTCGTTGCCACTCTCAAGAAGTCTCAAAAGCTCATGTACGGCTCTATATCTAGGGCCTATCGGCAATTTCTCTTTTGGATATTGCACGGTGTGGATGTCAAATTTGATCATCTCTTTTAGAACTATCCAAAGACCGACAAACAGCTCTAGCTTCAAAGAGCGTTTGACAACCCTTGCAAACCTAGCGAGAGGCTTGGTAGGGTATTTTTCTACTTCTACAATTTTATATCCCATCACAAACCCTTAAATCAGAATAAATAAACCGGTAACCAGTATGTTTACGACCGCAAGCGGCATAAGCACTTTCCAGCATAACCACATAAGTTGGTCAGGTCTAACATGCGGCCAAGCAGCCCTTGCCCATAGGAACAAGAATATGAAAAACGACGCTTTTAGTATGATGGCAAGTCCGCCCGGGATAAAGCCCATTGGGTTGAAACCGCCGAAGAATACGATTGAAACAAGGAATGCTATCGTGAACATATTTGCGTACTCACCGATAAAGAACATACCCCATCTCATACCAGAATACTCGGTAGCATAGCCAGATACAACCTCTGCTTCGTGCTCAAGAAGGTCAAACGGCGTTCTGTTGGTCTCCGCATATCCTGCGATAACAAATAGCACAAACGCAACCGGTTGATACCATATTAGCCAGTCGAATATGCCGCCCGATTGGTAGTTATTGATGTCTATTAGCGACAGAGAGCCTATCATCATAAGAGGAGCCAGTAGTGCAAAGCCGGATACGACCTCGAAACTTAGCATTTGAATAACTGTTCTCGCTCCACCCAAAAGCGCCCATTTGCTTCTTGAAGATACACCCGCCAAAAGCGGACCGTACATTCCCGTAGCCATAACGGATAAAACGAATAATATACCGACATTCACATCGGATATGATTGGTCTAACCGTATGCCCAAAAAGCTCAAACTCAGGCAAGAACGGAATAGCCGCCATAGCTATAAAAGCCGTAGCCGCAGTGATTACCGGAGCTATTTTGAATATAGGTTTGATGGCGTGCTGAGGAACGATATCCTCTTTGGTGAATAGTTTGATACCGTCTGCTAGAATTTGCAGTAATCCGTACGGTCCGACATGCATAGGTCCAAGCCTTCTTTGCATGAAAGCCAGCACTTTCCTCTCTACATAAGTAGCGAAACCTGCTAGTGCGGAAAATACGGCTACGACGGTAATTATTTTGACTATTGTCTCAATTATGTAAATTTCCATTATTACCCCTTGATGATCTCGGTTGGCCTAAATTTGTACCCTTCTCTTAGAGTCTCAAATCCTGGATTGCTCGGTTCGTATGCAGGCGCCAAAACAATATTCGATGATATTTTTTGGTCCATTTTGACCGTGTAGCTACCTGTTTTTAGACTCACTCTGCCGCCCTCTTCCAGTGATGTGCCCTCTGCCGCCGCCTTGCCGACATAGAGAGTGTTTGCGTTTTCTTTGATTTGAGCACATTTGGCGGTAAAGGCGTTAAACTGCCCCACAGGCGCAGATACATAGATAAGAGTACCGTTCATCTCTTCTAATTCCGCTACCTCTTCTATTTTTCCGTTAGCGTCTACTTCTTTTGCTTTTAGTACATATCCTCTATCTTCCGTACCGTCATTTAAAAATCTATTTGGAAGATCATCAAAAGCAATACCGTCAAACAGCTCTTTTGTGTAATCTATAGTGAATTCTTTTTTTATTCCTATAGCATTAGCAAGGTCATTAAGTTCATAACCTCCAAAAGCTATTGCCGCATTAAGAGGAACTACCCTTTTGTCTATGTTTACAAAAGTTCCCTCTTGTTGGTTAAGGGCGGGCATATCAAGAGTGTTATCTCTTCCCTCACTTCCCAAAGAAGTAAGAACAAAATCTCCCTCTTCGTTGTAGCCCACAGTGAACCCTTCAGTTTTCTCATCCAAATCACAAATCATAGATACACCAAGTGTATTTGTTTGCGAAGGTATAATAAGTACTTTAAACCCTGAAGCTTTCTCAAACAAAGCTGCAAGACGAGCTATATTCTCTGCTCTTGGATGCGCGTAGAGGTCTGCGCCGAGGATGAGTACGGCTCTATCTTTTTTGAGTGCTTGCATCTTCTCTTTGTCTTCGAGGGTAAGACCGATTTGCTCAAATAGCTTAGAGGAGATCATCTCTACATCTTTGCTGACGGATTTTTCAACCTCTTTTTCAACCTCTTTTTCTACTTCGGACTCCGTGCCGTCTTCCGCAACTACTTTTTCTTTGACAAGCTCTTTGACTTTTTCTTTTACTTTCTCTGTAACGGTTTTCGTGTACTTAGTCTCGTAAGATTTTAGTTTTGCGGCTATGTCTGAGGGTAGTTTGTCCGCATCACAGAATGCGTCCATAAGCGCAAGAAGCGTTTTTTCTTCGGCTAGCGGCTTATAGTTTAGCTGTAGCATATTTTTGGATAGTCCGGATATTACGGCGTCATTTACCGGATGCATATATACGGCCGCACCCTTGTTCATCGTGACGGCGTTATTTACCGCAAATCTAAGCACCGGATTGTCTGTTTTTATCATTGAGCCAAGAGTTACTACGAAGTTGCTTGCGTGAACTTCTTTGCTGTCCGCAGAATACAAACTGCTTCCACTTACCGATGAATAAGCGCTCATGAATTTTTTGAAGTTGTAAGCATCGCTGTTTACCAGCTTTACCCCGTTCTTCTCTTTTATCGTTTGAAGGATTTTTGCCTCTTCGTTTGTAATAAATGAATTAAACTTGATAGTTCTAGCCGATTTCAAAGCGCCTACCGCTTTATCAAATGCTTTTGTATCTTTGTTTGCTTTATTATCAAAGTCAAAACCGAATCTTCCGGCTTGACATAGGCTTTGGAAGTTCCACTCGTTTCTAACTCTATATATTTTTTCTTCAGCGTTGCCTATAGATGTGTGTTTTACTTCGTAGTATAGATGGCATGCGGACGAGCAGTGCGCGCAAGAGGAAGGTATTTGGCGAAGCTCCCATGCGTTTGACTTGTATGTAAAATCTGAGCTTGTTAGTGCGCCGACAGGGCAAACCGCGATACACTCGCCGCAAAGAGTACAATCAAGCACATCCGGGTTACCGCTTTTTGTACCGATGATATTTTTTTGCATCCTCGTCCAGATGGTGAATGCGTTTTTCGGCATTGTCTCTTTGTAGGCTTTGTCTATCTCGGCGCCGCCTCTTGGGGTAGTGCCTAGCGCGTTGTCGCCGACCATGTCTTTACAAACGGTCGTACATCTTTCACACACGATACAAAGTGAAGAGTCGTATTTGATAGGTCCCCATTTTTTGATAGGTCTTGGGCAGTCCGGCACGCTGTACTCTTGGCAGTCTACGCCTACTTCCATAGTGTAGTTTTGCAGTTCGCACTCGCCAGACTTGTCACATACGCCACACTCCAACGGGTGGTTGATGTCGTAAGCTTGCATGATAGCTTTTCGCTCCGCTTTTACCTCGTCGGAGTTTGTGACTATCTGCATTCCCTCTTTGGGTTTTGCGTTGCACGAGAATACCTGTTTACCGTCTGCCTCGACAAGACAAATTCTGCACGCCAAAGTAGGAGAACATCTGTTTAGATAGCATATCGCAGGGATAAAAATATCATTTGCCCTTGCAATATTCAGTATCGTTTCAGAGTCGCTTCCCTCTAACTCTCGCCCGTCTATAAAAAACTTAACATTTGCCATCTAATTAGTTACCTTGAACACTTATTTTTGCTCTTTGAAATCTATATCCGTCTGCACTGAAATCAAGCGTTGAAACTATAGCAACAGTTCCTTTTAAGTTTTCGCACAGCTTATAATTACCTATCAGTTCGCCTTTTTCGCTAGCTACGCAGATTTTTTCAGAGTCCGTTATTTTAGCGGCTCCCATAAAGGCTTTTGAGCCTAAAATTTGCCCATTTTTATATTTTAGGTTTTTGCTTTTTTTGGTCCAGTCACTAAACTGCCCCACAGGCGCAGATACATAGATAAGAGTACCGTTCATCTCTTCTAATTCCGCTACCTCTTCTATTTTTCCGTTAGCGTCTACTTCTTTTGCTTTTAGTACATATCCTCTATCTTCCGTACCGTCATTTAAAAATCTATTTGGAAGATCATCAAAAGCAATACCGTCAAACAGCTCTTTTGTGTAATCTATAGTGAATTCTTTTTTTATTCCTATAGCATTAGCAAGGTCATTAAGTTCATAACCTCCAAAAGCTATTGCCGCATTAAGAGGAACTACCCTTTTGTCTATGTTTACAAAAGTTCCCTCTTGTTGGTTAAGGGCGGGCATATCAAGAGTGTTATCTCTTCCCTCACTTCCCAAAGAAGTAAGAACAAAATCTCCCTCTTCGTTGTAGCCCACAGTGAACCCTTCAGTTTTCTCATCCAAATCACAAATCATAGATACACCAAGTGTATTTGTTTGCGAAGGTATAATAAGTACTTTAAACCCTGAAGCTTTCTCAAACAAAGCTGCAAGACGAGCTATATTCTCTGCTCTTGGATGCGCGTAGAGGTCTGCGCCGAGGATGAGGGTCTTGTTTTTTGCCCTAGCAAACATCTTTACTATCGCCTCTTGCTCAGCTTCGTCAAAGCTAGACTCAGAGCTTACATATCCGATATCCAGCTCGTCAAAAAATCTTTTTTGCTCGTCGCTTAGAGAGTTTTTGTCGGCAAACATTGAAGCAAGGAGCGCCATTACACCCTCTTCGCTTTTTGGCTCGTATTTGACAAATTTATTGACGTTCGTATTTAGCAGAGAGTCCTCTATCGGGTGCAGGTAAGCGACTTTTGCATTTTTCTTTTTAGACGCTTCGTTAAGAGCGTATCTCGCCATCGGATTGTCTGTGGTTATCATGGAGCCGACAACGATAATGCCATCACTGTTTTTGACATCGTTTAGGGTTGCCGAGTAGAGGCTTTTGCCGCTAATGCTTGAATACGCATCCATGAATTTTTTGAAGTTATAAGCGTCGCTATTTACTAGTTTTACCCCGTTTTTCTCTTTTATCGTTTGAAGAATTTTTGCCTCTTCGTTTGTAATAAACGAGTTAAACTTGATTGTTCTGGCTGATTTCAAAGCGCCTACCGCTTTATCAAATGCTTTTTGGTCTTTATCTGCTTTGTTGTCAAAGTCAAAACCGAATCTTCCGGCTTGGCATAGAGAGCTAAACTCAAAGTCGTTTGAAACTCTGTATATTTTTTGCCCTAGTGATTCCGTTCCTTCAGATTTTGATTCGTATGTAAGTGAACAAGCCGACGAACAGTGTGCACAAGAAGATGGAACTTTTTTTAGCTCCCATGCGTTTGAGCGGTATTTGAACTCTTTTGATATCAGAGCGCCGACCGGACAGACCGCTATACATTCGCCACAAAATGTACAGTCAAGCGTGTCGGAGTTTTTTGGACCTATGATTGATTTGTATCCGCCGACTTTTATCTCTATCGCATCGTCACCGATGATTTCGTTACAAGTGTGGACGCATTTTTCGCAAAGCACGCAAAGAGACGGGTCATATTGGATAAGTCCCCAATCTTTTATCTCTCTTTTTTGGTCAACCGCCATAAACTGTTGTGCGGTTACCCCAAATTCAAGCGTTTTGTTTTGCAGTTCGCACTCGCCTGATTTGTCACATACGCCGCACTCCAACGGGTGGTTGACACAGTAGAGCCGCATGATTTTTTGACGTTCCGCGGCTAGTCTCTGCGAATTTGTATTTACCACGAGCCCATCGACAACTTTTGTTTGGCAGGCAAGGATTAGACCGTCTTGGTTTTCAGCTTCTACGACGCAAAGTCTACACGATGATATAGGCTCGCATTTTGAGAGGTAGCAAAGGGTAGGGATATATACTCCGGCACGTCTTGCCGCCTTTAGTATCGTATCGTTTTTGTCGGCGGCAATTTCCATGCCGTTTATAGTTAGTTTAACTTCCATTTTACACCGCCGCCATAGCTATATAGTAACATCTCATGCAACGATTCGCTTCGTCTATCGCTTGTTCCATTGTAAAGCCGTAATTAACTTCAAGATTGTTTGTTTTCCTAATCTCAACATCTAGTTTCTCGCTGTGCTCCCTGTGAAGACCTTTTAGCCAACCTTTTACGACCTCTTTTTTGTCGTACACTTTTAGTGCTTTGAGGTGGTCTTCCATTATCTCCTCTTCGGTGCGATAAATTTTGCCCTCGAAGATATATCTAGCCATTACGCTAGCCGCTCTTTTTGCTTGACCTACGGCGTTTACGATAGTCATCGGACCGTATTCGCAGTCGCCTGCGGCAAATATCTTCTCTCTATTTGTCTGATATGTTTTGCCATCGGTGAGTATCGTGTTCCAGCTTGTTTTGGCTATCTCCCACTCTTCAGGCAGTAGAGATAGGTCTGCATCTTGGCTAACTGCTGGGACTAGTATGTCGCAATCCATCTCAAAGCTTTTGCCCTCGGCTTTTAGAAGCTGCGGCTTGCCGCCCTCAGGGTCCGGGGTTAGCTCATACATGTCAATGACTAGTTTTTTGATTTTGCCGTTTTCGGCGATTATCTCGTCGATTGCACTATAAAATATAAACTCCACGCCCTCTTCGACCGCCTCGTGGTACTCTTCGTACGAAGTATTGTTAATGATGGTTTTCTCATCTCTTCTGTAGAGCATTACGACTTTTTTTGCGTTTGCGCGGATGGAGCAACGGACGACATCCATTGAGGTAAAGCCGCCGCCTACGCATACGACGGTCTTTCCGGTTAGGTCAACAGGGCTGCCTATGCCGTATTTTTCGTATAGGTTTATCTCATCCAGAAAAGGGATTGCGGGCCAATACCCTTCGTCTTTCGGATTTTCGTTTTTGGCTCTGATTTTTTTGGAGAGCCTAGCGCCTGTGCCTATCATGATGGCATCGTAAGTTTTTTCAAACTCTCTCATCATCTCGGCGGTAACTCTCGTGTTTGTGATGAAGTTCGTGCCGACGCTTTTTACGAGCTCGATATCTTGATTGTACTTGCCGATAGGCATCCTGTATTCAGGTACGCCGACCGCTACTTCGCCTCCAAGAACCGGAAGCTCTTCGTACACATCGCAATGTATCCCCTCTACGCCGAGGTAGTATGCGGCGGTTAGACCCGCAGGGCCTGCCCCTATTACGGCTACTTTTTTACCGGTTTTAGGTTTTGGCTCTATCGGATGGAACCAGCCAAGCTCTCTATCGGTCTCAAAGTCTGCGCCTATTCTTTTTAGCTCCATAATAGCTATAGGCTCATCCAGATTTGTTCTTCTACAGGCATTTTCGCACGGATGTGGGCACACCCTGCCGCAAGTGTGCGCTAGAGGCATTGTCTGGCGAGTAGCCTTGAGGCTATCGTCAAATCTTAGGTCTCTGACCCCTTCGATATATGCAGGGATATCAACATGTGTCGGACAGGCATCCATACAAGGAGCTGTTATCTTAGCGATATACGAAACATCGTTTTTGTGAAAATCAGGCGACGCTTTTTTCTCTTTTATCAGAGTCGTGAACTCAGACTCAAAATGCGTCAGAAGAGCCAAAATAGGGTTTGGGACCGTTTTGCCTATTTCGCATTTTGAAGTCTCTTTCATGGAGGCGCAAATCTCTTTTAGGTGGACAAGGTCACTCTCGCTTCCTTCCCCTCTGCCTATTTTATGCAAGATGTCATAGACTATTCTACCGCCCCATCTGCCCGGTGCGCATCTGCCACAGGCTTCAGAGTATTCTTGGTATGTTTTTGCATATTCGACGGCGAGTTTGACTACATCTACACCCTCACCGAATATTGCCACGCCTGCCCAGCCTATGAAGGCTTTGGTATTTGCGCCTGCTTCAAAGTCATACGGAAAATGGAACTTGCTTTTTGCTCGTTCCTCTTCGCTTTTACCGCGGTTGTCTATGATTTCGTCTTGCCAAAGGCTAAAAAGGATATTTGCCATTCTACTTCTTTACCGTAATAGTCCAGTCAACTTCGTTGAATTTTAGGCTATTCATAAGCGTCCAGCCATTCTCTTTTATGAGGTCTGCACTTTTTTGCACGGGGCTAAAATCACCTAGTTCAAACAAAAATATTGCAACTTCATCTTTTGCAACCTCTTTGTTCATAAGTTCAATCATACGACCGTAAAAATCGCTTTTTAGATGCCTAAGATCAAATCTTTTCATTATCTATCTACCTCGCCGAATACGGTATTTGAGCTTCCTATCATCGTAACAACGTCCGCTAGCTGAACACCTGGAAGCCACGCTTGGAGTATTCCGGTGTGCCAGAAGCTAGGAGCTCTGATTTTGAGCCTGTATGGATACGGCTCGCCGTCACTGTAGATGTAATACCCAAGCTCACCCTTCGGTGATTCGGTAGCCACATACACTTCGCCCTTCGGCGGTCTCATACCTTGCGTTACGAGGACAAAGTGCTGCATCAAAGAGTAGTTTTGAGTCATTATCTGCTCTTTTGGGGCTGACACATAGTTTGGTGCATCTGCCATTATTTGCGGCTCTGTCGTGTGGTATATTTTGATGCACTGGTCGATTATTTTTACCGACTCTCTCATCTCAAGCATATAGCACTTATATCTGCCGTAGCTGTCGTTTGTCTCGGCCACCGGCACATCAAAGTCAAGTTCGCCGTAAAGTTCATACGGCTCCTCTTTTCTAATATCCCATTTGATACCGCTGCCTCTTAGCATAATGCCCGAGCATCCCCAGTCTACTGCCATTTCAGGAGATAAGATACCTACGTCCTCAAGCCTCATTCTCCAAATTCTGTTTGAGTCAAGAAGCCCTTCGTATATTTGGATATTTTCTTCCAAAGAGTCTATATATTTTTTGAGACCGTCAAGCCACGCCGGAGTGACATCTAGCGGCACGCCGCCTATTCTGATAGATGAGTGCGTAAGCCTTGCCCCGCAATATTCCTCGATAAGGTCCATCGCATGCTCTCTCTCCCTGAAGGCGTAGAGAAATACGCTCATTGCGCCGATGTCGAGAGCGTGAGTGGCGATAAAGAACAGGTGCGAACAAAGTCTATTGATTTCAAGCAGCATTGTTCTAATGGCTTTTGCCCGTCTAGGCACTTCAAGACCGACTAATGTCTCAACCGCAAGCGCAAAACCGTAGTTATTTGCGGAAGCGGCGATATAGTCCATCCTATCCGTCGTCGGCAAAAACTCGTTGTATATCATGTTTTCCGCCATCTTTTCCATACCTCTATGGAGAAAACCTATGTTTGGATATGCTTTTGCTACCTGCTCACCCTCTAGCTCAAGGATAAGGTTTAGTAGACCGTGCGCTGACGGGTGGTTTGGACCGAAGTTGACAACCATTTTGTTGTCTTCGCGGTCAAACGTGATATTCTCAAAAAAGGGCTGTAGTTTATTTGGTTGTTGCATCTTCCGCCCTCCTATCTTTCTCTATCCGCAAGCGTCGTTTTGCTTGGGTCAAATTTGTCTATTAGAAGAGGTCTCTCTTCTTCTTGGTATGCTATCGGTGTTTCAGATTCTTTGTACTCTTCGCCGAAACCAACCTCTTTGCCAAGTCTTGCAAATCTAGTCGTATCGTATCTATCCACAAACGCTGCGTCTCTGAGCTCAGGCCCGATAATTTCTCTTGCCTCTTTGCCGTAGATTTTGTCTACTTCATACCAGCTCGCAAATTCATCACCTTGAAGCGGATATGTTTTTCGAAGCGGATGTCCGACCCAGTCGTCCGGGAGCATAATTCTTTTTAGCATCGGGTGGTTGTTGACCCTGATACCGAACATATCGTACATCTCTCTCTCGGCCCAGTTTGCAGATGAGTAAACGCTAGATACAGACTCTATATTCTCGCCGTCTTTTATGAAGCATTTTATCCTTGCTCTTTTTCGTTTGCTCATAGATAGCAGCTGATAGAACACCTCAAAGCCCCCGCATTGCGCTACGAAGTCTATGGCGCTCATTTCGCTTAGTTGGTTGTATGCAAGCTTTTCTTTAAAAAACTTCATTACTTCGACATTTTGTGCCGCGTCTACGATAACTACGAGCTGCCCTCTTTGAATGTATGCCTCTTTGATTTCAAAAGCAGACTTTAGCGTCTCTACGTCTTTTGCGTATATCGCGTCGTTTTCGACAGGGTCTTTTGGCAAAGTGTCCGCAGCCCTAAATCTATCCGTATAATAAGATTGTTTTTGGACATTATCTTTTGGCGTATATCTTCTCATTACACAAACCTCTTTTGTATCTCGGCTCTTGACGCTTTGTTTTTTCTGATGTGCTGTTGGAGCATCATAACGGCGTATTGAAGAGTCTCAGGCCTAGGGGCGCACCCAGGCAGATAGATATCCACAGGAATTATTCTGTCTACGCCTTGAACGGTGCTATATGTGTTGAACATACCACCGGTGTTGGCACACGAACCCATAGAGATTACCCATCTAGGCTCCGCCATTTGGTCGTATAGCCTTCTGATGAAAGGGGCGTATTTTTTTGTTACCGTACCGGAGACTACCATGACATCAGATTGTCTCGGGGAGGCTCTAAATATCGTACCGAAGCGGTCAAAGTCGTATCTTCCCGCACCCGATGCCATCATCTCGATAGCGCAACACGCAAGACCGAATGTGAATGCCCAAAGGCTGTTTGAACGACCCCAGTTTACCAGCTTGTCTACCGTGGTCAGTGCGACCGGAAGTCCACCGCTTGCCGCGTAGTTTACTTTATGCTGTGCCATTGAAGCGCTCCTTTTTTCCATGCGTACACGAAGCCGATAGTAAGAAGAGTGAGGAATATCACCATCTCTACCATGCCGAACCATCCGAGGAGTTTAAAGTCAAGCGCCCACGGAAACATAAAAATAATCTCAATATCGAAAAGAATAAAGAGAAGACCGAATAGATAAAACTGAGCCGAGAGTTTGTTTGGCTGTAGGTTTGCTTCCGGACCGCACTCATATATAGACAGTTTTAGTTTTTCAGTGTCTTTTTTTGCCATAAGGCGGCTGACAAATCTTGCTAGATTTGTAGTCGCGAAAAAGGCGACAAAAGTAAAAACCATCAATATGAAGGCGCCGAAATACGGATGCGCAAAATCCGAGTGAGTCATCACAAAGCCCTTTTTTTGGTATGAATTTTGGGGCGGCATAAGGCCGCTAAACCCCTGTTTTAAGCGGTCGTAAATATACCGTCATAATAATTAAATTTACTTTACCCAAAAAAAGGGATATAAGTAACTTAAGGTTACATATATTTTTAGATTGCTATTGATATTTGTTTATTTTAGTAACATTTATTTTGTGACTTTTTTACGATAAAAATCCCATAGACTTCTCGTTATCAAAGCTTCCGCTTAGCTCTTTTTTGATTTCGTTCACAAAATCTTCCATCGTCAAAATAGGTTTTTCTTTTGCCGCCGCATTGAATGCCGCATTTTTAATCACCAGGGCTATCTGTCCGCCCGTTAGAGTATGTTTTGCTAGCTCGTCTATACTAAAGCCATCAGAATAAGGGGCGTGCTTCGGCAGACTTTTTTCCCATATCGAAACTCTTTGTTTAAGATCCGGCTTCTCAAATTTAACTTTATAATTAAATCTTCTAGAAAAGGCTTGGTCTATATTTTCAAGCAAGTTCGTAGTTGCAATGATTACGCCGTCAAATCTCTCTATCTGTTCTAGAAAAATATTTTGCATTTGGTTGTGCATCTTGTCTGCGCTTGAAAAAGCGGAAGAGCTACGAGATGAAAGAAACTGGTCTGCTTCGTTTAGTAGCAGCACAGGCTCGGTTTTGGACTTGTCTCTCAGTTCTTTATATGTATCAAATATTTTTCTGACATTTTTTTCGCTTTCGCCTATATACATTGATAGTATTTTGCTACAATCAAAGCTTAGCACCTGTTTTTTTAGTGATTTTGAGAGGCTTAGCGCCGTCATTGTCTTACCTGTCCCCGGAGGGCCGTGAAATATTATTCTAGCCTCTACACCTGTTTTTTTGTCTTTTAGACCCCAATCTTTGAGTAAATTTGAAACATTTTTGTCAAGCTGCCTCAGTACCGTATCTAGCATCTCTCTCGTCTTTGGATTTAGCACCACGTCATCGAGTGAGCTTTTTGGTTCTATAAGCTCAAACAGCTCTTGCTCTTTCATTAGAGATTCCAGCTTCACTTTTATCTTTTTTTTCTTTTTTTGCGGATATACGATGTGCTTTAGTATCTCCTCTGAGATAAAAAACGAGCGACTTATTCCACCAAACGGCGTTAGTACCTCTTCATAATCTATTATCTCTTGCTCTATCAGCTTTGCCCCATCTTCAAGTAGGCTCCTGTTTTTTATCCTCTCGTAGTCGTCCGAGCTAACTATATCTATAAGGGTATTCATCTCTCTAAGATTGTCCCCTTCGCCGGAATATTCCTCTTTGAGTAACGCCAAAAAAATTATTTTTTCTTTATCGCTTAGATGTTTATCTTTAAAAAAGTGTTCAAGTTCGAGGTGAATTTTTGTTTGTTTAATTTTTTCGACAATCCTAGCTTCAAGCTCGGCAAGCTTTGTCTGAAGCCTTGATATATTCGGAGAATCGCTTGAGAAGCTATGTCTGATAGCCGCTATCTTTTGATAAAGCCCTATCCTAAAAAACTGCTCTTGTAGATACTCGAGATGGTCCGTATATGGCTTTATATCCGGCAGGCTCATCTCAAAGCTTCCCTCTTCAAGAAGTTTGAGAAAAGATGAGCTGAGAGACAAAGATGAGTTGAGAAGCTCTAGTAGCGACGTATCGGAAATTTTTTGCATTCCGAAGTTATCGTTGTTGCTTACCCATCCGAGCTCTATCAGGTTTTTGACAAGCGGGAGTTTTTCTATATGTTTATAGTTTTTTGCCGAAAAAAGCTCCGTTAGCATATCCGAACACACTACGCTCTCTTGCCCTTTTAAAAACTTGAGCGTCATATTTTTAAGAAACATCGATGACTCAACGTCGCACTTAACTTGAGAGTGGACAAAAGTCTGTTCTATATGTTCGTTTTCGATAAAATCTACAAGATATTTCAAATTATTTTTCCTAGATTTGCTAATTATTTTATACGATTTTACAAGAAAATTCTTTTGGAGCGTTAAATTGGTTTTTTCATATGATGAGCGCAGCGGTGCGGAAACTTTAAAAATAGAAGGCGATACATTTCGTCACCTTTTTTTGTCTAGGCGTTCGAAAGAAGATGAAATTTTTTTATTTAGAAATCTTTTTGACGGCAATTTATATGAATATGAGGCTCAAACCGTTGGCAAAAGAGATGCGGTGCTTGCACTCAAAGGACAAAAGAATAGCGCAAATGATGAATTTGTCGGTTGCGAGATAGCGTGGTGCGTTGTAGACCCGAAAACTATAGAAAAAACACTTCCGATGCTAAACGAAGCCGGGGTGTCAAAAGTATACTTTATATATTCGGACAGGAGCCAAAAAAATTTCAAGATAGACGAAGAGAGGTTGCGTCGCATACTTATAAGTTCGTGTTGCCAATGCGGCAGAACGAGTCTAATCGAGACTTTTATATGTAAGAGTTTGGATGAATTTTGCGATATGAATATTCCATTTTTTGCTTTTGATTTTGGGGGTGACGGTATCGGCAATATACGCAATGGAACTTTTTTGGTAGGACCAGAAGGTGGATTTAGCGAAAGAGAGCGGGAGCTTATAAAAAAAAGAGCGCAAAAAGTTCTGTCGTTTGCGGCTTCAAATATATTAAAAAGCGAAACAGCCGTTGTTGCGGCCGCATCTTTGGCGTTAATATAAATTTTATATAAAGCTTTAAAAAACTTTTTGATAAAATTTCGCCTTAATTTTCTGAAAATTTTTTAGCTTTTAGATAAACCATAAGGAAAAACAATGAGAAAAGATATTCATCCAAACTACGTAGAGTGCTCGGTAAGCTGTGTTTGCGGTAACAAATTTACGACAAAATCTCTTCAATCAGAGATGAGAGTTGACATCTGCAGCAAATGCCACCCATTCTTTACAGGCGAAGAGAAACTAGTTGACGCCGCAGGTAAAGTTGAGAAATTCAAGAAAAAATACAATATGAACTAATCCTTTGCCTCTTACTTTTATCCCGACGCCCATCGGCAATCTGGAGGATATGACCTTCAGAGCCGTGAAGGCTATGCAGGATGCAGAAATCGTATTTTGTGAAGATACACGTGTCACAAAAAAACTTTTCGACCTTCTAAATCAACGCTTTGACGCACAAATATCAAAAAAAACTTTTTACTCACTCCATTCCCACAATGAAGAACGGATATTACAAAATATCGAACTATCAATATTTGAAAAAAATTGCGTGTATATGAGTGATGCAGGTATGCCATGCATTAGCGACCCCGGCGCTTTGCTGGTTGAATATGCTCAAAAAAACGGCATTATTTACGATGTTCTTCCCGGGGCGAGCGCGGCCGTTACGGCGTATGCTGCAAGTGGATTTTTAGATAGCAAGTTTGTTTTTCACGGTTTTTTGCCGCACAAAAGTAGCGCCAGAATAGAAGAGCTAAGAAAACTTCAATCCTCAAAACACCCGGTAATATTTTACGAAGCACCGCACAGGATAGAGCAGTTTGCAAAAGAGCTTTGCGAGATAGATAAGAACGCTACGGTTTTTGCCGCAAAAGAGCTGACAAAAATGCACCAAAAATATATCACGGTATCGGCTGTGAAATTTGAGCAAACCCTAAAAACCGTTTCTACCAAGGGAGAGTGGGTTGTAATCGTCTTGTTTTCAGCGCAGGAATCCGGCTTTGTCGCCCTCTCTTTGGATGAGGTTTTGGAGCTTGACTTGCCGAAAAAACAGGCGGCAAAACTTATTGCAAAAATAACAGGCGAAAATCCAAAAAACGTTTATGAAGAGCTAATAAAAAAAGACTCCTAGCTCAGACCCTCTGATTTATATTATTTTCGTTAGAATTTATCTATGTTTATATACGGAAAACAGGTTTTTTGGCATCTTGTTAACAAGCATCCATCATTGGTGGAAGAGGTCTATCTAGCCAAAGAGATAGACAAAAAAGAGTTCGCCCAAATAGTAAAACTGGGAAAAAAAGTAGTCAAACTTGATGAAAAAAAAGCTCAGGCTATGGCGAGAGGCGGCTCCCATCAAGGGTTTTTGGCAAAAGTTACCGATCCGGAGCTATCCTCTTTGGATAAACTCAAAAAATCCGGTTTTCTGTTGGCGCTTGTCGGCGTGACCGATATGGGCAACATAGGTTCTATTATTCGTTCGGCGTATGCGCTTGGCGTAGAGGGTATCATTGTTTCGCAAATAAAAGATATTAATCTTGAGGCTGCGGCAAAAGCCAGTAGCGGAGCAATATTCGATATGCCGATAGCCCTTGTTCCAAATGCTCTCGATATGATAAATGAGCTTCGCCAAAGCGGATTTACGGTCGTTGCCGCAGGTCTAGGCGGAGACGAGAGTAGACAAATCGGTGGAGCAGATAAGACTTTGTTAATGATGGGTAGCGAGGGTGAAGGTTTGCCTAAGAAGGTAATGCAAAAAGCTGATAAAATAGCCACAATCAAAATGCATAACGGTTTTGACTCGCTAAATGTGGCGGTTGCGGCAGCAATTTTAATCGATAGGATGAGGTAACTTAATGAAAAAAGGTCTCGAAGAGCTCAAAAATCTTGACCCTGAGGTTGTAGTATCAAAAGCCCATATCGTACAGACTACGCTTGAAGATATAGTAAACAAACGTTTTGATAGGCTAAATCCGGTTAAGGCCAAGGGGCTCATCAAGATATTGGAGCGCGAGTTTGACCTTGATTTGTCGGAATGGACAAGAGAGTTTGAGGCTTTTCATAGTATCAAAGAACCGGAAGTACCTACTATCGATAAACTAAATGCCGAAGCGGCGAAAAACGATAAAAAACCAACCTCTAAAATCGCCCTTGTGGCATTGGCGGCTGCTATAGCAATAGGCGGTGGATATATGCTATATGTTCAAAGCAATAGCATTTCGCCTGAAACCAACGGCTCGACCGGGCTTCAAAATGAGATTAACGAAACCAATGCGTCAATATCTTTCAATGTGGCATTTGACCAAAATACGACCGACCAAAACGGAACGGATAAGAACATAACAGACAAAAATATGACAGCCCCTGTTCTTGATAAGAATGTTACTGTCGCACATCCAAATGCGCCTTTGGGGGCGCAGGGAAGTTTTTTTGTTGAACCTACTAAAAAAGTATGGGTTGGAATTAGATATTTAGATGCTACCACCAATAGATGGTTTGAGACGGTTGCCGAGCATAAGTTTGATTTTAATGGCAGCAGAGAACAACTAATAGCTTTTGGCCATAGCCAGGTTAAAGTCGTTGCCGGAGGCGCAACTATAGAATCAAAAGCCGGAGGCAAGGTGAGATATCACTACAAAAACGGCAAGCTAAGAGAGATTAGCGAAGAGGAATACAATAAGTTGTCCGGCAAGACGGATGCCAAAAAAGAGGCGAACGTAACAAAACCAAAACAATAAATATTATCAAGCAAGTCACGGAGATAAAAATGTTTGAAGAGATAGAATTTAATAGAATAAAAAGATTGCCGCAGTATGTATTTGCACAGGTAAATGACCTAAAGATGCAACAAAGATACGCCGGTGAAGACGTAATAGATTTTAGTATGGGAAATCCTGACGGCGATACACCTCCACACATAGTGGACAAAGCTGTAGAGGTGCTTAAACGGACAAAAACGCATAGATACTCGGCTTCAAAAGGTATTTACAAGCTAAGAGAGGCGATATGCAAGTGGTATGATAGAAAATATGATGTTGTGCTAGACCCTGAGAGCGAAGCGATTGCTACTATCGGCTCAAAAGAGGGGTATGTGCATCTTGTTATGGCGATAACCGACCCGGGCGACCTTGCGATAGTGCCAGACCCTAGCTATCCGATACACACTTACGGAATAGTGCTTTGCGGCGGAAATGTAAATAGAGTTCCGCTAAGTCCGGAGGATGGAGATTTTTTCAGCAAACTTGAAAAAGCAATCAAAGAGTCGACGCCAAAACCGAAATATGTTGTCGTCAACTTCCCGAACAATCCTACGACTGTTTGCGTAGATTTGGATTTTTACGAAAAACTTGTAGCTTTGGCTAAAAAAGAGAGATTTTACATCATCTCAGACATAGCATATGCAGATATAAGCTTTGGTGATTACAAAACGCCGTCAATTATGCAAATACCGGGCGCAAAAGATGTAGCCGTTGAGACCTTCACGCTTTCAAAAAGCTATAACATGGCAGGCTGGAGGGTCGGTTTTGTCGTTGGTAACAAAAGACTTGTCGGAGCTCTTGCAAAAATCAAAAGCTATTTTGACTACGGTATGCACACATCCGTACAAGTTGCTGCTATTGAGGCGCTCAACAACGGCGCGGAAGATGTAGAGCAAATCAGACAAACATACGAAAAAAGAATGAATTGTTTGGTCGAGAGCTTTAATGAGGCGGGTTGGAAGATAGATAAGCCGAAAGCTTCGATGTTTGCGTGGGCAAAAATTCCTGAAAAACATAGACATTTGGGAAGCCTTGAATTTTCAAAAAAATTGCTTCTTGAAGCAAATGTTGCGGTGAGTCCTGGTATTGGATTTGGTCCGTATGGCGATGAGTATGTAAGAATTGCGTTTATAGAGAATGAAAAAAGAATTAGGCAAGCTGCCAAAAATATAAAAGAGTTTTTAAAAGATGGATGATAAGCTAAGAATTGGCGTACTGGGGCTTGGCGTCGTAGGCGGCGCAGTCGTAAAGATACTAAAAGAGAATGAGAGCATCATAACGGCAAGAGCCGGCAAAAAAATAGAGGTCGTAAAGGGCGTAACAAGGGAGCCTGAAAAAGCTGCACATCTAGGAATAGAAGTATCCACTGACGCGGATTTTGTGCTCAAAGATGAATCTATCGATGTTGTGGTTGAGCTTATGGGCGGCATAGACTTCCCTTATGCGGTCGTCAAAGATGCGCTCAAAAGCGGCAAATCGGTAGTAACCGCCAATAAGGCTATGCTTGCATATCACCGCTCCGAGCTTGAAGAGTTGGCGAAAAATCTACACTTTGGATATGAGGCGAGCGTGGCAGGCGGAATACCTGTGATTTATGCCCTTAGAGACGGGCTTGCGGCAAACCATATACTATCAATCAAGGGAATAGTAAACGGTACTTGTAATTACATATTGACTCGGATGATGAAAGAGGGTGCCGGGTTTGCTGGCGTGCTCTCTGATGCGCAGAGACTAGGATACGCAGAGGCAGACCCGACATTGGACGTTGGCGGCGGCGACGCTGCACACAAGCTTCTTATCCTTGCGTCAATCGCATACGGCATAGACGCAAAACCGGAAGATATACTGATAGAGGGTATTACCGAGATAGAGTCTGACGACATAGAGTTTGCAAAAGACTTCGGATATGTCATCAAGCTTCTTGCAGTTGCAAAAAAACGAGGCGGCACGGTAGAGCTTCGTGTTCATCCGGCACTGATTAGCGAAGAGCATATACTGGCAGATGTGGATGGCGTTATGAACGCCGTAGCTATCACCGGTGATAAAGTCGGAGAGACTATGTTTTACGGTGCGGGGGCTGGCGGTGACGCTACGGCAAGTGCAGTTATAGCAAACCTTATTGAGATAGCACGCTCTGAGAGCCCTGCGGCGATGATGGGCTTTAATAGACCTCTTGAGACCGGGCTAAACCTCGCGTCAAAAGGTGATATAGAGGGCAAATATTATATCCGTATAGAGGCAAAAGACGAAGTTGGGGTGCTTGGCAAGATAGCAGCCGTGCTAGCCGATAACGGCATCTCCATAGAAAACTTCAAACAAAAAAATAAAGGCGATTCGGCAAGCCTACTCTTTAGCACACACGAAGCAAAAGAGGCAAACATCCAAAAAGCTCTCGAAGAGGCTTCAAAACTATCTTGCATAGCCAAAAAACCGAATATGATAAGGATAGAAGGCTAAGCCTTGACCGTCGTAATAACGGGGGCATCTAGCGGCATAGGCAGAGAGCTTGCCGCCAGATATGCACCCAAAGCTTCAAGACTTTATCTCATAGCCAGAAGAGCGGGGAGCTTAGAAGAGCTGGCAAACGAACTTCATAGCGACAAAACAATCATCAAAACTTTTAGTGCGGATGTGACCGATTTTGAAACACTACGTGCTGTTTGTCAAGCGATATGCGACGAATGTGACAGGGTCGACATCGTAATAGCAAACGCCGGAATATCGAGCGAGCATAAGGCTGAGCTTTATGATTTTTGGGATTTTAAAAAAATAATAGACACAAACCTTCTCGGCGTCGCCGCCGTATTTGATATTTTTGCACATAAAATGAGTGCGTCCGGAGGCGGTAAGCTTGTTGCCATCTCGTCTCTGGCTTCCTTCGTGGCTTTCCCGACTACCGCCGCATATAGTGCCTCAAAGAGGGCGGTCAATTCATTTTTGGATTCTATGAGGCTCCTTCTTGAGCCAAAAAATATCAAAGTTATTAATATTCAACCGGGCTTTATAAGAACGCCGCTTACCGACAAAAACGGATTTAAAATGCCTTTTTTGATGGAGCTTGATGACGCCGTAGACAGGATAATAAAAGCGATAGAGAAAAACAAAAAAGAGTATGCGTTTCCATTTTTATTTTCACAGGCGGCAAAAAATATTGCGAGGCTACCCGTGTCCATTAGGGATAAAGTCGTAAAAATGGCATTGAGATATGAAAAACACGACAACAAAAGGGTTTGAGGCCGAAGGTCTAGCCTGTGAGTTTTTGGGAGGCCTGGGCTATGCGATAGTTGCAAGAAATGTCCGGAAAAAATTTAGCGAGATAGATATAGTTGCCACAAAAAACGGAGTGTATAGATTTGTAGAGGTGAAGTCTGGCGATGGTTTTGACCCAGTATATAATATGACCCCTCAAAAAATCAAAAAAATCATAAAAGGGATGCTTTCTTATATGGCGTCAAATAAAATTGATGCCCCTTATTGTATAGATTTGGTTGTTGTGCGAAGCGGAGAGTGTGAGCTGTATGAAAACGTTACGTTTTAACGCACTCAAAATGCTAAATGAGCAAAGGCAGCAACGTATATATCGTTCAATGCACAAAAATGCGTCTACCTCTTACGAATCGGTTGGCTGGATAAGCAAAGAGCGACAAAATTTGCGTTTTGAAAAATTGGTTGCGGATATAACGGATAGAGACTCTATATTGGACTTTGGGTGCGGCTTAGGGGCGCTATTTGAGTATTTGCGAGAATCGAACATCGAGTGCAAGTATACTGGAATAGATATAGTCCCTGAATTTATCAAAAAGTCAAAAAAGAGCTATATACACGGCAACTTTTCCGTGGCTTCTATTTTTGACATTACCGATAGTTTTGACTATGTTGTCTCAAGCGGAGTGTATGCTTTTTACAAAAAAGATGTTTTTTTTGAGTCCGTGCAAAAATGTTTTTTGCTATCTAACAAAGAGTATAGATTCAATATTCTTATTGATGCAAGCGGTGACGGATATCTAAAAATCAATAGACGAGAACTAGAGAATTTTGTCCTCAAAATTTCCCCCGGCGCTTCGTTTGAATATGGCTATTTGGAAAATGATATAACCGTATCTATGCCTAAGTTATAATTTTTTGCAAGTAAAGCATTGTTAAAGAATATGGGTCGTATAATCATCTAATAAACCAATAACAAGAAGGAAAGCAGAATGGGAAAATATATAGACTTGACAGCCGCCAACTTTGAAGCAACTGTTACTAGCGGTGTTGCCGTAGTTGACTTTTGGGCTCCTTGGTGCGGACCGTGCAGAATGGTTGCTCCTATCATAGAAGAATTGGCAGAAGAGTATGACGGCAAAGCAAAAGTTTGTAAAGTAAACACAGACGAAGAACAAGATCTTGCTGTAAAATTCGGAATCAGATCTATCCCTACGATTCTTTTCCTAAAAGACGGCAAAGTTGTAGACCAAATGGTTGGCGCTGCTGCAAAACAAACTTTTAAACAAAAAATAGACGCTCTTCTAGCTTAACAAAATCCCCAAAAAACCGTCTAAAACAGACGGTTTTTCTCTTATTAAATTCAACCTTTTTTTGATACTATCGCTTCCAAAAACTAGACAAGGATAACGCAGTGTTGGAACTTGCTATTATAGGCGGCGGACCGGCAGGGCTAAGTGCTGGACTTTATGCCTGCAGAGGCGGCCTAAAAGATGTCGTAATGTTCGATATGGGTATGCCGGGCGGCCAGATAACCCAAAGTAGCGAAATGGAAAATTATCCCGGTATTAAAGAAGTAAAAACCGGACTTGATTTTATGGCTGACTGGTTGCCTCAAGCTGAGCATTTCGGGCTTAAATTTGAGATGAACGGTGTTGATAAAATCACAAAAAACAATGACGGAAGTTTCAAGGTTTCATTTTTGGACGGCAGTTCCAAGGATGCTATTAGCGTAATAGTGGCTACCGGTTCTGTCCCAAAAAGAAGCGGTTTTAAGGGCGAGGAAGAGTTTTTTGGGAGAGGCGTAAGCACTTGCGCTACTTGCGACGGGTTTTTCTATAAAGGCAAAGAGGTCGTAGTACTAGGCGGCGGCGATACCGCTCTTGAAGAGGCGCACTATTTGGCAAAAATCTGCAAAAAAGTATATCTAGTCCACAGAAGAGAAGTTTTCCGTGCGGCTCCATCCTCTGTTGGAAGAGTCAAACATACTGAAAATATAGAGCTCGTCTTGAACGCTTCCGTTAAAGAAGTTGTGGGCGATGCAATGGGCGTAAACGGCGTTATTCTCGAAACCAAAGACGGGGAAAGAAAACTCGATGTTCCTGGAATATTTGTTTTTGTCGGACGAACTGTAAATAACGGCTCACTCATACAAGAAGACGGTAGCAGCTTGTGCGAGCTTGTTGCTAGCGGAGAGGTAAAAGTAGACCTCAAGATGAGAACGAATGTCCCCGGGCTTTTTGCGGCGGGAGATGTTAGGGGCGAGGCGGCTAGACAAGTCGTATGCGCGGCGGCGGACGGTGCCGTAGCGGCTCTAGAGGCTATATCTTATGTAGACAACTTTAAAGGTGGACACTAATGGTAAAAGTTGGAATTTATGGCGCTAGCGGTAGAGTTGGGAAGCTATTGTGCTCGATAGTTGAAGATAGTGAAGGAATGGAGCTTTCATCCGTATATTTTAAGGGTGAAAATTGCGGATATTCTGAGGCTTTGATTTCAAAAAGCGCCGAAGAGTTTTTGGGTAAATGTGATGTAGCTATAGACTTTACTTCTCCTGAGGGCACGGAGGAGTTACTGGAGGCTGCAGAGAAGAATCCGACGCCTCTTGTCATAGGGACTACGGGGCTTAATACGCATCAGCAAAACCTACTAAAAGATGCGGCCAGAAGCATGCCGATACTGTATGCAACAAATATGTCTTTGGGTGTTGCTCTTCTAAACTCACTTGTAAAGACGGCGTCTGAAAAACTAAGAGAGTTTGATATAGAGATAGTTGAGATGCACCATAGACACAAAAAAGATGCCCCAAGCGGTACGGCGCTTACGTTGGCTGAATATGCCGCCGCAGGGCGTGGGCTTGACCTCGATTCTGTGAGAGTGAGCGGCAGAGACGGCAATATCGGAGCTAGAACCAGAGACGAGATAGCCGTTATGGCTCTAAGGGGCGGTGATATAGTAGGCGAACATACGGTCGGATTTTATAACGACGGAGAGTTCTTGAGGCTGTCCCATACCGCTACAAGCAGGGATACTTTTGCAAAAGGCGCCGTTAAGGCTGCAATGTGGTTATCCGCTCAGGAAAAGAGCGGTCTTTATAAAATACAAGATTGTCTGGGTATATAAAAATGCACGATTTAAATGAAAAATGTGCCGTAGTAGGCGTATTCGGTGTCCCCTCCGCTT
The DNA here is from genome assembly GCA_050252455.1 of Campylobacterales bacterium. Classification (GTDB taxonomy): domain Bacteria; phylum Campylobacterota; class Campylobacteria; order Campylobacterales; family UBA6016; genus UBA6016. The sequence continues at coordinate 40,224 of JBFWKW010000001.1, read as the reverse complement.
CTAAAATAGCTTATTTTTCTCTGTTTGCTATGCAGCACCGTGGACAAGAGGCCAGCGGGATTAGTTCTTCAAACGGCAAGAAGATTTTTACGATTAAAGACAGAGGTTTGGTAACCAGAGTCTTTAATGAAGAAAAACTAGAAAAACTAGCCGGTACGATGGCTGTTGGACACAATAGATACTCCACTGCCGGAGAGGACAGCATACTTGATGCACAGCCGGTATTTGCCAGATACGACCTTGGTGAGATGTCGATAGTCCACAACGGTAACCTCACAAATGCAAAAGAGGTTCGCGATGCCCTCATAAAAAGTGGCGCAATCTTCCAATCATCTATGGATACCGAAAATCTCATCCATCTAATCTCAAGAAGCGAAAAAGCAAGGCTAAAAGATAGAATTATCGATGCCGTCAAAAAAGTAACAGGCGCATATTGTTTTGTGTTTTTGTCTCGCACCAAGATGTTTGCCGTAAGAGACCCTCACGGCTTTAGACCGCTTAGTCTCGGCAAACTAGGCAAAGGGTGGGTCGTAGCAAGCGAGACCTGTGCGTTTGACCTTGTGGGTGCAAAATTTGTAAGAGACGTAAACCCGGGCGAGATGCTGATATTTGAAGACGGCAAAGAGCCGCAATCTATACAGGTTTTTGAGCCGACTCCGAAGAAATGTATATTTGAATACGTATATTTTGCGAGACCCGATAGTTTACTTTTTGGCAAGAGCGCTTATGCGGCTAGAATAGAGATGGGCAAAGCTTTAGCAAGAGAGATGCCCGTTGATGCCGACATGGTAATTCCGGTTCCGGATAGCGGCGTTCCCGCTGCACTTGGATATGCAAAAGAGAGCGGAATACCTTTTGAGCTTGGAATTATCAGAAATCACTATGTAGGTAGAACATTTATAGAGCCTGCACAAGAGATAAGAGACCTAAAAGTCAAGATGAAACTAAGCCCGATAAAAGAGCTAATAGCCGGCAAAAAAGTCGTTATTATAGACGATAGCATAGTGCGTGGCACGACAAGCAAGCAGATAGTAAGAATGCTTCGTGACGCAGGAGCCGCCGAGGTGCATATGAGAATATCCTCTCCTCCTACAAGCGATCCTTGCTATTACGGTATTGATACGCCGGATAAAAGTCACCTTATTAGCGCGTCAAAAAGTGTTGATGAAGTAAGAAAATTCATAGGAGCCGATTCTTTGGCTTATCTTTCCATAGATTCTCTTCTTGCGTCTTGCGGCGGCGAAGAAGATAGTTATTGCCGCGCTTGTTTTGACGGAAAATATATAATTTAGGACGCATGAAAAATATTCTTACGTTCGGTAGATATTTACGGAAAAAATTTGGTCAAAAAATCTACAAAATTCCGGTTAGCATCCCCGGATTTACCTGCCCAAATATCGACGGCTCAGTAGCCGTCGGCGGGTGCTCTTTTTGCGAGAACGAATCTTTTAGCCCAAACATAACCCAATCTCCAAAAAAAAGATTTACGCTAAGTCCACACTCAAAAGAAAACCCACTTTTAGAGCTTCAGCTCTCATCTTTAGAGGCGCAAATTCAAAGAACCAAGACTAAGTTAAAAAGGAAGTTTAAAGCATCCTCTTTTATTGTTTATTTTCAGTCGTTTTCAAATACGTATGCTCCGACAAGCACACTAAAAGCATTGTATGCAAAAGCATTGGAGGCGGACGATGTCATCGGCCTTAGTATCGGAACAAGAAGCGATTGTATAGACGAAGAGATAATCAAATTTTTAGCTGAGATATCAAACACAAAAGAGATATGGATAGAGATAGGCGTTCAAAGCGTATTTGACGAGACATTGGAGCGAATAAACAGGGGCCATGACTTTGAGAGCGTGGAAAATGCGATAAAGCTAGTCAAAAGCTACGGGCTAAACTTGTGCGCCCATCTAATTTTTGGTTTGCCGGGGGAGTCTGAGGAGATGATGTTTGAGACGTTCGAAAGGACGGTAGCTCTCGGCGCAGACTCTATCAAATTTCACCCGCTTTACGTCGTCAAAAATACCGCTTTGGCAAATGAGTATAGAGCCGGAAAATTTGAGCCTATAGATGAAGAATCCTATATAAGAATACTTACCAAATGTATGAAAAGCTTGCCTCAGCATATAAGTATACAAAGAGTGACTGCCGGAATAGATGATGACACTTTGCTTTCTCCGCAGTGGTGTCGTGTAAAACATCTTCAGATGAAACGGATAAGAGACGCGCTCGCCGCCGCCCTAATAAGCTACTAGCCAACTTCGGTTTGCCCAAAAATTAGCTTTTTTTCGCTAAGATAACGAAAAAAACGGGGGTTAAACGACATGAGAATTAGAACCACGCACGCTCCCTACATAGCAAATAAAATTACTTTGGACTTACTAAATAGCGGGCTTGTCCAGATGAAACACGGCGTAGACCCTGTAAAGGCCGCTTGTCTAAAAGTAATAGACGCTGATATAGACCTTGAGTACTCGGTAGATGAGAAAACGAGAAAGCTGTTGGAGCAAAACGAAGAGGAAATCGAGTTTTTGAGTCCGGATAGAAAACAGCTGTTTTGGATGGTAAAACGAAAAGTTGCCGGTGAGATGGGGCTTATCCTTGAGCAAGAAGAAAGATTCAATTCTATGGCTCACAAGATACTAGACGAGATTTGGAACGACGATTTGGCGGACTACTCTGTCACGGAAACGAGAATAAAGACTATTATAGTTAAGGCGATGCTTGATTTTGTAAAAAGCCAAGATAGTATCGAGGATTCGGTAAAAGAGAAAGTGCGAAACTACAAAAGAAGCCTTGTAGAAGGTAGCGAAGAGTATGAAATAGTCGTGCAAAAACTATACGAAGATGAACTAACAAAAAGAGGAATGCTGTGAAAGTAGCTCTTTATCTTGAAAACGGAATATACCTTGAGGCCGAGTCGTTCGGTGCCGAGGGGACAAGCGTCGGCGAGATAGTATTTAATACCTCTCTTACCGGATACCAAGAGATTATCTCCGACCCTAGCTACGCAGGGCAGTTTATCACGTTTACGATGCCTGAAATCGGTAATGTTGGTGTAAATGATGATGACCAAGAGAGCCGTGGCGTATACGCAAAGGCGGTAATAGTAAGAAATTATCAGCCAGACTATTCAAACTTTAGAGGCACGGAAAATCTCTCCGATTATCTCAAAAGACACGGAATTATCGGTATTTGCGGTATCGATACCAGATTTTTGACCAAAGTGATGAGAGAAGAGGGAGCTATGCCTGCTATAGCTTCCACCGAATGCTTTGACAAAGAGGAACTGGCAAAAAGACTTGCCGCTAGCCCAAAAATCGGCGACATCAACTACATAAAAGAAGTCAGCACAACCGAGGCTTACACCCACACTCAAGCGGCGTGGAATGAGATGAACTTTTGCTACAAAGACTCATGCGGCGAGCTCAAAAAAGTGGTCGCTTATGACTTCGGTGCAAAGCTAAATATCCTAAACGAACTTGTCGAAGCCGGAGCTGCCGTAGAGGTAGTGCCTCATCATACAAAAGCCGATGGGATAATCGAGAGATTCAAAAGCGGTGAAGTAAAAGGGGTATTCCTATCAAACGGCCCGGGTGACCCGCTGGTACTAAAAGATGAAGTGGCTGAAATCAAAAAACTAATCGCCGCGGATATTCCGATATTCGGTATTTGCCTAGGTCATCAGCTACTATCTATAGCGTTTGGATATGAGACCTACAAGCTAAAATTCGGTCACCATGGCGGAAACCATCCGGTCAAAAACCTAAAAACGGGCGGCGTAGAGATAACGGCTCAAAACCACAACTACAATGTACCGAATGAAATACTGGAAGTTGCAGAGCCTACGCATATCAACCTTTTTGACGATACGATAGAGGGGCTAAGATACAAAAATAAAAACGTATTTAGCGTACAGTTCCACCCTGAGAGCTCTCCGGGGCCGCACGAAAGCAAATATCTATTCAAAGAATTTGTAAACAACATTTAATGCTCTATACTTTACTTTCCCCCGCTGAGTCAAAAGAGGCGGGTGGAAACCTACAACCCATAAATCCAAAATCTTTTATTTTCCCATCTCTCTACGAAAAAAGACTTGAGCTTTTAAATAGGTTCGAAAACTACAAGAAAACATTGAATGAAAAAGAGTTACTAGAATTTTTTGAACTCAAAACTCTTGACAACGAAAGCGAATATCGAGACAGCGTATTTGAGCTATCCACCGAAAAGGCGATACTTAGATACTCTGGCGTGGCGTACAAAGCGCTTGATTTTTATTCATTGACGCAAAATGCAAAACAGTACGTGCTAGATAATGTCGTAATTTTCTCAAATCTTTTTGGTCCATTGCTGGCAAGTGATGAAATCCCAAACTACAAGCTAAAGCAAGGGGCAAAAATAGACGGCGTAGACGCAGCAAGGCACTACAAAAAAGAGTTTTCAAATGCACTTGATGCGATGTTTGAGGGGTGTGAGCTTGTTGATTTGCTGGCAGGGTATTATGAAAAATTTTATACCCCGAAGGTGCGGACATTAAAGCCAAAATTCCTAAAAGGCGGCAAAGTGGTAAGCCATAACGCCAAGGAGCATAGAGGGCTGTTTTTGCGGGAGATTGCGCTCTCCGGAGCAAAGTCAATAGATGATGTTATGAATTTGCAGATAAAAAATCTAAAACTTGTTGAAATAGTAGAGAAAAATAATATTTTAGAACCTGTATTTGAAACCTCTATTTCTTGATGTCGGCGCGTAATCTTTTGGTCACTAAGCTTTTTTATACTTGCTAATAGTAAAATAAAATATAACCATTAAAAACATCAAAGGGTTACGAGATGATTATCCAACCAAAACCCCAAGTACCGAACGACCCTCGTTACAAAGCGCTTGACCGTGCCATGAAAAAACTTGGCTACGCCAAATCCTCACTTATAGAATCTTTGCATGCCGCACAAGAGGCTTTTGGATTTTTGGACGATGAGCCTATGAAATTCGTAGCCGCTTCGCTTCGTCTGCCGCTATCTAAAGTCTACGGCGTGGCGACTTTTTACCATTATTTTACGCTAAAGCCTGCGGGTGAACATACATGTGTCGTCTGTACTGGGACTGCGTGTTATATCAAAGGCGCCAACAAGATAGTAGACGCAGTCTGCAAAAAACACAAAATCAAAGCTGGAGAGACGACAAAAGACGGCAAGCTCTCCTTGTTAACCGCTAGATGTATCGGTTGTTGCGGTATCGCCCCTGCCGCCGTATTTGACGGCGAGGTACTAGGTACGCTAGATGAAGAGAAAACGCTAAGTAAAATAGAAGGGATGCTCTCATGATAACGCATATAGAAGAGCTAGAAGAGATAAAGGCTAGAATCGAAGAGAGGGACGCCGGTTATGAAGAGGTCATATCGGTATGCACCGGAACAGCGTGTATAGCCGTAGGTAGCGACAAGCTGCTGGAGGGTATCAAAGGCGAAATAGCTAAATGCGGTCTTGAGAGATGTATGGCAAAAGGGGTCGGCTGTAAAGGACTTTGCTCAAAAGGGCCTCTCGTAACGCTAGATAAAAAAGGTGAGCTGTATGAGGGAATGACACCTGATGAGGCAGAGCCTTTTGTCAAAGCAATCTCTGAGAAAAAAAGCTTCGAGGCTCGCCTAGCGGATGCAAAATCAAGCTTTTTTGTCAAACAAAAAAAGATTGTTCTCGAAAATTCAGGCGTCATAGACCCTGAGAGCATAGAAGAGTATATTGCCAGAGACGGGTATGTGGCTCTCATCAAAGCTATCACCGAGATGAGCCAATCGGGAGTCGTGGATGAGGTGCGAAACAGTGGGCTCAGAGGCAGAGGGGGCGGGGGCTACCCTACCGGACTCAAGTGGCAGACGGTCGCCAAATCATCAGGGGCTCAAAAGTATGTCATCTGCAACGGCGATGAGGGTGACCCAGGCGCATTCATGGATAGAAGTGTTATGGAGGCCGACCCGCATAGAATAATAGAGGGTATGGCGATAGCCGGATATGCAATAGGCGCAGATATGGGATATTTGTATGTAAGGGCCGAGTATCCGCTGGCGGTCAAGATGCTAAAAAAAGCGATAAAAGACGCTGAAAAATGCGGACTTCTCGGCAAAAATATAGCGGGTACGAATTTTAGCTTCTCTCTTGAGGTGCGTCTCGGGGCGGGAGCATTTGTGTGCGGCGAAGAGACTGCACTTATTGCTTCCATAGAGGGCAAAAGAGGGATGCCTAGACCTAGACCTCCTTTTCCGGCGATGAAAGGATTATTTGGCAAGCCGACGCTTATCAACAATGTCGAAACATTCGCCAACATAGCGCCGATAATTAGAAACGGAGCAGAGTATCTAAACTCCATCGGCACCGAAAAAAGCAAAGGGACAAAAGTATTTGCACTAACAGGCAACATCGTAAACGCCGGGATTGTCGAGGTGCCGATGGGTATGAGCCTGCGAGAGATAGTCTTTGACATCGGCGGCGGGATAGCTAGCGGCAAGGCATTTAAGGCCGTGCAGACGGGCGGACCTTCGGGTGGGTGTATACCACCTGAACATCTCGACCTCCCTGTTGATTATGATTCGCTTATTTCGATAGGCTCCATGATGGGCTCGGGCGGCATGATAGTCATGGATGAGGCGTCAAATATGGTTGATGTGGCGAGGTTCTTTATGGAGTTTTGTATGTCCGAGTCGTGCGGCAAATGCGTACCATGCCGTGTGGGAACAGTTCAGATGTACAACCTGCTAGGCAAAATAATAGAGGGCAAAGCCGACGGATGCGATATGGATAGACTAGAAAAGCTCTGCTATACGGTCAAAAACACGAGTCTTTGTGGGCTAGGGCAGTCGGCTCCAAATCCGATACTCAGCACCCTAAAATTTTTCAGAAGCGAGTATATGGCATTTGAAGCGTGCGAGAGGTAGGCGATGAACGAAATAAAAACACTAAAAATAAACGGAATGGATGTGAGTGGCCGCTCGGATGAGACGATACTCGAGGTCGCTAGGGAGAATAATATTTTTATCCCGACTCTTTGCTATCTTGAGGGGCTGAGTAGTTATGGGGCTTGCAGGCTCTGTCTTGTAGAGGTCAAAGGTTCAAACAAACTGCTTCCGGCTTGTACCGCCTTTATCGAAGAGGGGATGGAGGTAACGACCGAGACCGATACCCTAAAAGATTACCGCAAAACGATACTTAGCATGATGTTCTCCGAACGAAATCATACCTGCTCGGTGTGTGTCACAAACGGTGATTGCGAGCTTCAAAGCATGGCGGTGACTCTTGGCATGGAGCACTCCGAGGTGGATTATCTCTATCCGAAAGTTGAGGTGGACGCTTCGCATGAAGAGTTTATTCTGGATCACAACAGATGTATCCTATGCGCAAGATGCGTCAGAGTGTGCGACGAGATAGAGGGCGCGCATGTTTGGGATCTCAAAAACAGAGGGGTAAACGCAAGAGTCATCACAGGCTTCAATCAGCCTTGGGGCGAGGTAGATACTTGTACGACTTGCGGTAAGTGCGTGGCTGTCTGTCCGACCGGAACACTAACTCACAAAGGCAGGTCTGCCGGCGAAGAGCATAAAAACCGCGCACTTCTACTCAATCTACTAAGGGTCAGGGAGGCTAGAAATGAAGCTTAAGTTTGCGACGGTCTGGCTGGACGGATGCAGCGGGTGCCATATGAGCTTTCTTGATATGGACGAAAAACTACTAGAGCTAAACGAGAGGGTAGAGGTGGTCTGCTCTCCGTATGTGGATGCAAAAGAGTTTCCTGAAGGCGTCGACCTCGTGCTTGTAGAGGGAGCGGTCAGCGGCGAAGAGGATATACATAAACTCAAAAAAATAAGAGCTAGAGCCAAGAAAATAGTCGCCTTCGGCGATTGTGCAGTCACGGGCAATGTCACGGCAATGAGAAATATCTGTGGGCTTGAAGAGGCATTCGAGACGGCGTACCAAAAAAACGCCACGATAACATCGGATACTTTTCCCGCTCCGGTGCTTCCGGTGCAACTAGAGCATGTCGTGCCGCTCAACGAAGTGGTGCATATAGACTACTTCTTGCCTGGTTGCCCGCCTCCTGCGGCGGCTATCGAGGAGCTGCTTTTTGCTTTGCTTGACGGTAGAGAGCCGAATATCACACACCTAACTCGTTTTGGAAAATAAGAATGAAAAAGATAACGATAGACCCGGTAACAAGAATAGAAGGGCACGCCAAGATAACGATAGACCTAGACGATGCAGGCAACGCAGTAGATGCAAAAATTCATGTGACGCAGTTTCGTGGATTTGAGACCTTCTCGCACGGAAGACCGTTTGGCGAGATGCCCTCTCTCATGGCTAGAACATGCGGTATCTGTCCGGTTAGCCACCTAGTATCAGGCTCCAAGGCTGGAGATGGGCTACTAAGTGTGAAGGTGCCAAAAACGGGGGCAAACCTCAGACGAATAATGAATCTAGCGCAGATAATGCAGTCGCACGCACTAAACTTCTTTCACCTCTCAAGCCCGGATATACTGCTCGGCTTTGACTGCGACCCCAAGACAAGAAATATTTTTTATCTGATGAGCAAAGAGCCTGCAATCGCAAAAATGGGGGTAGGTCTAAGGGCGTTTGGTCAGCATATCATCGAGATACTGGGCAAGAAGCGGATACATCCGGCATGGATAGTCCCGGGCGGCGTGAATGCTCCGCTAGACCCCGCCCTGAGAGAGGAGATACTCTCCAAAATAGATGAGAAAAAATCCGACGCACTTGCTGCGATAGAGCTATTCAAATCCAAAATTTCAGCATTTCCAAAAGAGATAGCCGCACTTGCAAATTTCGATACGCTATTTATGTCTATGGTGGGCCGTGATGGCGAGCTAGACCATTATGATGGCAAGATAAAATTCATAGACGCAAAAGGCAATACGATAGCCGAAAACCTAGAGCCTGCCGACTATCAAAGCTACATTGGTGAAAAGGTCGAAGATTTTAGCTTTATGAAATCGCCTTATTATCTGCCGTTTGGTCCTGAAAAAGGGATGTATAGAGTGGGGCCTCTTGCAAGGCTCAATATTGCAAAAAGATGCGGTACACCTCTTGCGGACAAGGAGCTAGGGATATTCAAAAGCTACGGTCCGACGCAAAATGCAAGCTTTTTCTATCATTATGCGAGGCTTATCGAAGTGCTGTATTGCATCGAAAAAATAGAAGAGCTGCTCAACGACGCCGATATACTGTCTGACCACGTGCGGGCAGTGGCAAAACTAAATGAATTTGAAGCGGTAGGAATGAGCGAAGCCCCTCGCGGTACGCTGCTTCACCACTACAAAACAGACAAAAACGGGCTTATCACATTTGCCAACCTGATAATTGCTACGGGACACAACAACCTTGCGATGAACGCTGGCATCACTCAAGCGGCAAAAGAGTTTGTGAGGGGCGACTACGGACAAGGTGCGCTCAACCGTGTAGAGGCCGTCATTCGTGCGTTTGACCCGTGCCTCTCATGCGCCACGCATGCGCAAGGCAAAATGGGCTTTGAAGTTGCCTTTAGACAAGGTGGCAAAGTAGTGGATAAAAAGTTTATTTGATCACGCTTATCGTCTGCTACGGCAATGACCTCATGGGCAACGACGGCTTCGGGCGGGCGGTCTATGAGGTACTGCCCGAGTCTTGTGAAAAAATATTTACCGTCCAACTTCTCCCCGAACTACTAGAAAAAACCAAAAATTTTGAGAGACTCATATTTGTCGATGCGGCGCACGGCAAAGGCGATACACGGCTATACGAGATACACCCCAGCGAAGAGGATACGGCAGATTTTCACCACCTCGGCGCCGAGACATTCCTAAGACTGCTTGAGACGCTATACGCCAAAACACCAAAAGCGTATATGTGTGCCGGATATTTCGAGAAGTTTGAAGTGGGCGAGAGAGATGCTGATTTTGTGGGAAAAGTTGAAGAGGCGGTAGAACTTATAGCCTCTTTGATGCTTTAGCATCAGCCTTTGGCGGCAATCCAAACATTCTAGCATACTCTCTGCTAAAGTGGGATGGGCTCTCATATCCTACGGCAAAAGCGACTTCGGCGGCGCTAGTGTTTTGATTGAGTAGCATTTGTTTCGCCTCTCTTAATCGCAAGGATTTTTGAAACTCTAGCGGTGTCATTGCTGTTACTTTTTTAAAGCTATGATACAAGGATGACTCGCTCATGCCGATTGTTTTTGCCATATTTTCAAAATTTAGTTTTTCTCTGAAGTTATCTTTTATTTTTGTGATAGCCTCAACCACCCTTTGAGTGGTGCTCCCGTCCACTATGTACTGCCTTATAAAGTCGCCCCCTCTACCCTGCATTACAATGTACAAAATCTCTTTTTTGATTAGTGGAGCTAGTACCGGAATATCTTTTGGATTATCGAGCAATCGCACTAGCCTAGTAAGCGGCTCAAGCAGCCTAATATTCATATCTCCAAAATAAAGCCCCCGTTCCGGTTTTGATGAGATTTTAATTCCACTGTTATCCATATCTTTTATTGCCTCAAAAATCTCTTCCATGGAAAATTTTAGTACGATTGCATAATATGGTAGTGCGGTAGATGCCTTTTCTATTCTAACTTTTAACGGCATATAAACTGAGCTTAGAAGGTATGTGCTGGGACTATATGAAAATAGTTCGTCTCCAAAGCCGACGGCTTTTGTTCCTTGAACGGCAATGCAAAGCGACGGTTCATAAATAGCGGTCGTGAACTCGGATGGCTCACAAGAGCGAAAAAACCCAAATCCGCCTATATCAGTCGCTAATTCGCCGTCTTTTGTAAATACAGTATTTAAACGCTTTACTAGCTCTTCAAATAATAAAGATTCCATATGCCTTTTCCTATTGTGTAATAAAAATACATTGTAGCATATTTGCAGAATTAGGCAAGTAATATCAAGAATTATTCTACTGCTTACTTTTGATTTGGACTTATAATTTATCTGAAAAACAACTCAAAGGGTAAGAAATGAAAACAAACAAAGATACCGAGTCGAGAAGAGAATTTATCAAGACAAGCGCTATGACAGGCATCGGTATAACAATGGCAAGCGGCACAAATATTTTTGCGTCAAATGACAAAAAATTAAGCGGCAAGACTCCGGCTTTGACAGCCGAGTGGGATAAAGTTTTTACAAAAAGCGATAAGGTTGAGCACAAAAAAATAACTTTCAAAAACAGATACGGCATCACGCTTGCGGCTGACTTGTATCTACCGAAAAACAGTGCAGACAAACTTCTGCCCGCGCTTGCAATCAGCGGTCCATACGGCGCTGTAAAAGAACAATCCTCGGGGCTTTATGCTCAGACGATGGCGGAGCGTGGATTTGCGACTATCGCTTTTGACCCGTCTTTTATAGGCGAAAGCGGCGGCGAACCGAGAAGCGTATCGTCTCCGGACATCAATACGGAAGATTTTAGCGCCGCCGTGGATTATTTGGGCGTTCAGCCGTTTGTAGACAAAAACCGTATCGGCATTATTGGCATATGTGGATTTGGCGGTATGGGGCTAAATGCTACCGCCGTGGACAAACGAGTTAAAGCTGTTGCGGTGACTAGTATGTATGATATGTCTCGTGTGATGGCAAAAGGATATTACGACAAGCTTTCCCTTGAAGAGCGCACAAAAATGCTGGAGACATTGAGTTTGCAACGCTGGGAAGATGCCAAAAAAGGAAGTTTTACGCTAGGTTCACGGATTTTGCCGGAAAAACTAAAAGGTGATGAGCCAAAATTTGTTGTGGATTATTTTGATTATTATCGCACCAAACGAGGTTTTCATCCTCGCTCGTTAAACTCTAACGGTGCATGGACAGCAACCAATGCATTGTCATTTATGAATATGCCGCTACTCACATATATTAAAGAGATTTCGCCTCGTCCCGTGTTGATTATCGCTGGTAACAATGCACATTCAAAGTACTTTAGCGAAGATGCGTACAAGGCGGCGAATGAGCCAAAAGAGCTTATGGTTATTCCAAATACGGTTCATGTTGATTTGTATGATAGGACCGACAAAATTCCTTTTGACAAGCTAACGTCATTTTTTGCACAAAATTTAAAATAGGAACACATGCATATGAAAAATTTTACATTTCACAACCCTACCAAAATTGAGTTTGGTACGGAAAAAGAAAAACAAATCGGCAGTTTTTTGGCGGCGGATGGAGTCAAAAAGGCACTTCTAGTTTACGGAAGTGAGAGAATAAAAAAAGACGGGCTTTTTGGTACGGTAGCAAAAAGCCTATCGGAAAACGGTATTGAATTTGTCGAGTTTGGCGGTATCGTAAGCAATCCAGTGCTTTCAAAAGTATATGATGGTATCGAAGTTGCTAAGGCAAACAAAGTAGATGCCGTGCTCTCGGTAGGTGGAGGAAGCGTGCTTGATAGCTCCAAGGCTATTGCAGCGGGAGCACTTTATGAGGGCGACGTATGGGATTTTTTCACATGGAAGACAATTATTCAAAAAGCGCTTCCTGTATATGATGTCATAACACTTGCGGCAACGGGTAGCGAGATGAATGCGGGCGCTGTTGTAACTAATGATATGACAAGGCAAAAATTTTTCATTCAGGCACCTTGTCTTTATCCAAGAGTTTCTATCATCAATCCAGAGCTTCAAAAGTCCGTATCAAAAGATTATCTAGTATATTCGGCAGCCGATGTTATCGCCCACTCTATCGAGGGATATTTTACCGTTTCATATCATCCTGATATCATTGCCTCATATATAGAGACCAATATCAAGACAATTATTCAAACCACCGAGACACTAATAGCAAATCCAGATGACTATGATTCTAGGGCAGAGTTTGCGTGGGCGGCAACACAAGCTCTCAACGGTACAACATATGTCGGCGTTGAAGGTGTTGGCTATCCAAACCATATGATAGAGCACTCACTCTCAGCGCTTTACAATGTCGCTCACGGTGCGGGACTCTCAGTCGTCATGCCTGCGTGGATGAAATGGTATATGGGTCAAAACGAAAAACAGTTTGAAAGATTTGCAAAAAATGTCTTTGGCAAAACAAGTGCAAAAGATGGCATCGAAGCACTGGAGGTGTGGTTTGACAAAATAGGTACGCCCACTCGTCTTTCGCAATTTGGTATCAAGGAGACAGAGATAGACTACGTCGTAGAAAATGCCTGCGAAAATGCTAAAATTTTTGGACTTGCAGGTATGTATACGCCAAAAGTTTTGAAAGATATTTTAAAGCTGGCTTTATAAGGTTGATTGTGCGAGGCGTAAAGTCAAACTTTACGCCTCGCAAGCCCTTAGCTCGGCATTTGTAAACCTCAGCCTTCCCGCTAACACGCTAGCGATACCCTCCATAAATCTAAGTGAGATTTTTTTGTGCTCATCGGCGAACTTGTCGAACTCGGCGCGAGATAGTGCGTAAAGCTCGGTATCGCCCTCGGCTATTGCGTCCGCAGAGCGGGCGGCTCCGTCTAGGAATGCCATCTCACCAAAGAAATTACCCTGCCCGAAAGTACTGATATGGTAGCTTTGTGTATCACATATCGGCAAGGCTATTCTGACATCCCCTTTTCTGATTAGGAATATCTCATCGCCCGTGTCGCCGGCTGAGAATATCTTGTCGCCGTTTTTGAATGATAGTTTTTGCATCTGCTCTTCCAAATGGGTTATCGTCTCCTCTTTTTTGGCTTTGAACATCTCAAATTCATGCAGAGAGATTGCCTCTTGTTTGCTAGCTAAGAGAGGCTCCGTTTCTATTATTCTATCCTCTACCCACTCTATGGCATCGTCTAAGTCATAGAATATTTTGACGTTTTCATGCCCGTTTGCAATTCCAAGTTCCTCAAAATACGCCCTCATATCAAGCCCGCTAGGAATTTTTTGCGGTATATTGCTAAAAAGCAGATATCCCCCTTTCTCTTCCATCATGTCCCGTATCTGCTCCAATACATGCATTGCCGTTATGTCGATACCCTGGACTTTTTTCATATCTAGCGTTATAAATTTTTTGGTTTTGATGTCGTGTTCTAGCGTGGATAGGAGCTGATTTGCCGTGCCAAAAAACAGGCTTCCCTGAAGCTCGTATATGACGGCATTATCGCCTTTGGTTGAGAGTATCTCCATTGCCTCGGCGGTTCTTATTTGCTTTGAAAAGCTTTCGTTTCCAAGGGCTCTTCTTCGTACTATAGAAGTCGATATGTGCTCTTTGATAAATAGTAGTATCGCAAGTGCTACGCCGACACCGGACGCCGCGATTAGGCTAACCGTAAGTGCGGTTGTGACCACGGTAGCGATAACGATAAAGTCGAGTATGGTAGAGCGAGAGCGCAAAAATGAGAAGCTGTGGGTATCTATCATTTTGACGCCTATAACTATTAGTATCCCAGCCAATGAAGCTATGGGAACCCATGAGATGAGCGGCGCTAATATCAGAAGTGCCGCAAGAGAAAATACCCCCTCCAAAAATCCGGATAACTTCGTGGTTGCTCCGCTAGAGATATTGACAAGCGTGGCCCCCATCGTTCCTGCGCCCGGTATCCCGCCGCCAAAGGCACAGCCGATATTTGCGAGCCCTTGACCGATAAGCTCCTTGTTAGAGTCGTGCCTACTTCTTGTCATTGCGTCCAGTACTACGCAAGTTTTGAGCGTATCTATGGAGAGCAAGGCTGCAAGAGTGAGGGCGGGGGTGACTAAAAGTGCAAAATTGCTCAGTTCAAAACCCTTTAGCCCGTCTATTTTTTGTCCAAGCGACTCAAAAAATCCTCCGCCGCTGCCGCCCAAAGGGCCGATAATGAGAGGGTTATTTGACAAAGAGAGAAGGGCTGGATTAAATAAGGAGAGTGCGAAATATCCTGCAACGCCGGCAAGAAGTGCCAAAATTGCGGCAGGAATCAATTTTGTTAGTTTGTTTGCAAAAAGCATTGTGGCGGCTGTTATGATGCCGACCGCTATCCCTTCCCATTGCCAGACGTGATACATGCCGAGCGATTCCCAAAAGTGCGTCCCCTTTGGCGTGCCTAGAAATTTTGGCATTTGGCTTGCGATAATATATAGCCCGACACCGCTTAAATAGCCGCTAACCACCGTGTACGGCATGTATTTGATTAGCTGACCTAGCCTGAGAGCTCCGAAGCCGACTTGCAAAAATCCGGTCATGAGACCTAGTATTGCGACCATCATCGCGGCTACTGTTGCATCGCCGCCCCTGCTCATATAGTCTATAACAAAAGCAGAAAGTACTGCTGCGGCAGGTGCGCAGGGGGCGCTAATGAGTCTATTTGTGCCGCCAAATGTCGGAGCTATAAGACCCATAAAGACTGCGCCCAGTATCCCGGCAAGAGCGCCGTATGCTATGTATTCGCCGCCAAGAGGTGCATATATCGTTACCCCAAAAGCGATGGCGGAAGGGAGGGCAACTAGCATTGCGGCAAGGGCTCCCCAGCTATTTCCGGCTATATTTTCAGGTTTTTTAAAATCGAATTTCATCGTTAATATCTTTACAAACAGGTTACTTTGTAGTTTGGGATAATAAATATAAATTCCAGCTTTACTCCCCTATAATTACGAAAAAATTTAATAACAAGGAAAATAAATGTTTGGAAAAAGTCTAAAAGAATTTGATACATCCGCAGAGGCGCTTGAGGGCGTTAATTTTGCGACGATTACTACCGAAAAAGGGGCTATGAAAATCAAACTGCTAAAAGAGGAGGCTCCGATAGCGGTGGCAAACTTTGCAGACCTAGCAAAAAAAGGGTTTTACGATGGGCTAAACTTCCATAGAGTAATAGCCGGATTTATGGCGCAGGGCGGTTGTCCTGAGGGAAGCGGCAGAGGCGGTCCTGGATATGCTATCAAATGCGAGTGCATGAACAACACGTCAAAACACCTAAAAGGTACGCTCTCAATGGCTCATGCAGGAAGAGATACGGGCGGTAGCCAATTTTTTATCTGCTTTGCACCACAGCCACACCTTGACAAACAACACACGGTATTCGGTCAAATAGACCTTGATGACGCAGAGAGCATGAAAACACTCGATAGCATCAAACAAACCGACAAAATCGTAAGCGTAACGATAAGCGCAGAATAATGACCATATCCATCTGGCAGCACGTAGATTTTGAAGGGCCATCGGCGATAGAGGATTGGGCTAAAGAGCGAGGCCATGTGCTAGAAATCGTCCGAGCCGACTATGATGAGCCGTTCATTGTCCGTGACGCTCTTGTGGTGCTGGGTGGACCGATGGGAGTGTATGACTCGCTCCCTTTTTTATCGTCCGAAAAGGCGGCGCTCAAAAACTACATCAACAGAGGTGGCAAAGTATTCGGTATCTGCCTGGGTGCCCAGCTAATAGCCGATGCTCTCGGTGCAAGAGTTTATTCTAGCGGTACGAGAGAGATAGGATGGCGGAGCGTATCGTTTGCCAAACATTCAATGACCGAAGATTTGGGCGATGAAGCTATGGTGTTTCATTGGCACGGCGATACTTTTGATTTACCTCCGGGTGCCCAGCTTCTAGCCTCAAACGACGCATTCAAAAATCAGATGTTCTGCGCCAAAGGCGGCAAAGTCGTCGCTACTCAGTTTCACTTTGAGACCACGAGAGAGAGTATGGAGGATTTGCTCGAAGCAGATAGCGGCTATCTCGACTCAGACTCACCTTTTGTTCAAGATTTTGACGATATTTTGCTAGGCGCAAAGCATATTTCTAGGGCAAATGAACTGCTATTTAGGGTTCTTGATAAGTGGATAAACCTTGCATAGTCTGCCACTTTATGTGGCTAGCTTTAGTGCCACAGCGGCTAGCGTAGAAAAAGCGGGCTTTGCCTGATTTTGCGTACTATAAAATGCTAGTTCATATCTGCTGCTCCGTCGATAGCCACTACTTCCTTGCCCGTCTCAAAGCCGATTATCCCGACGAAAAACTAATCGGTTTTTTTTACAATCCAAACATCCACCCCAGAGCCGAATACGAGCTGAGGCTCCAAGATGCCCGTAAAAGCTGCGAGAAGCTAGGGATTGAACTAATTGAAGGCAGATATGACGATGTGTTTTGGTATGAGGCAGTAAAAGGGCTAGAGAGCTGTGCAGAGAAAGGCGAGAGGTGCGAAATATGCTTTGATAAGCGGTTTGAAGAGTCGGCGAAAAAAGCGGCAGAACTCGGAATAAAAAGCTTCACCTCTACACTTCTACAAAGCCCGCTAAAAGACAAAGAACAGCTAAAAAATAGCCTTCAAAAAATATCCCAAAAATACGGCGTAGATTTTGTCTTTGTAGACTACCTCTCAAAAGGTGGGATGGAAGCGCAAAACAAAGCGGCAAAAGAGGCGGGACTGTACCGTCAAAACTACTGTGGCTGCTCGTGGGGGCTGATAAATCAACGGGCAAAAAAAGATGAGCCGATTTTTGAGAGTTTTTCCGCTCTTGCGCCAAGAATACTCCCGTCATCAGCCGAAGATAGACTGGATTTTTATGCAAAAAATAGCGGCGAGATATTTCGTGCCCGCATACTTGATTATCGCTGCTTGTCTGCCGCTATCTACGCAAACGGTGAGCTTTTGGCCTCATATCCGCTTTTGCACTCGTCAAGCCAAAAAGAGAGTTTTTCTGCAAATGTACTTTTAGAGAAAGATGGAGTTCTTTATTTGGACAAAGAGGGGGCAAGAGTCGTGCCTTTGCAAAAAATGAATGAATTTTTGAAAAAAAGCTACAAAAATACACGTGAACTTATTTTTTCACCACCTACTTTTGAAGAGGAGATGAAATTTCGTCTTTCTCTCGTCAAACATCCGTTTGATATGTCGCCTATTTTTGTCGTAGATGAGCCTATTTTTGACGCAAAGTATAAAATAGAGCTAAAATTTGCCATATCCTACTCCGCAATGGAACAAACGCCTTAAAAAAAGCTAATTTTTGATAAAATCCTCTAATTTTTCTGTATAAAAAGGTAACCGCAAAATATGCTTGATATTAACGAAATATCCAAAATCCTGCCACACAAATATCCATTCTTGCTAGTCGATAGAGTGACTGCATTGACGGGTGGCGAATCCATAGAAGCTTACAAAAATATCTCCATATCTGACCAAGTATTTCAAGGGCACTTTCCTGGACATCCGATATATCCAGGTGTTCTTATAATCGAAGGTATGGCGCAAGCCGGCGGTGTGCTGGCGTTCAAAAGCGTAGCAGACGAGAGCGAATTTGCAAACAAAGTTGTTTACTTTATGAGTATCGACAAAGCAAAATTCAGAAATCCGGTTCTTCCGGGCGACAAGCTAGAGTACAAACTTACCGTTTTAAAACATAAGGGAAATATCTGGGTGCTTGACGGAAAAGCTTATGTGGACGACAAACTGGTTGCCGAAGCAGAGCTAAAAGCAATGATAGTAGACAAGTAATGATACATCAAACAGCAATAATCAAAGACGGCGCACAGCTGGGGCATGGCGTGAAGGTAGGCGCTTATGCCTATATAGGCCCAAAAGCCGTCATAGGCGACGGGTGCGAGATAGGCAACGGCGCACAAATAACGGGCAAAACGACGATAGGCAAGAATAACCGCATATTCTCGCATGCCGTTATAGGTGCTATTCCTCAAGACCTCAAATATAACGGTGAGGAAACCGAGCTTATCATAGGCGACGGTAACACGATAAGAGAGTTTTGCTTTTTCAATCCGGGAACCGTACAAGGCGGCGGCGTGACAAAGATAGGCAACGGATCGCTGTTTATGGCGTATGTTCACATAGCTCACGATTGTATAGTCGAAGACAACTGCATACTTGCGAACAACGCTACGCTTGCAGGACATGTGGAGCTAGGTAATTACGCCGTTGTGGGTGGCATGACACCTGTTCATCAGTTTGTCAAGGTCGGTGATTTTGCGATGCTAGGCGGTGCGAGTGCGGTTAATCAAGACATTCCTCCATACTGCCTAGCCGAGGGAAATAGAGCGCACCTAAGAGGTCTAAATCTTGTGGGGCTAAGACGACATATCGAGAGAAGCGATATAGACGCCGTAAAAAGAGCGTATAGGGAGCTATTTTTGAAGGGAAGACCTTTAAAAGAGGCCGCCGAGGAGCTAATGGCAATCGATAATGCTTATGTGCAAAAAATTGCAAAATTTTGCCTTGAAACAAAAAGAGGCATACCATACCACAGTAAAGATGCGGGTACGATAGATGAGTGAAAAAGTTTGTAATTTTTGCGGTGCGCACGATAGTGAGCATAATCCGCTTTTGGCCGGAGAGGATGCGTATATTTGCAAAAATTGCGTACTTAGTGCGTACAAGATTATCCTTGGCGAGCTTGCAGCCTCTAAAGACGAAGTAGCAAGAGGCGAGGTAACTCCAAAAAAACTCAAAGAGGCGCTTGACGGATATGTAATAGGTCAAGATAGAGCCAAAAAAATCATAGCGGTAGCGGTTTACAACCACTACAAAAGAATCATCAAGGGGCTTCCTGCCGAAGATGACGATACTGAGCTAAAAAAATCAAATATCTTGCTTGTCGGACCTACGGGAAGCGGTAAAACGCTGATTGCACAGACTTTGGCAAAATATCTGGATGTGCCTATCGCAATTACCGATGCTACGAGCCTAACGGAAGCGGGATATGTCGGCGAGGATGTCGAAAATATCCTTGTTAGGTTGCTTCAGGCGGCAGACGGCGACGTCAAAAAAGCGGAACACGGAATAGTCTTTATCGATGAAGTTGACAAGATAGCAAGAATGAGCGAAAACCGCTCAATTACGAGAGATGTATCCGGTGAAGGCGTACAACAAGCTCTTCTAAAAATCATCGAGGGCAGTAGCGTCAACATACCGCCAAAAGGCGGCAGAAAGCATCCAAACCAAGAGTTCATCCAGATGGATACGACAAATATCCTGTTTATTGCTGGCGGCGCTTTCGACGGTCTTGGTGAAATAATCAAAAACAGAATTTCCGGTTCATCAATGGGCTTTTTGCAAAAAGAGAAAACCGAGATAAAAGAAGAAAATATTTTTGAGGCGATAGAGCCGGACGACCTCGTAAAATTCGGTCTTATCCCTGAGCTTATCGGAAGGCTTCACGTGATAGCAAGCCTTAGAGAGCTAAACATCGAAGAGCTTGTAAAGGTCTTTAAAGAGCCGAAAAACTCTATTTTGAAGCAATATCAAAAGCTATTTGCAATAGACGACGTGAAGCTGACTATCACGGAAGATGCGATAGAAGAGATATGCAAAGAGAGTATCAAGCGCAAAACGGGCGCGAGAGGTCTTCGTGCTATCATAGAGGACGTTATGACCGATACAATGTATGAGCTTCCTGAGCTTGCAGGGTATGAGGTGATAGTCAATAAAGAGTGTATTGAAAAAAATAGTGAGCCGCTCAAGGTTAAACTTGGCAAATCGGAAGCCTCAAAAGGCAAAAAAGCTAGCGCATAACAATAACAAAGGATAGAAGGGTATGTTTTTAGATAAATTGATAGGTTTTTTCTCAAGTGACCTTGCCATTGACCTCGGTACGGCAAATACGATAGTAAGCATAAGAGGTAAGGGTATCATCATTAATGAGCCTTCGGTTGTTGCTGTTCAGTCTGATAGATACGGTAAGCAAAAAATTCTTGCAGTAGGCCAAGAGGCCAAAGACATGATAGGTAAAACACCCGGCAATATCACGGCTATTAGACCTATGAGAGACGGGGTTATCGCCGACTTTGACATAACTGAAAAGATGATTAGATACTTCATTGAAAAAGTCCACAACAGACAAGCGTTCATTAGACCTCGTATTGTTATCTGTGTTCCTTACGGTCTTACGCAAGTTGAGAGAAAGGCAGTTCGTGAGTCTGCGATGTCTGCGGGCGCTAGAGAGGTGTATCTGGTAGATGAGCCTATGGCGGCTGCTATCGGCATGGGTCTGCCTGTTAAAGAGCCGCAAGGAAACGTGGTTGTCGATATCGGCGGTGGTACTACTGAAATCGGTGTTACGTCACTCGGCGGCCTTGTTATTAGTAAATCAATCAGGGTTGCGGGCGATAAGCTTGATAGCGATATCGTGAACTATGTAAGAAAAAAATACAACCTTCTAATCGGCGAGAGAACTGCGGAAGATATCAAAATGACTATCGGCTCAGCCGTAAAACTAGATGAACCTCTTGTTATGACTATCAAAGGTAGAGACCAAATCAACGGCCTTCTTACTACGATAGAGTTTACGAGCGAGGAAGTTAGAGATGCAATCAAAGATTCTCTAAAAGCGATTCTTGATGCCGTCAAGCTTGTGCTTGAGCTTATGCCGCCGGATCTTGCCGGTGACGTTGTCGAAAACGGTATCGTACTAACGGGCGGTGGCGCTTTGCTTAGAGGGCTTGACAAATATCTATCCGAAGCCGTTAAGCTTCCGGTATTTGTTGCCGAGGAGCCGCTACTTGCGGTTGTTAGAGGTACGGCAGCCGTACTAGAAGAGCTAGACCTACTACAACAAATATCGTATGAGTAAAAAATGGATTGTTTCTAGTCTTCTAGTAGCATTCCTATTCGCCGTTTATTATTTTTTCGGCTCAATGCTGCAAAGACAGCTTTTGCCTTTTGTCTCCGGAATTAGGCTTGTTTATCTGAATACGAAAGGGTATTTGGATGAGGCTCTCTTTAGACACACTTTTCAAGCAGATACGATTGCTGCCTTGAAGGCCGAGAATGAGAAGCTTCAAAAAGAGGCGCTACTTTACAAGAGTAGCGTTAAGGACCTGGTATACAAGCAAGGCGTTAGCGGGTTTCATGTTTATGACGGAAATCCCAGCATAAGCGTTAAATCGTCGAAAGCCTTGTCTTATTCTAATCTTCCAAATCTTTATAGGGTTTGGATAGATTTCACCCCATCCGACAAAAATACCAGCAGTGCCGTACCAAAGATATACGGAATCATATATCCTGCGCAAAACAAGATAGACTCCGTGGCTTGCGGTATAGCCCTCAAAAACCAAAACGGTAAATATGAGGCGTACCTTAACGGCGATACAAAATGCTCATATGGGGTTTATGTCGGTAAGTCTAGAGCTCCAGGGGTGCTTTACGGTAAAAACCAAGATAAGCTGGTCATTAAATACATTCCGACTTGGATGGAAGTAAAACCGGGGGACGAAGTAATAACTAGCGGCCTTGACAATATATTTTTTGAAGGCGTGAGGGCCGGCACGGTAAAGAGCGTTAGTTCAGATAGCGCATACAAAGAGGTGCTTGTAGACGGCTACTACAATCCTCTTTCGCCGAACTATTTTTACGTAATAGAAAAAGCCAAATAAACTTGTATAATGAAATCATAATAAGGGGTAAAAGATGAGAAAAAAACTGACAAAAAAAAGAAACGACATCCAAACTATTTTGCTGATAGGCTCAGGCCCTATCGTAATCGGGCAGGCTTGTGAGTTTGACTACTCCGGCGCTCAGGCTGCAAAAACCCTTAAAGAGCTTGGGTATCGTGTCGTTCTCATCAACTCAAACCCCGCAACTATTATGACAGACCCTGAGTTTGCCGACAAAACATACATTGAGCCTATAACGGAAGATGTGGTCGCCAAAATAATCGCACAAGAAAAAGTAGACGCCGTACTTCCTACAATGGGTGGGCAAACGGCTCTTAATATCGCTATGAAGATGCACGAAAAAGGGATGCTGGAAGGCGTCAAATTTCTGGGCGCAAACCCTGAGGCAATCAAAAAAGGTGAAGACAGGCAAGTATTTAAAGAGTGTATGCTCAAAATCGGAATGGATATTCCAAAGAGCAAATATGCTTACGCCGTAGAAGAAGCGGTTGAAGCGGCAAAAGAGATGGGCTTTCCCCTCATCATTAGGGCGTCTTTTACCCTTGCCGGCGGTGGCTCGGGCGTTGCATACAACATAGATGAGTTCAAAGACCTAGCGATGAAAGGTATAGAGGCGAGCCCAATAGGCGAAATCCTAATCGAAGAGAGCCTCCTTGGGTGGAAAGAGTATGAGATGGAGGTTATCCGCGACAATGCGGACAACTGTATCATCGTTTGCTCCATCGAAAACCTAGACCCGATGGGTGTACATACGGGGGACTCTATTACGATAGCTCCGGCTCTGACTTTGACCGACAAAGAGTATCAAAGGATGAGAGATGCATCTTTTGCGATACTTAGAGAGATAGGCGTCGATACGGGCGGCTCGAATGTTCAGTTCGCTATCAATCCAAATACAGGGCGAATGACCGTCATCGAGATGAACCCTAGGGTTTCTCGTAGCTCCGCTCTCGCTTCAAAGGCGACCGGATATCCGATAGCAAAAGTGGCTACGCTTCTTGCCGTCGGCTTCACTCTTGATGAGATAGAAAACGACATTACAGGAACTGCGGCATCGTTTGAGCCGACAATCGACTACATCGTGACGAAGCTTCCTAGATTTACGTTTGAGAAGTTTGCCGGGGCAGACTCTACGCTGACTACATCTATGAAATCGGTCGGTGAGGCGATGGCAATAGGCACGACCTTTAAAGAGTCTATCCAAAAAGCTCTCTGTTCTCTTGAGACTGGACTATCTGGGTTTGACAATATGGCGGGCGACGATGAGCTAATCAAAAAAGAGATTAGAAGACCGAATGCCGATAGAATACTATATGTTGCCGAAGGCTTTAGAAGAGGGCTTAGCATAGACGAGATATTTGCCCTATCCAAAATAGACCCTTGGTTTTTAGGTGAAATCAAAGAGATAATAGACTTTGAAAAGAAAGTAAGCAGCTCGCTTCTAAACGACAAAGACGCGCTTTTTGCGGCAAAATCAATGGGCTTTAGCGATATTAGACTTGCCAAGCTTGCGGGCGTAACAGAGGGCGACGTCAAAGAGGCTAGAGGTAGAAAAGGTATAGCTCTTACATACAACGAAGTCGATACTTGCGCCGCCGAATTTAGAGCGCTCACCCCGTATCTATATTCAAGCTACGAGCAAAACCCGTACGCCAAAAACGAAACGCTTTTTGAGGGCGATAAGAAAGTCATGATTATCGGGGGCGGTCCAAATAGGATAGGCCAAGGTATCGAGTTTGACTACTGTTGCGTTCACGCCGCATTTGCGCTAAAAGACATGGGTATCCGCTCAATAATGCTCAACTGCAACCCTGAGACGGTATCTACCGACTACGACACTAGCGACATACTATTTTTTGAGCCTATCGACTTTGAGAGGGTAAGTTCAATCATAGACAAAGAGCAGCCGGACGGTATCATCGTACATTTTGGCGGTCAAACACCGCTCAAACTTTCCAAAAAAATAGCCGCCTACGGCGGAAAAATCATCGGTACAAGCGCCGATACGATAGATGTTGCAGAGGATAGAAGACTATTTAGCGAATTTGCAGAAAAAACAGAGCTTTTGCAACCTAGAAATGCGACCGCCACTAGCATAGACGAAGCGGCAAAATACGCAAATGAAATAGGTTATCCGGTGCTCGTGCGCCCTTCATTTGTTCTAGGCGGTAGAGCCATGAGGACGGTTGATAGTGAAGAGGAGCTAAGAAACTATATGGCGGAGGCGATTTCGGTCAGCCACAATTCCCCGGTGCTAATAGATAAGTTCCTTGAAGGGGCTATCGAGCTTGACGCAGATGCTATCACAGACGGCGTAGATGTGTATGTGGGCGGTGTAATGCAACATATCGAAGAGGCGGGTATCCACTCCGGTGACTCCGCTTGTTCACTTCCTCCTGTATCGCTTGACGAGGCAATGATAAAAGAGGTGCGCGCCACTACTGCCAAAATCGCTTTGGCGCTTGGCGTAAAAGGGCTTTTAAATATCCAGTTTGCGATATTTGAGGGCAAACTCTATCTTATCGAGGTAAATCCGAGAGCCAGCCGAACGGTGCCGTTCGTATCAAAAGCTACGGGCGTACCGATGGCAAAAGTGGCAACAAGGGTAATGTGGCAAGGCAACCTAAGAGAGGCTCTCAAATTCTACGACAAACACGGCGTAGTGTATGAGGAGGACGGACTTTTGCTCCCTCGTCTAAAAGGGCATATAGCGGTAAAAGAGGCGGTATTCCCGTTCAACAAGCTTGCCGGTTCGGATGTAAGCCTTGGGCCTGAGATGAAATCCACGGGCGAGGTAATGGGTATATCCTCTGATTTTGGCGTATCGTTTGCCAAAAGCCAAGCGGCGGCAGGCAACAGACTACCAAAAAGCGGCAAACTCTTTATCTCTCTCTCGCAAGCGGACAAAGCGCATGCGGTAGGTCTTGCAAAAGAGTACAAGGCTCTTGGATTTAGCCTGATAGCGACAAGCGGTACGGCAAAAGCGATCAATGAAGCGGGTGTGGAGTGTGAGAGCGTACTCAAAATCTCTGAGGGACGACCGAATATTGAAGACCACCTCAAAAACGGTGAAATAGCGATGGTTATCAACACTTCGGACAACCATTCTGTCAAAAACGATACGACAAAAATTCGCCAATCGGTAGTCAGATTCTCTGTGCCTTACATCACAACAATAGCGGCAGCAAATGCGGCGGTTGAGGCGGCAAAAGGGCTTCAAAGAGGCGAGCTAAGCGTCAAAGCAATACAAGACTATCTAGGCTAATGGACCCCAAAAAAATCTACCTAGTCCAAACCGACACCACCGTCGGTTTGGTCTCTCAAAATGATGAGGCTCTAAGGCGCGCAAAAAGCAGAGCCGAAGGTAAACCATTTATCGTCACCGTCGCCGGGTGTGCGGAGCTAAAAAAACTAACCAGAGTTCCCAAAAAAAAGCGAAAAATCGTCCGTAGAGCTTCCAAAACTACATTCGTATACCCCCACAAAAACATAGCGATAAGAGTCGTGCATAGCGGCGATTATTATGAATTCTTGAGACCGTTTGGGTGGGCGTATTCCACTAGCGCAAACGAGGCGGGCAAGGCGTTTGAGCTCTCTTTTGCCAAGAGTGTTGCGGATGAAGCGTTGGGGGGCGTATTTGAGGAGAGGGCTCCGTCAAAAATTGTCGTGCTTGCTAAAAAGATGAAGAAGCTCAGATGAGCCTCCTCCTTTCTATCTTGGGGGTCTACTTTTTTGTCTCCCTCGGATTTGCGGCAAAGCGGATTTTTGGCGAGATACACGAGCGGACTTTGGTGCTCCTCTCAGTCTATTTTTTGCAACCCATCCTCTCTTTTTGGGGGATACTCGGCGCCAAGATAGACTTTGCCGCCGCGACTGCCCCGCTTATATATTTTGGGATTTCGCTATTTGCCGCAGTTTTCGGCTTTTTAGTGTTTAGTCGTATATTCCAAGACAAAAAAGACGCAGTGATAGTGACGGCGGGTGGGGTGATAGGAAATACGGGCAACCTCGGTATCCCGCTACTGCTTGCTATGTTTGGCAAAACAGCCGTTTTTTATGCGGTACTTATCAATCTTGCAAACATCTTTGTCCTGTATGTTATCGGCGTATTTCTCTATTCGCTGGGTAGCTACACGGCAAAAGAGGCGCTCAAAAATATCCTCTCAATGCCGGTCATCTGGTCTGCGTCCGTTGCACTTGCCATGAACTATTTTGGGATTAGTCTGCCTAGTGCATTTGACCAGACGATAGAGATGGGTGCGTATACTTCGATGACTCTACAGCTTATTATTTTTGGCGTATTTCTCGGCGGCCTTGGAAGGTTCAAGCCTGATTTTAAGCTTGTGGCATGGGGGATGGGATACAAGTTTGCCGCCGTTCCGCTCCTTGCTTTTGCGGTTCTTAGTTTGCTTGACATTGATTCTTTCATCAAGAGCCTTATATTTTTACAGGTGTGTATGCCGCTCGCCGTCAACAATGTCAATCTGGCTTCGCTGTATGATTGCAAGCCCTATACGGTCACGGCAAATATTTTGGCTAGTTCGCTTTTGTTTGCCGGTTTAATCTTTGTCTACAAGAGCGTATTCTAAAATAGCAAAAACAATTTTTTGGAGAGATAATGAAGCACTATATCAAAAAAATTTCACAGGTATCGGCGTTTGGCTCAATGGCCGTTCTTGCAGCATTGGCTCTTAGCGGTTGCGGCGAAAAACCTGCGGAGGAGCAAGCGGCAGGCGGTGTAGCCGAAGCGGCCAAACAACAAGGGCAGTTTATGGTCATCCAAGAGGTTGCGGACGGCAAATATAAGGTAGTAGAGCAATATCCTGCCAACGGCCCAAGTCGTGCGATACTAAAAGAGATTAACGGCACTGAGAGGTTGCTTAGCGAGGCTGAGCTCAAAAAGCTGGCCGAAGAAGAGGCAAAAAAAGTAGAAAATAATACTTCAAATCTTGCAAAAGCTCCAAGCGAACAGATGCATTCCGGCGGTATGAGTTTGGGTGAGACGATACTTGCCTCGGCCGCAGGCGCGCTAATTGGCGGCTATCTAGCTAACAAGCTATTTAACAATCCAAATTTCCAAGCAAACCAAAGAATGAATACTCCGACACAGATGAGTCAACCGGCAACAAAGACGCCGTCGACGGCGACAAACACGGGGGCAAAACCGCAAAGCGGCTACTTCAAGCAATCACCGGCGCAATCCGCAGCTACACCTAGCGGTAGCCCTAGTACGCCGACATCTAGCAATAGCTACGGAGGCTGATATGATAAATTTGCGAAGAGTAGAGCCGCTACCAAAAGCGGCGCTAGAAGAGATAGGGTTTTATTGGCACACCGACATAGACAATAGCGACTATGTGGCTGACAGCATGATAGAAATCAGCGAAGCCGAGGCGGACGCATACTACACGGCTGCAAACGAGATATACGATATGTTTACCGAGGCCGGGCAGTATGTCATAGACAACAATCTCTTTCATGAACTCGGAATTCCGTTTAACCTTGTAGAGCTAATCAAATTATCTTGGGAGTCCGATGTCCATTGGCATTTGTACGGCAGGTTTGATTTTGCGGGCGGTATCGACGGAGCACCTATCAAGCTTCTCGAATTTAACGCCGATACGCCGACTGCGGTATTTGAAACAGGTGTTATACAATGGGCTTTGGCTCGTGAAAACGGTCTTGATACGGCGTCACAGTTTAACAATCTGTATGAAGCTTTGAAGGCTAATTTCAAACGCCTTATAACGCTAGACGAAGACGTAAGCGGGTTTGAGCAGCACTATCAAGGATGGAGGATACTCTTTTCTGCAGTACGAGGCAACAAAGAGGAGGAAAATACGGTCAAATTCCTCCAGCAAGTTGCGCACGAAGCTGGCTGGACGACAGGATTTACCTATATGGATGAGGTGGCATTTGACCCAAATCATGGAGTATTTGACGAAGACGGCGAAAAATATGAATTTTGGTTCAAGCTCTATCCGTGGGAAGATATAGCGGTAAACGAGGGTGGGCTACTGGCACAGCTAACCGATATGGTCAAAAACCAAACCAGCATATTCCTAAACCCGCCATATGCTGCGATGTTTCACTCAAAAGGGATGCTCCCTATTCTAAAAAAACTTTTCCCAGATAGCCCGTATCTGCTTGACGCTTCCTTTGAACCGCTAAAAGGCAAGGCGTATGTAGAGAAAAAATGCTTCTCAAGGGAAGGCGAAAATGTCAGAATATTTGGCGCTGACGGCTCCGTAATGACCGAAAACGGCGGCTCATATGCCAACCAAAAAAACATTTATCAAGAGTTTGTCGAACTCCCAAAAGACGAAGCGGGAGCGCACTATCAAGCGGGTGTGTTCTTTGCGTATGAGGGTGCGGGTCTTGGCTTTAGAAAAGGCGGCAAAATACTTGATAACATGAGCAAATTCGTAGGACACATAATCAAATAGCGATTTTAGGCTGCTACTTAGCTATCGGCAGCCTAATCCAAAAGCAAGCCCCGTCATTTTCGTTTCTTACCCCTATACTTCCGCCTTGATGTTTTTCTATGATTGTTTTTGCGATATATAGTCCAAGTCCCGTGCCGTTTTTGGCTTTGGTGCTGAAATAAGGTTCGAATATTTTTGTGGTCAGCTCCTCAGGTACCCCGCCGCCGTTGTCGCATATGTGAAGCTCCACATATCCTAAGTAGTCCGGATTTTGGATTGTTAGCACCGTAATAATCGGTGAGTTTATCTTGCGCTCGACCATTGCATCTTTGGCATTACCCAAAATCGCCAAAAGCACCTGAATTAGCTCGCTCTCATAGGCCTCTATCGTATGGTCATATATAATCTCTTTTCTCATCTCTATATTGCTGTTTTCCAGTGACTTGCCTATAATCTTTAGTGCGCCGTTGATAATATCGGAGATGCGTACCGAGGTGGTTTCCCTGTTTGGTCTAAAAAAGTTCCTGAAATCGTCTATGGTATTGGATAAAAACTGTACTTGAGTATTGATTGATTCGAGATGTTTTTTAAAAGAATTCGGCTCTATATCGCCAAGTTCAATATCCATAATCATATTGTTTGCACCCATGCCTATTGCGGTTATAGGCTGTCTCCATTGGTGAGCTATCATCCCTATCATTTCGCCCATTGCCGCAAAACGGGATTGCGCAAAAATCATCCTCTCTTGTTCTCTAACTTTTTGTTGAACGGCTTTTATTTGCGTAAGATCTCTTACCGTGGCTTGAATGATTGTCTTTCCTCTGTATTCAAAAACAGAGAGTAAAACATCTGTAAAAAAATACTCCCCGTTTTTGCGCATACTCTCCCATTCAAAGTGGTTACTTCCTTTTTCTATCGCTATAGATATCTCTCTGTTTGCCGCAACTAGGGATTCCTCTCCGTTTGGCTGTAATGGAGGCGATAAGTCCACGGGACTTAGGGATATAAACTCTGCTTTATCGGATATGCCAAAAAGCTCCAATGCCCTTTTATTGCAATCTATAAAACCTTTTTCGTCTTGTAGCATTATTGCGTCGTGCGAGTTTTCAAACATGACTTTGAATCTATCCTCGCTCTCTCTTAGTTTGACCTCTAGCTTTCGCTCAGCCGTTCTGTCGATGATGATTCCTATAATGGCCGGTTTGTCGTCATATGTCCCTATGGCTCCGTGAGCTTCTACGAAGACTTCGCTCCCATCTTTTTTTATTAGAGTGGCTTTATATCTGACATCTTTTATTTCGCCGGAAAATCTTTTTTTCAAAAGCTCCTCGGCGTTATCTCTATCTTTTGGAGCCACAAGTTCTTCGACCGGGATTTTGCCTATGATTTCATCCGGCGAGCCGTACCCTAAAATATCAGCATACGCTTGGTTTACATAAGACATTTTGCCATCCTGAACGACATACATCCCGACTATCGCTTTATCACTTATGGTTCTATATCTAGCTTCGCTATTTGCGAGAGCTACCTCCATCTCCTTGCGATTTGTGATGTCCGTTATAACCACAAAAAGCCCAAGCTCTCCATCTTCCGTTAAAATCGGCTTTTTGGCGCTAATCAATGTTCTTGCAATGCCTTTAGCGTCTATGATAGTCTCTTCTATGGTTTGCGCTTCATTGTTTTGCAGTAGCGCTTTTTCGTGCATCCATATTTGTTCCGCTTTTTCATGCGGCAATAAATCAAAAACTGTTTTTCCGAGCAGTTCGTGTTCGCTTTTGTTTAAAAACTCGCATAATGCTTTATTGATAAACGTGTACCTCAGGTTGCTATCTTTTATAATGAGCATATTCGGCAATTCGTCAACTATTGTCTGTATTTTTATCTGTTCTGCCTCAAGAGACGCCAGGCTAGCCTCTAATTCTTCATTTGTAGCCTCAAGCTCTTCGTTTAGGGCTTGTGCGGTATCTTCGGCGTCTACTGCATATTTTAGTTCTTTTTCGAGTTGTTTTTTGGACTCTCTCTCAACCAATATTTGCTCATCTAGCTTCTTTTTTTTGGATATAAAAATAATAAAAGCAAGCGCCAAAGCTAAATAAGTGAATATTTTTATAAAAGCATTGCCGTCTTTGATAACAAGGGAGTTTGTAGGTTCGCAAAAGAAAAAGTATATAGCCGCCGTCGATACGACGGCCGTCGCATAACCGTATCTGGTACTGAAATGGCTTGTGACGACCAAGACTGGAAATAGCATTATCATCGGGATGTAGGGCGAATTTAGTATATAAAAAACAAAAAACGATATAGCTAGCGATATCGAAAAATATAAAAATACCATGAGTGCGGATTTCATTTTATCTCCTAATCGGCAAAAGGCGGATGGGTTATTGCTGTTTTAATATATCTGTTGTTGCGCAAGGCACTCCTATGAAATAACCTTGAGAGTACTCAACCCCATGTTTTTTGACGGCTTCAAATATTGATTCATTATGCACAAATTCTGCAATCGCTTTTGCCCCTATGCTTTTGGCGAAAGAGACTATGGAGTCGGTAATCTTTTGCGAGTTCTCATCGGTATCGAGATGTCTTATGAAACTACCGTCTATTTTTATATATTCCACTTCCATATCAAGCAAGCGGCTAAAATTTGAGCTCTCAGTCCCAAAGTCGTCTATAGCTAGCGTAAAACCAAGCTTTTTAAGCTCTCGTAGTTGTTCGATAGACTCTTTGGCGTCTTGTACGCTGATTGTCTCGAGCACCTCAAGCGTTACCCTTGAAGGATCCATGCCGTATTTATCTAGTTTTTGTCTTAAAAACGAAAGCAGATATCCTTCTTTGATATCGTAATTTCCAATATTTACGGAAAACTTACCGTCTCTTTTTGAAAAATGTTCAAAACTTTTATCAATCATAATTCTAGTGATTCCCGGCAGCAATCCAGATATTTTTGCAGGCTCTATAAACTTGGCAGGAGGTATTATCTCATCTCCGACCACCATTCTTGCTAGGCACTCGTATTTTGTTATCTCTCCGGTATTGTTGTCGAATATCGGCTGATAGTATGGTACGAAAAGCTCTTTTTTGATTGCTTCTCTGGAACGCTCTATCCAGTCTCTAATCTCTTTTTGCTGTTGCAGGAAGCGTGAGCTCTCATTGTAATACTGAATACGGTCTTTACCCAGAGACCTTATCTCCCGTATAGCTATTTTTGCATTCTTGAGCAGCTTGGCTCCGCATCCTTCGTCTATGCCGATTGTGAAGCTTACCTCGATTTGCGTTTCGTTATTTACGGTAATCTTATTTTGAGAGAAAAAAGCGCGGATTTGCATTGCTTTGTCATATGCTTGTTGTCTTGTTGCCCCTTTTAAAAGTAGAACATACTCATCGCCGTGAATTCTGTACAGTCTGTCTTCGTCATCGGTAAAAAATCTAAGCAGCTTTGCGCTTTCTTTTAGCGCTTCATCGCCGGCTTCCACCCCAAAAGCATTATTTATCATCTCGAAGTTGTCTATATTAAGCAAAAGAAGACTACATCCAAATCCGTTGCTTAGGTCGTTTCTGAGTTTTTGATAGTTGCCAAGACCGGTCAGTTCGTCGGTGGTATATAGGCGGACAACCTCTTCCGTCCTCTCTTTGACTATATTTTCTAGGTTGTTTCTATATCTTCTATTCTCTTTGGTATCGTGTATTCTGATTGCGGCGTCATAGAGAGTGTGTATTATCTGCTCATTTTGCGCCGGTTTTAATATAAAGCTACTAATTCCTATGTTTACAAGCTGTCTAAAATAATCGTCGTTCGTAAAAGCGGTAACCACGATGATTATTTGATCTCTATTTATCTCTTTGATATTTCTCGACATCTCTATGCCGTCCATGCGAGGCATTGAGATGTCGGTCACAACTATATCAAAGCCGCCGCTTTTGTATAGCTCAAGCCCCTCCTGCCCATCCGAGGCGCACTCAACTCCTGAAAAAAACTTCTCCAAAAAAAGACGCATCTCCTCTCTGATGCCTATTTCATCCTCTACGTACAGTACATTGCACTCTCTGCCAATCTCTTTGAGCCTTGATAGATAATAATCCATCCGAAATATCCCTTTTTAAAAAGTTACTCTTTAATTTATTTTATATGTTGCCATAAAATAAGCTAAAAAGAGATAGCCTAAAATATAAAAATTCAGGTTGCTCTTATGAAACAAAAAATGCTCAGGGCCATTGGATGTCCGGATTTTTGCTATCCTGTTTCTATAGCTCTTTTTTATTGTGCCTTTGCGTTTGTGTGGATTTTTACCACCGATAGCTTGCTGTATAAAATTGTGGGCGACTACCATGAATACAGATATTATGAGACATTTAAGTCGCTGTTTTTCGTATCTCTTAGTTCCATCATTATCTTTGTTTTGGTTTTTTTGAATAATAAAAAGCTTAGGCGTTCAGCTCAAAAAACGAGCGAATTCAGACAAGATATAGTTAATTTTTTTGATGCCACTCTTGATAAGGTTGCGATAATCTCAAAAGACGGAAAAATTATCGGACATAATGAGGCGTTTGCCCATACTTGGCCGCTCAATTTGCTTGACGGCACGCTTTTTGTGGACGGCATATTTCAAGACGATAAAGAGGCTATGGAGGCGGAGATAAAAAAAGTCTTTAAGGTTGGCAAGTCGATTGATTTTGAAAATAGATTTTTTGACAATGACGGCAAATACGCATGGCACTCTTGGAGGATGGTTCGCTCCGGCGACGGCTCAAAAGTATATTTGGTCGGAAGGAACATCAGCCGCCAAAAGGCATATGAAAACGGATTAAAAGGGGCAAAAGAGGAGTGCTTGTGGCTACTTGACAATATGCCGCTTCCTATGTATAAGACAGATTTTGACGGTAATGTCGTATATCTCAATAGGGCATGGCAAGAGTTTACGACCGAAGAGATAGAGTCACAGCTGGCAGACGGGTGGACAAGTTCGCTGCATGAGGATGACAGGGAGGCCGTATTTAAGTCGTTTATGGATGCGGTAAATAATAAAGATAGTTGGATGCGCGAGTATAGGCTCAAGTGTTTTGACGGGCAATTCCATTGGGTTTGCGATAATGCCAAACCTTTATACTCCAAAGAGGGAGAGTATGTCGGCTATGTCGGAGCCTTATATGATATACAAAACAGAAAAAATGCGGAAGACGAGCTGAAGAAAAAAGAGGAGCTGCTAATCGTTCAGTCAAGATTTGCCGCGATGGGCGAGATGATAAGTATGATAGCTCATCAGTGGAGACAGCCTATCACTGTTATAGGAATGAGCGCCAATAACATGATTTTGGATATAGAGCTGGAAAGTGTAGATAATAAAAAGTTCATATCCCATCTAAAAGGGATAGGCGAACAAGTGCAGTATCTATCTAAAACGATAGACGATTTCCGTAATTTCTTTAAGCCGAATATTCAAAAAGAGAAGACAACGCTTTCCGAACTTGTCCACAAATCTATAAAAATGATATCTAAATCATATGATAACAACGACATAAAATTGGTTTTTGACGACGGTGTGGATAGCGCCATGGTGGAGATACATTTTGGCGAGATGCTGCAGGCTATGCTCAGTATACTCAATAACGCCAAAGACGTGCTCGTGGAGAGAAAAATACAAAATCCAACCGTTTTGATACGTACCGGTATTGGCGAGGGCGGTCTTGCCAGGATTGAAATTGAAGATAACGGTGGCGGTATAAGCCCGTCAATAATGGACAGAATATTTGAGCCGTACTTTACGACCAAAAATGAAAAATCAGGCACTGGGCTTGGATTGTATATGTCAAAAATAATCGTCGAAAAACATCACGGCGGGCTCATAGGCGTTAAAAATAGCGCAGATGGAGCTCTGTTTTTTATGGATATACCATTGTCAAAGGCGGAATGATGGAGATAAATATCTTTGCCCTCAAAGAGTATGCCGAGCCGCTAAAGGTCTTGTACGTAGAGGATGACGAGTCGGTAAAAACTCAGATAGCGATATTTCTAGGCAAGTTTTTCCCATCCATCGTAACCGCAAAAGACGGCATAGAGGGGCTTGAAGCGTACAAAAAAGATAAGTACGACATTGTCATTACCGATATTGCCATGCCGCATATGGACGGCATAGAGATGGCTAGACGGATAAAAGAGATAAACGAGGAACAGGTGGTCATAGTAACTTCGGCATATAATGAAACCGAAAAGTTGATGGAGCTTATAAACATAGGAATCGATAAATTCGTTATGAAGCCTATCAATAATAAACCGTTTCTGATACTGCTTTATAACGTCGCAAAGTCAATACATCTATCGCTTGCTAATAGAGAGCTAGAAAACAAGCTTGTCTCCAAGGTAAAAGAAACCGAAAAAATACTCAATTTTATGGATAGTCCTATAGCCGTTATAGAAAATAGCAGGGTTTCTATGATGAACAAAGCATTTAGAGGGTTGTTTGGATTTACCGATATCGACGACGTAAGCCTAGATGAAGTAGGCGCCAGGGTTGAATATGGAATAAAGTGCGGCAAAGATATTATAAATTGTCTCGAAAAAGAGCCGTACGATATACACAAGGCTATAGTAAAAGACAGAAACAGCGGTATGCGAGAACGTGTTTTTTTGCTTAAGCACGCCGTTTTGGAACCGGGGCATAAGTACTTATTGTCTTTTATGGATATAACCCAGCTCGAACAAGATATCAAAGCCCTATCAACAAAACTACACACCAATCCGTTTACCGGGCTGCCCAACAAAGAGGCGCTAAAAGAGGTGGTCGGCGATATCATCAAAAAAGAAGCCGAGTTTGGTTCTATTATTTTTTATATCAAAAATCTGGAACATATAATTGCTTGGCACGGCAAAGACAAAGGTCTTGATGTTGAAAGGTCTGCCGCAAATGAGTTAATCGAGGCGATAGAGCATAAACATTTTGAGAAAAAACCGTTTGTGGCAAATTTTGATAAAAATTTTTATGTAGCAATCTGTCGCAAAGAAGACGTAAGAGCTCTCAAGGAGTTGATAGCCTCCATGGATGTTGCTTCGCATATTCCGAAGTCGGAACATATAGAAAACGAGACTATACATTCCGGCTTGGAGCCCGTGGAGTTAGATGAGAAGGTGTTTGCCGATGCCGATGAGTTTTTTATTCGGCTAAAACAAAAATATGAAAAAATACTTTTTTAAAAGGCAAGATATTGGAACAAGCATTTAGATTAAAAGAGCTGGCCGGAGATATGAGTGTTTTGTACGTAGAGGATGAAAAAGCCATACGAGAAGAGACCGCCGAGTTTTTGAAAAAATTTTTCCTGACCGTTGATACGGCAAAAAACGGCAAAGAGGGTGTTGAACTTTTTGAGAGACACAGGCATGATATTGTTATCACCGATATCGTGATGCCGGTGATGGAGGGCGAGGATATGATGGTCGAGATGAGGGCGATAGATCCGAATATCCCAATCATCATTATATCTGCGTATGATTTTTCTGACTTTTTGGTTCCAAAATTTCCAAAAGGAGCCAATGCGTTTATCAAAAAGCCAGCCACTTATACCGATTTGGTAAAAACTTTATGTGACTTGATAGCAACTGTAAAACAAAAAGACGACACTGTTTCGGTTTTAAAAAAACATATAAATACGCTTGAAGAAAAAATAGAGGTACTCGAGGAGAAGCTTTCAAAGTTAGAGTCAAAAGTTTGATTTTCTAGCTCTTGCCCCTTCTTCGTTTTTAGCTAGCCAGACGAACACCTCTACGACCGCCTTGTATAGTGCTGGCGGTATCTCTCTGTCTATCTCTACATTAAGAAGTGAGTCCGCCAAAAGCTCATTTTTAAAGAGCGGCACCCCTACTTCAGAGGCCTTGGCTATTATCTTCTCAGCTATTATCCCCTTGCCCTTGGCTACTACGGTCGGGACTTTGTCTCCCTCTTTTTCGTATTTTAGCGCCGCGGCTTTCGGGGTTAGCATTATTAGTAGAGAGCCTGTATCTTTTCTA
This sequence comes from Campylobacterales bacterium, assembly GCA_050252455.1. Lineage (GTDB taxonomy): Bacteria > Campylobacterota > Campylobacteria > Campylobacterales > UBA6016 > UBA6016. Next base: position 3,495 of record JBFWKW010000001.1, on the reverse strand, counting down.
CATCTTCCCACGATAGGGAGTTTTTGCGCCCGAACATATGCGCCAAATATCTAGCGAACATATCGGTCTCGACATTGACTTTTCGCCCGACCTTATAGTCGCCAAAAAGGGTTGTTTGCAAGGTGTGTGGGATGATAGTCAGACGAAACCCGTCATCCATACACTCATTGATAGTCAGGCTCACGCCGTCTATCGTCACCGACCCCTTCGGCGGCAAAAGCGGCAAAAACTTCTCGGGTACCTTGATATAGTAGTCATACGACTTCGAGCTTCTATCTATCCTTGTTATCTCGCCTACGCAATCCACATGTCCCTGCACCACATGCCCCTCAAACCTATCGCCCATCTGCATAGCAGGCTCCATATGCACCTTGCCTCTCAGATTTTCAGTCGCCAGTATCTTTTGGCTCTCATGCGACAGCTCCACCGAAAAACCGCCCCACGCCACCTCGGTGACGGTCAGACATGCGCCGTTGATGGCTATGCTGTCACCTATTTTTGGCTTATAATTTGATTTTAGCGTCAGCTTCTCACCGCTAAAGCTCTTGACATTCGCAAATTCTCTTATCAGTCCCGTAAACATTTTTGCCTTTTATGATTTTATATTTTGTACTACTCTTGTTTTTAACTCATAAAGCCCGTGCCTTAGTAGCCACTCTATCACAGCCATATTTACGCCGTCGTAGTCGTGCGCTATAAAGTTTCTAATATCGCAAAAACCTTTTATGGCCTCATCCCCAAATATCTCAGACGCTTTAGTGTTATCCTCGGCGGATATTTTGGCTATTTGTTCCGCTATTGCTATGAGGTGCATAAGTATTGCCGGACAGCTAGTTGCTTTGTCTGATAAGGCGTTTGTTATGGATGAGGCTTTTTGTATTATCTGCTCAATGTACCCTATTTTTTCAAGGATAGACTCCAGCCTTTCATTGATGTTTTTCATATATATAATGCTTGTTCTACGATATATTTGTTGGCTACTCTGCCCATGCCGGACGGGGAGGCCAAATCCACTTTCATGCCGAGTTTTTTTGCTATTTCATCTTTTATTTCGTTGATTTTTGATATTGACCCAAAACCGTATTTTTCACAAAATTTACTATCTACATCATAGAGTATATCCACATCAGATGAGCTTGTTATCTCGCTCCTAGAGACTGAGCCAAAAATCCCAAGTATCAAAAAACCATCCGTTTCATATATCGGCTTTATGGCTTTTAGCTCCGACAATATAGATTCTTTAGTTTGCATTCTCTGCACTCTTTTTTATTTTTATGATACCAAAATCGTAGTTATGTTGAAGATGTTTAAGTCTGTACGGCAAAAACTATTTTTGATAAGATTGTATAGTTTTTAAAATCGTAATATTAAGGGTGTAGTAAAGTGAGACTATTTTTATATATTATTTTTGCCATAACGGTCGGTGTTTGCAATGCACAAGAAGTAGTGATACCAAATTCAGGGATAAGCTTTACCGCGCCAGATGAGTTTAAGCCTTTGAGCCAAGAGTTTATTGATATAAAGTGGCACCGAAAAAATCCGCCGAAATGGGCTATCGGCAATGCGTCGATGAAAACAACTATCGCATACGATGTTAGAGATATTGATATTTCAGGTAAACCTCTTGAAGAGACGATGGAGATATACAAGAACACAATGACTCGTATTATCGGGGGTTTGGTTTGGAAAAAGCATGAGATAGTAGAAATATTCGGACGCAAATGGATTTATTTTGAAATACTAACAAACGCTGTTGACACCGAGATTTACAACATTATACTTATTACTGCTCACGGCAACAGTATGCTTATGTTTAATTTCAATTCTACCAAGGAAGACTTTGCAAAATATGAAAAAGCCTTAAGGGCTAGCATTGAAACCATTAAGGTACCGTAACAACTCCGAAATAAAGATGAGCTAACATCGACAAAAATTTCGGAGTTTACGATGTTTTCAAAAATCCAAAAACTACTTTTAGTTTTTCTACTCTCCTCACTTCCACTATTCGCCGACCAATACTACATAGACAAAAATGCAGTAAATTTGATGGAGTTGCTTGCCCCGCCTCCAAAGTCCGGTTCTTTGGAGGATAAAGAGGATTTGAAGGGGGTGTTAAAGGCGCAGAACAAAAGGACGAAGGGACAAAGCGAGAAGGCTTTGGCTGACGCAAATTTGAGCGTATTTCGTTTTGCCGATGTGATTGGAAGTGATTTTGTGCCCGCCAAACTACCTCTTACAACTGCGCTTTTTGAGAAGCTAAAATCCGACGGTGATGAGATGGTAAGGAAGGTCAAGGACGACTACAGGCGCCCAAGACCGTTTCTGGTAAGCTCAGCCGTTCATTCGCTAAAGCCGGATACCAAAGGAGCTTCATATCCTAGCGGGCACACGACATTCGCTTATGAGTGTGCCGTGATACTCTCAAAAATGGTTCCCGAAAAAAGATATGAGATATTTATGAGAGCCGAAGAGTACTCCCAAAATAGGGTGGTGCTCGGCGTTCACTATCCGGCAGATATTAGGGCGGGCAGGGGTAGCGGTACACTGCTTGCAAATGAATTTTTGAAAAATAGTAAGTTTATGGCGGACTTTGAAGCGGCAAGGGTGGAACTTAGAAGCGTACTCGGGCTAAAATAGCAAAAATAGCTCGGAGTGTACGATGTACAAAATTGTCTTTTTGTGTTTTGCTTTGTTGTTTGTAGGCTGCGGCTCCCCGTCTTGCGACAGCAAAGAGAGCAAGAAGCTCATTATGGAGTCTGTCGAAAAAACTGTCAAAATGCGCCTTGCCTCAAGGCTCAATCCGTCAGTAGTCGGCGATGAGTGGCGCAGCGCGCTAAAACCCGAAGAGGTTGAGATGGTAGAGTTCAACTACAAAGAGTACGGCCCTGTTTTGGAGGATATAGTAGAGGTATCGCAAAACGATAAGGCCAAGAGTGCGGAGTGTTCTGCAAAGCTCAGATTTCGTAACGGGCAAGTATTCAACCTATATTACAAGCTCCAAAAAGACTCAAACGGCAAGCTATATGCCGATGTGGAGTGGCGCTAAAAAAGAGTCGCTTGTAGCCTCTTTGGCTTGAAGCTTTCCCTGTGTATTTCGCTTAGTCCGTGCGCTCTTATCGCCTCTATGTGCGCCGCCGTGCCGTAGCCTTTGTGTGAGGCAAAGCCGTACTGCGGGTATTTGCCGTCCATCTGCATCATCAGCCTATCGCGGCTGACCTTGGCGAGGATACTCGCCGCCATCACCTCCGTCACCTGTGCATCCGCTTTTACCATCGTCTCCAGCCCTTCCACCCCAAAGCGGCTATTTCCGTCAAACAAATACCTATCCGCACTAATCACGGATTTTATTTCGATAAGAGAGCGTTTGATGCAAGCAGATATTCCAAGTTCGTCTATCTCTTTTGCGCTGTGCCATACTATATGATATATGGAGATTTGCACAACCTCGTCAAAAAGAGCCTCCCTCTTTTTTTCGGTCAGTTTTTTGGAGTCGTT